>JBDUDX010000157.1:0-4260 GCA_040002735.1 Frankiaceae bacterium | reverse complement strand
GCGGCGACGCTGACCGCGTCCTACCTCACGTCACGCTGCTAGTGCTCGTGCTCGTAGTCCAGGAACGGGATGAACTCCGACCAGGCCGAGTGCCACAGCTTCACGACCGCCGGGTAGCGCCGGCCCCACTTCTCGGCGAACTCCTCGAAGCGGGCACCTGCGGCGGCTTCGTTGGGTGCGGTGTAGACCGGCCGCAGGTCCTTACTGATCGCGTCCCAGTCCCGCCGGCTGGCGTAGCGGAACGTGTTGCGAATGAGGTAGATGATGCACGCCTGGACGACCGGGAACGGCCAGCTGGTGGTGATCGAGTCGGGGAGGCCTTTCAACCCGTCGCAGACCACTATGCACACGTCCTCGACGCCACGGTTCTTGATCTCGGTGAGTACCGACAGCCAGAACTTCGCACCCTCCGAGCCGTCACCGGCCCACAGGCCCAGGATGCCCCGCTCCCCGTTGCAGGTCACCCCGATCGCCACATACACCGGCCGGTTGACCACCTGCCCGTCGCGGACCTTCACCACGATCGCGTCGATGAACAGCACCGGATAGACCCGCCGGGACCGCCACTCCGTGGTCCGCAAGCCGAAGCTTGGGTCCTGAGGCGGGAGATACCGAGCGCGCCTCTTCAGGCGAATTCGGTGAGCGAGAGGACATTGCCGTCGGGGTCGGTGAACCACGCGACACGCTCGCCGGTCGGCGTGGTCCACACTCCCTGCTCGTCCTGATCCATCCCGTCGTAGCGCGCGAAGCGGACGCCCGCTGACTCGAGTCGCGAGACAGTCTCGGCTATGTCATCGACCTGCCAGCCCAGAACGGTGTATCCCGGCAGGACAACTTCATGGACGGCCGTGACGCGCAGCATTGTGCCGTGCGCGCCGAAGACGCATGCGTAGTCGTTCTCATTCGTGAGCGGAAGCCCGAGCGTTGCTCCGTAGAACGCCCGTGCGTTCGCCAGGTTCGTGGTGGATACGAAAGCGATCACGTCACTGGTTGCGAGCACGAGGGGCCCCTCAGGACAGTAGGACGGCAGCGTTTCGCATGCCCCGTAACTTGACCACACACCGCAGCGGGACCTCCGCAGCACAGGGTGGAAGTTCGCGCCGCAGCGGATCGCCCGGTGATCAAGGCCGTCCCGGCCAGCAGCCCGGCATCGGCTGGCGCCCGCAGAGGCTGCTGGGACGACGTCCCAGCTGGCCGTTCGGCTTGCGAGGCGCGCCACCGCCGCGTCCGTAACTACGGTGACCGGCATGCACATCACTGTCGGCGCCGACGCTGTATGGGCGGAGGATTCGGGCGGGCATGGTGAGCCGGTTGTCCTGCTGCAGCCCGGCCGGCGGAGACACCGTTGACGGCTGGCGGCCCCCGCCGCGGCTTTTCGCGCCGCTGGCAACTGCTACGAAGCCCTCGGGGGCGAAGGGCAGGGTGTCCCGGGTGCCGTTGAGCGTTACCTTCACCCGGATGTACTCGGGCCGTCGCCGGCCGGGTCTCCCACGCCGACCGACGGTGCCAGTACCGCGGGCGGACGGTTAAGGCTTGGAGCGGGTGTGTCGATGGGGCGGTACACCCTCGAGCGGAGAGTTGCGATGCGCCGGTCCCCGTTCGTTGCGCTTCTTGTGGGAGTTGTGCTGCTATCGGTTGGACTGCTGGCCTCGGCTGGGGCGGTTGCTCAGCAGCGTCAGCAGGCGAGGACGTTGCAGCGCGACGCGGCGCAGGTGGCGTCAGCGTTCAGCTCCTACTTCGAACGGGCGCGCAGCCTGGACCTGCTGCTGGCACAAAACCCGGCGTTCAGCCCGTCTGCTGGTCGAGGGGTCGTCAACGGTGACGCCAACCGGGCACTGAAGTATTTGGAGGAGCTGTATCCGGGGGCGATCGGCGAGGCGTGTTTGATCGACGACCGCGGCCGTGAACTCGCCCGGGTCACCGAGGGCGCCGCGGCCCCAGTGGCTGACCTTTCGACGGACGAGGCTGGTAACCCGTTCTTCACTCCCACGCTGGCGTTAGGCCGGGGGCAGGTTTACCAGGCGGCGCCGTACGTGTCGCCGGATACGAAGCACTGGGTCATCTCCAACTCCACCTGGATCCGTCAACGGGACGGCCGTCGGCTGATCGTGCACTTCGAGGTGGCGTTGGACAGCTTCCAGCAGGACCTCGCAACCGGTTCTGGTAGCCAGCACGTTGCTGTGGTCGACCGAGCAACCGGACACGAGATTCTCCACGACCGGGACTTGCCGGCTACGAACCCGGCCGGCCGGTTTCCGCAGTCGCCAGCCGCCGCGATCCTGACATCCAGCACCACGTCAACCGGAACGGTCACGGTCAACGGCCGGCGGCTTGAGGTGAGCGGCGCCGCCCGGACGAACGGGAACGTTAACGACTGGGCGATCCTGGAGTGGTCCACCGGCCGGGCCAGTTCCATCCCCCCATGGGTCGGGGGCGCAGCCGCCGCGCTCGGCGCAGGCCTGATCCTTTGGTTTCTGTGCGTACTGCGGCGTCAACACGGCGCCTTGCGGATGGCGGCCCGCCTGGACCACCTGACCGGGATGGCGAACCGGAAGGCGCTAGAAGAGGCGCTGGACCGGGCGGTCGCCGCCGCGGCTGCACCCGGCGGGGAGCGGGTCGCGGTCCTCATGCTCGACCTCGACGGGTTCAAGCAGATCAACGACACCCTCGGCCACGACAAAGGTGACCTGGTGCTCCAGGAGATCGGCCGGCGGCTACACAGCAACACCTTCGAATACGACACCGCAGCCCGGTTAGGTGGAGATGAGTTCGCCGTCGTCCTGCGACAACTGCGCGAAGCCGACGACGTCTCCGTCGTCGCGCACCGCCTCCGGGAGGCGCTCATCCGCCCGATCGACATCGACGGGGTCGCCCGGTTCATCGGGGCTAGCGTCGGCGCCGCCGTCTACGCCGAACACGGCCGCTCCTCAGCCGAGCTCCTCCGGGCGGCGGACGCAGCCATGTACCAAGCCAAGAGAGACCGCGACGGCGTCCGGGTCTACGACGCCGGCACCGCCAGCGGGGCAACCGCCTCCTGGCTCGCCGCGGAACTCCTCCTCGCCATCGAAACCGAGCAGCTCACGCTGGCCTACCAACCGGAGTACGCGCTGAACACCGGGCAGGTCGTTGGCGTGGAAGCCCTAGCCAGATGGCACCGCCCCGGCGAGGCGGACGTGGCACCGTCGGAGTTCATCCCCCTCGCAGAGCGGACCGGACTGATCCGTCAATTGACCCACCTCACCATCGGCAAGGCGTTGGACGAAGCCCGGATCTGGCACGCCGCCGGAGTGTCCGTTCCGGTCAGCGTCAACCTGTCCGCCCAACTCGTCACCGACCGCTCACTGCCCGCCGACGTGGACCGCCTGCTCAACGAGCGAGGGCTCAGCGGTGCCGCGCTCGTACTAGAGATCACCGAGACGGCGGTCATCAAGGACGTCAGCGCCGCCGCCGATGTACTCCACGAACTCCGCACGCTCGGGGTGCGCATCGAACTCGACGACTTCGGCAGCGGATACGCCTCCTTCCGGGCCCTCCACGAACTCCCACTCGACGGCCTGAAAATAGACCGGGACCTCGTCAACGACCTCGGCGAAGGTGGACAACGGCTACTCGCAGCCACCATCGACATCGGCCGCGGTCTCGGGCTGAAAGTCGTCGCCGAAGGCATCGAAGGCCCGACGGCCCTAGAACTCGTGCATCGCCTCGGCGCCGACACCGCCCAAGGTTTCTACCTCGCCCGGCCCATGAGCCCGGACGCCCTACATCCCCTCCTCGGCCTGCACCTACCGGTTCCACCAGGCCCCGTTCCGGACCCGAGCCGAACACACACCCCCCACGGCACGCCGGCCGCCGACGGCAACCTCAACCGGGCTGCAACCACCGCTCCGCCCGGCTGATCGGCTCCACGCAGCCCGCGGATTCCGCCACGAACCCTCTCCACCGCCAAGACAGCCTTCCCGCCGCGGGCCGTCGGGTTGAAATCGAGGTAGTCACACTGATGGCCCACCCGCTTCCGGGACGCAATGCCTATATCGGCGAACCGACAAGAGCCGCAGCAGTGGGAACTCCCGCCCGGCGTCGATGCCCGTTCCCTGGTTGAGGCAGTGTCCCCCCGTCTGAGATATTCCGTCGGTCGGCTCGACCACGCCGCCCAATCCGACGGCCAAGGCGCGAGAAACCGGTGGATGATGACTGGCCATCGCAGACCCTAGGAGGGCGCTGTTTTTCTCGGGCGTTTGGGGCGCCTGACACTGTTGATCT
>JBDUDX010000156.1:0-7099 GCA_040002735.1 Frankiaceae bacterium | reverse complement strand
CGACGGCCGTCGCGACGAGGTCCTGTTGACCACCAAGGTGCGCTTCCCGATGGGCGACGGCCCCAACGACGCGGGGCTTTCACGCCAGCACATCGTGGCCGGATGTGAGGCTAGCCTGCGCCGGCTGCGGACCGACTATCTCGATCTCTACCAGCTCCACGAGTGGGACGGGCTCACGCCCCTGGAGGAGACGATGGAGGCGCTCGACCTGCTGGTCTCCTCCGGCAAGGTGCGCTACGTGGGTGCCTCGAACTTCGCCGCCTGGCAGCTGATGAAGGCCCTCGGCATCGCCGAGAGGGCCGGGCTTCCGCGACTGATCAGCCAGCAGATCTACTACTCGCTGCAGGCCCGCGAAGCCGAGTACGAATTGGTGCCGCTCGCCGTCGACCAGGGCCTCGGCATCCTGGTCTGGAGCCCGCTCGCCGGCGGCCTGCTCTCCGGCAAGTACCGCCGCGGGCAGCAGGCGCCCGAGGGATCGCGCCACCTCAGTGACTGGAACGAGCCGCCGGTCTACGACGAGGACGGCCTGTACGACATCATCGACGTGCTCGTGGAGATCGCCCAGGCTCGCGAGGTGCCGGCCGCCCAGATCGCGCTCGCCTACACCCTCGGCAAGCCGGGGGTGACCTCCCTCGTCGTTGGTGCCCGCACCCAGGAGCAGCTGGCGCAGAACCTCGCCGCCGCCGACGTGGCACTTACCGACGCCGAGCGGAACCGGCTCGACGAGGTAAGCCGCCCGCCGTTGCTCTACCCGTACTGGCACCAGGCCGCGACTGCATCGGACCGGCTGTCCCCGCCAGACCTGACCCTGCTGGCGCCTCACCTGCCCTGACGGAGAACGGTCCACCCGAGGGGTCAAGCCTCGACTCCTCCCGCAACGGCCGCCCGCGCGGCCTCCGGACCGTCGGCCAGCAGGACCGCGAACCCGGCATCGTGAAGTACCGGCACGCCGAGCGCCACGGCCTTGTCGTACTTCGAGCCCGGTGCGTCCCCGACCACGACGAACGACGTCTTCTTGCTGACCGACCCGCTGACCCGCCCGCCGCGCTCTTGGACCGCGGCGATGGCGGCGTCCCGGGTCCAGCCGCTGAGCGCACCGGTAATCACCACGGTCATCCCGGCCAGCGGTCGGGGACCGTCGTCCGTCGACTGCTCGGCCATCGCTACACCGGCCGCGCGCCATTTCGCGACGATGTCAGCGTGCCAGTCGACGGCGAGCCAGTCCACGACGGCGGCGGCGATGGTCGGCCCGACGCCTTCGACCGCGGCCAGCTTCTCCGGGGTCGCCGCGCAGATGGCGTCGAGCGAGCGGAACTCCCGGGCTAGCGCCTGAGCGGCAGTCGGCCCGACGTGACGTATGGACAGCGCCACCAGAACTCGCCACAGCGGCCGGGACTTGGCCTTCTCCAGCTGATCGATCAGGCGCAACCCGTTTGCGGAGAGGGACCCGTCCTTGCGGGTGAAGAAGGGAACGCCCTGCAGATCCTGCGCCGTGACCGCGAAGAGATCACCCTCGTCGATGAGGAGACCGGAGCTGAGCAATGCGCTCGCCGACTGGTACCCGAGCACCTCGATGTCCAGCGCCCCCCGGCCGGCGAGGGCGAACAGCCGCTCCCGCAGCTGCGCGGGACAGGTACGCGCGTTGGGGCAGCGCACGTCGACGTCGTCGCCGGGGCGAACCAGCGGCGTCCCGCACGCCGGGCATTCGGTCGGCATGACGAACTCGCGTTCGGAGCCGTCCCGCAGTGCAACCACCGGTCCGACGACCTCCGGGATGACGTCCCCGGCCTTGCGCAGCACGACGGTGTCGCCGATCAAGATGCCCTTGCGGCGAACCTCGTCCTGGTTATGCAGGGTGGCCCGCTGCACGGTGGAACCGGAGACCGCGACCGGTTCCATCACCGCGAACGGCACGATCCGCCCGGTCCGGCCGACGTTCACCTCGATCGAAAGCAGCTTGGTGGTGACTTCTTCCGGCGGGTACTTGAAGGCGATCGCCCACCGCGGCGCCTTGGACGTGGAGCCGAGCCGGCCCTGCAGCGCCACCGAGTCGACCTTCACCACCACGCCGTCGATCTCATGGGAGACGTCGTGCCGGTGCTCGCCGTAGTAGCCGATGTACTCCTGGACTCCGGCGAGATCGGGCACCAGCCGGTGGTGCGTCGACGTCGGCAGACCCATTGCCCGCAGGTCCTCGTACGCCGCGGATTGGCTGACCGGGTCGTAGCCGCGGCGGGCCCCGATGCCGTGCACGATCATCCGCAGCGGCCGGCTCGCCGTTACCTTCGGGTCCTTCTGCCGCAGCGATCCGGCCGCGGCGTTGCGCGGGTTGGCGAACGGTGCCCGGCCGGCTTCGACCAGCGTCTCGTTGAGGCGGGCGAACCCGGCCACCGGAAAGAACACCTCGCCGCGCACCTCCAGCAGCTCGGGGGCGGCACCGGCCAGCCGGACCGGTACGTCGTCCAGCGTGCGCAGATTGGCGGTGATGTCCTCCCCGGTACGTCCGTCGCCGCGGGTGGCTCCGCGCAGCAGCCGGCCCCGCTCGTAGACCAGCGCGACCGCCAAGCCGTCGATCTTCAATTCGCACAGGTACTGCGGAATCGTGCCCGCCGACCGCTCCACCCGGGTCGCCCACGCCTCCAGCTCGGCGTCGGAGAAGGCGTTGTCCAGGCTCATCAAGCGTTCCAGGTGAGTCACCGGCGCGAACAGCGTCGACGGTGCGCCGTGCACCTTCTGCGTGGGGGAGTCCGGCGTCCGCAACGCCGGCTCGCGATCCTCCAATGCCGTGATCTCCCGCATCAGCGTGTCGTACTCGGCGTCGCTGACCGTCGGATCGTCCAACACGTAGTACCGGTAGGCATGCTCGTCGATCGCCCGACTCAACTCGGCGTGCCGCTGTCGCAGATCAGCTGCGACCTCGGCGGTGGGCGTATCGGTCATCAGCTCCGGCCAGAATCGAGGCGTCGGGCGGCCTCGCGGCACAGTCGCAGAGCTGCCCGCGCGTACCCCGGCGAGGCATTCGCCAGCCCGCAGGTTGGCGTGAGGACGACCTTGCTCAACTCTTCGGCCGGCAGGCCCAGCCGGCGCCACAAGCTGTTCACCAGATCCACGCTAGGCGCCGGGTCCGACACTTCTTCGCCGATGCTGGGCAGCACACCGAGCAGCAACCCGACGCCGGATTCCACTGCGGTTCCCAGGTCGTCCTCGGCTCGTCGGGGGAGTCGGGTCAGGTCCAGGCTCACCGCCCGGGCGCCGGCCGCGACCAGCAGCTCGACCGGCACGTCCTGCGCGCAGCAGTGCACCACCGGTATCGCACCGGCCGCCGCGGCGGCGGCTAGCACGGACTCCAGTGCGGTACGAGCCACCTGCGGCGACACCGACCGCAAGGTACGGAAGCCGCTGGCGGTGGGTACCCGGGCGGCGAGCACCGCCGGCAGCGCCGGCTCGTCGAGTTGCAGCAGCAGGGTCGCGGCCGGCACCCGCCTGGCCACGTCCGCCAGATGCACCCGCATCCCTTCGGCCAGCGCGGCGGCGAGGTCGCGCGCAGCGCCGACATCGGCGAGCGCCCGGCCGCCGCGCGGCAATTCGACCGTGGCCGCCAGGGTCCACGGCCCCACCGCCTGCACCTTCAGCGGACCGGCGTAGCTCCCGGCGTGCTCCTCCAGCGTGTCCAGGTCGCGGGAGAGCAGGCTGCGGGCCCGGCGCTCATCCAGCCCGCCCCGGTCCACCAGGCGCCAGCCGGCCGGCTGGAGATCCACGTGCAACCCGGCGAGCAACGCCGCTCCGCGGCCGATCAGATCGGCGCCGACCCCTCGGGCCGGCAATTCCGGCAGGAATGGCAGCTCCGGGCATTCGCCGAAGGCGACCGCCACCGCCTCGCCGATGTCCTCCCCCGGCATTGAACCCACGCCGGTGGCCGCGCCCGCGGTCCACGGCAGAGTGCCATTGTGCATGCCGCCGAGACTAGGCGCACAGACTTACCGGTTGCTTGAGGCTCGGGCGCGCCTCTGGCCTGACCCGTCGCCTGGCCGGGCGAGCCCCCGTGCACCAACGCCTTGGGGGCTGGGGAACCTTACCGGTACCAGAGTCCCGCTGAAGTGACCCAGCCCGGTGGCGTGACTGCGTCCGGCCGTGCCGCCGATTCCCTGACAGGTACGGCAAGTCCCGCCGCTTCTCCGCCGGCGGGCTATGCCGAACCCGGCGCGGGAGGGCTCGCGACTACTCCGGCAGGCTGCCGGACATCTGCAGCGCGATCGCCTTACAGTCCGGACACACCGGCAGACCGGCCGGATCCCGAGACGGCACCCACTTGTATCCGCAGAGTGCAGTGATCTCAGTACCCATGACGTACGCTTCGGTCACATCCGAGGCGCGGGCGATGTGCGCCTTCGACGGCTTGCCGGCCCCGGTCTGCGGTGTTGCCGGGCGGGTGATCGTTTCGGTCGAGGTCACCGGGCCAGCCTACGGGCGCGGGACGGCTAATGGCAGATCCCCGGCCCGGGAGGTGGCCCGGATGGTCGCGCTGCCGACCACCCGGTCGCCGTCGTAGAGGACGACGGCCTGCCCGGGCGCCACCCCCCGCAAGGGTGACTCCAGCGCGACGCTCAGCTCGCCATCGGTGAGCGTGGCCCGGCAGGGAACCACCTCGCCGTGGGCCCGGACCTGGGCGAGCAGCCGGAGCGCGCCTCCCGGTGCCGGCCCGCACCAGCGCGGCGCGGTGCCGGTCAATCCGTCGACGTCGAGCGCGGCGGCCGGGCCGACCGTGACGGTACGGGTGACCGGCGAGACGTCCAGGACGAACCGGGGCTGGCCGTCGGCCGCCGGCCGGCCCAGGCGCAGGCCGCGGCGCTGGCCCACCGTATAGGCGTACGCGCCGTGATGGGCGCCGACCACCCGGCCGTCCTCGATGATGTCCCCGGGCTCGGCACCAAGGCGACGCGCCAGGTAGCCGGCGGTGTCGCCGTCCGGAATGAAGCACACGTCGTGGCTGTCCGGCTTGGCGGCGACCTGCAGGCCGCGGCGCTGCGCCTCGGCCCGCACGTCGGACTTGAGTGACCCCCCGAGCGGAAACATTGCCGAGCGCAGCTGCTCTGCGGTGAGTACTCCGAGCACGTAGCTCTGGTCTTTCGACGGGTCCACCGCCCGGTACAACGCCCCGTCGACGATTCGGGCGTAATGACCGGTGGCCACGGCGTCGAAGCCGAGGGCCAGCGCCCGGTCCGCGACCGCGGCGAACTTGATCCGCTCGTTGCAGCGCAGGCACGGGTTGGGCGTACGCCCCGCGGCGTATTCCGCCACGAAGTCGTCCACCACATCAGCGCGGAAGCGCTCGGCGAGGTCCCACACGTAGAACGGGATGCCGAGAAGGTCCGCCGCCCGGCGGGCGTCCCGGGCGTCCTCCAGCGTGCAGCACCCGCGAGCGCCGCTGCGGTAGGACTCCGGGGTGGCGGACAACGCAAGATGGACGCCGGTGACGTCGTGGCCGGCGTCGACGGCGCGGGCTGCGGCCACCGCCGAGTCCACCCCGCCGGACATCGCAGCGAGCACTTTCACCGGCTCGGTCCCGGGGGAATCATCGCCGGCTGGCGACCCCGGCGCCCCGGGCCCGGTCCGTCACCGGGCCGATCGCCGCGATCAGTGCGTCCACGTCGGTCCGGGTGGAGGGGTGTCCGAGGGAAAACCGCAGCGAGCTGCGAGCCCGTTCCTCATCGGCTCCGGTCGCCAGCAACACATGGCTGGGGCGGGCCACGCCGGCTGAGCAGGCCGAACCGGTGGAGCATTCGATACCGCGCGCGTCCAGCAGCAGCAGCAGCGAATCACCTTCGCAGCCGGGAAAGGAGAAGTGCGCGTTACCCGGAAGCCGCCGGGTCGGCGCCAGCGTCGGGTCACCGTTGAGCAGCGCGTCCGGTACGACCTCCAGCAGCCGGCGAACGAGATCGTCCCGGAGGCCCGCCAGCCGCTCCGCCCGCTCGGGCTGTTCCTTCACGGCGATCTCCGCCGCGGCCGCGAAACCTACGATGCCGGCCACGTCCAAGGTGCCGGACCGGACGTCCCGCTCCTGCCCGCCGCCGTGCAGCAGGGGTACGCAGTCCACGCCCCGGCCCAGCAGGAGTGCGCCGACGCCGATCGGACCGCCCAGCTTGTGGCCGGTGACCGTCATCGCGTCCACTCCGCTGGCCGCGAAGTCCAGCGGCACCAGCCCCACCGCCTGCACGGCGTCGGTATGCAGGGGTACGTCGTAGCCGTGGGCGATCTCGGTGAGTTCCGCGACCGGCTGCAATGTGCCGATCTCGTTGTTCGCCCACTGCACGCTGATCAGGGCAACCTCGTCCGCGAAGGCATCCAGGGCCTCCTGAAGGGCCGCCGGGTCCACCCGGCCGGTCTCATCCACCGGCAGCCAGGTGATCAGCGCGCCCTCGTGTTCGGCGAGCCAGAGGACCGAGTCGAGGACAGCGTGATGCTCGACCGCGCTGGCCAGGATCCGGCAGCGTCGGGGGTCAGCCGCCCGCCGGGCCCAGTACATGCCCTTCACGGCGAGGTTGTCGCTTTCGGTACCACCGGCGGTGAAGACGATCTCTCCCGGCCGGGCTCCCAAGGCGCCCGCCAGGGTCTCCCGGGACTCCTCCACGATGCGCCGAGCCCGCCGCCCGCTGGCGTGCAGCGAGGACGCGTTGCCGGCAGATCCCAGGTGGGCCGTCATCGCCTCGACCGCCGCCGGCAGCATCGGCGTGGCGGCCGCGTGGTCGAGGTAGGTCACCCGCGCCAGCGTAATCCCGACGGTCAGCCCTTGCGTTGCTGCACTTCGGCGGTGAGCTGCGGGGTCACCTTGTGCAAGTCGCCGATCACGCCGAAGTCGGCGAGTTCGAAGATCGGCGCCTCCGGATCCTTGTTCACCGCCACGATCGTCTTCGACGTCTGCATGCCCGCACGGTGCTGGATCGCGCCGGAGATGCCGAGCGCGATGTAGAGCTGCGGCGAGACGGTCTTGCCGGTCTGGCCGACCTGGTTCTGGTGCGGATACCAGCCGGCGTCCGTCGCCGCTCGGGACGCTCCCACCGCCGCGCCGAGAGCGTCGGCCAGGTCCTCGACCACGCCGAAC
>JBDUDX010000155.1:0-2453 GCA_040002735.1 Frankiaceae bacterium | reverse complement strand
TGGTGCGAATGTGCCGGGATGCTGACGGGATTCGGCAACTAGCCCGCCCGACCCGGCCGACGCGGCGCCGAGCGACTAGCCCGACCCGACCCGACCCGACCCGACCCGACGCGACCCGACCCGACGCGGCGCCGAGCGGCGTGCACGCTGCGCTGGTACCGGTTGTTGCCGTCTCCACCCGTTCTCGGCACTTCCCCCGGTGCGTGACTGCGAGCGCGTTGGGAGGAGGGCCGCGCGCCGGGAGTGGGAGCCGGAGGACCTGGTCGCCGGGTGGACGTTGGTCGAGCAGGACGAGCGGCGAGTTGGTCGCCTACAAAGCGCGGTCCGACGAGGCTCGGGTGTGGGGAATGCCCCGGACACCGCCCGGTAGCCTGCCGCCAGTTCGGGATACCAGGCAGCATGGGAAGCGGAAGCGGAAGCGGAGGCGGATGGGGATGGTGGATCAGGCGAGCGAGACTCTCGTGATCGGCGCGGGCAAGGCGTCGGTGATGAAGGTGATCGCCGACTTCGAGTCCTACCCGCAGTGGGTCGACATCGTCAAGCAGGCCGAGATCGTCGCGACCGATGTCGAGGGCCGCGCGACGCGGGTCCGGTTCCTCCTCGAAGCCGGCATCGTCAGGGACGAGTACGTCTTGGCCTACGACTGGAGCCGGCCGGACTCGGTGTCCTGGCATCTCGTGCAGAGCAAGGCGATGAAGTCGCAGGACGGCAATTACCGGCTGACCGACTCCGGTGGCAGCACCACGGTGACCTACGACCTCTCCGTTGCCCTGAAGATGCGGGTGCTGGGGGTGTTCAAGCGTAAGGGTCAGAAAGTGATCATCGATGCCGCGTTGACGGGGCTCAAGAAGCGCGTGGAGTCCGGGTCCTGATCAGGCCGGTGCCGGCGCGGACGCTGCGGCGGTGAGCGTCGCCGAAGCGCCGATGCCAGGAACTTCAGGGGGGCGGACGAGGCCCCAGGCACGCTGCGCGTGCTGTCGAAGAACGTCCTGCGCTGGGGATGACGACGCGGCCGTTCGCGGCGGTGATCGGGCCAGCCGCGTGACTACGCCCGCAGGTGGGATCCGCGGCCGCGGTGCTGGCGGCCGGCGAGCGCGGGCCGGCCGGCGAGCGTCGCCGCGTCGGCGGGGTTCGGTCTGAAGTGGGCGGCCGGAGCCAGCCGGCCGCGGCCAGGCGGGGCAGCGCGGTCGGGGCGTTGCCGGCACCGCGCATCGGGCGTGCGCCTTGATTGAGGATGGGGACCGACACTCCCGCGCACGGGCATGACCCCTGTAAATGAAGGGATGCGCTGCGGAGGGCACTCGCGGGCTGGCAGCCGAACGTTGATAACCACGACAGTCGCAGGTTGCTCTTGGTTCACGAAGTTCACCTACAACCCGAGATGAACGCCGCCAGAACCCAATGGTTGCAGCGGTTCTGGCGGCCGCGGCCGCCAGCGCACCTACGGACACACCCGCCGAGGTTCGAGGTTAGCGGCACGACGGTGGTGGGCCTGGCGGGGGTGCGGCGACCGGGCCGGGGCGCGGGCACCGAGGTGCCGAGGGGAGCGGGAGGTTCCGTCAATGTGGGGTTCCATCTCTGCGGTGGCGCCCGCCACGAGCGACGCGGAGCGTCGCGGGGGAGGCACGAAGGGCAAGACGGGGCTGAGGTCGCTGGACGGCCGTAACCCGGGCTCTGTCGCGTGTCCGAGGGGCCAGCGATGCTAGCTGCAGCTACCAAACTGCCTGCAGTAGTGAGCAGTCTGGCATAGGTTTGAGAACCCCGCAACGCAGCAGCGAAGCTGCTCAGCCCATTTCAACTCACTTCTCGACTCGCCAGACCCAAAGAATGATCGCCGCGGCACGCCGTACCAGGCGACCTCGCGGCCGGTGGAGGGCGAGATGGCCGGCAACGCCGAGAAGCGCGCCTGTGCCAAGCCAAGACCTTGATCACCCACATTGATGAGGGCCTCGACTTCCTCGGTGCGACGCGGCCTTCGCCGCGGCCGTACCGGCGGCGTTGCGCGGTCGCGCCTTCAAGTGGTGCAGTCCGGCATGTTCATCGGCCAGGGCGTCGGGATACTGCTAGCCGGCGCCTGGCCCACACCGGACCGCGCACCGTAGATCGCCGCCGCCGGCGGCCTGGGCCTGGCCGTGGTGATCACTCTACGGAGGTCACTTCCGGAGGCCGCGCAGCCCGCACCCCAGCCGCTCGAGCGGCGCGGCTACCACGTTCACCCCGGACCCCGCGCCCGACTGACCAGGGTGGCCACGGTGCACCTTCCAGTCAACCCGGGACAACGTCGAGCAGCTCGGTGAGCCCGTCGTCGACGCCGCGGCGCAGCACATCGAGGTCGGGAGTGCTGTCCTGGTCGCCGGTGAACCCGAAGTGCAGCACGCCGAGGTAGGACATGACCGCTACCCCTATCCGCATGCGACCGCCGAGCGGCAAGTACGGGTACATGTGCAGCATCC
>JBDUDX010000154.1:0-4658 GCA_040002735.1 Frankiaceae bacterium | reverse complement strand
TATATCGCAGACGCTCCGCTAACACGCCGCCTATTTCACAGACGGACCACTAGCCACCGAAGCAGCGGGCCGATCACCGGCTTGTGCTGCAGGTCGTGCCGTATGACGAAGGACTCGCTGGACCGCAGGACGTCTCGCCCTCGGGTGGCGAGTGTGTGCACGCAAGCGTCCTCTTGGGCCTTCGCCCGCCGGTGAACGAAGTGAGCGCAGCGCAGGCACAGCGCGACCTCCGGATGGTTGCCCAGTCGAACCAACGACGACTCGCTCTGCCGCTGCCCGCAACACCAGCACTCGACCGAATCGGCAGCCCCATCAGACGTGTAAGTCATAACTGACGGTCTCCCCGCTTGCCTGGCCAAAGTGTGCCACGCGCCCCAGTGCCAGTCGGCCGGATCGGGCTGATCGACGCGGCCGGTCCGCTCGTGTCACACCCTCCGGCCAGCTGTTGGCGATGCGCCACCCGTTGTCGACGAGGGAGGGAGCCGTGGTGTCCTAAGGCCCGACGCTCCCCATGACGAGCTCGGCTGCGGGCTGTGGCGAGACGAGCAGCCCCCGTACACGTCTATCGCCGTGGTGTCGGTTATCTACCCCGGTGGCGCGGGGGTGCGAGGTCCACGCCGCCCAAGCCCTCGACGCCACCGACGGTGTCCGCATCAACCAGGTCGCCGACTAGGAGGCAGCCCGGCGCCTGCTCCCGCTGCGGTGGAACCACCCGGACAAGACCGAGCGGTGACGAGAGCCGGCGCATCTTCACCGCTCCGCTTGCTCCGGGCTAAGGATAAGCAAGCAGAGCCAGCGGCCGGGCCCGGGCAGCAACGCTCAAATCCGGGAACCGGCGGTGGCCGGACGCAGGTAGACCGCGTAGGTCACCGCAGCGCAGATTCCGTAGAACACCAGGAACGCGACGAACGCCGGCGCCCCGGAGCCGACGACGTGCGTGACCGGGTCCTTGGCGTAGGCGGCGCGGAAGGCGAGGTTGACGAGCAGGCCGCCGGCGGCGCCGATCGCGCCGGCCAGCCCGATGGCGGCGCCGGACAGCCGGCGTGCGGTTACCGCGGCCGCGGACTCGGGCTCGCCGGCGGCCACCGCGGCTCGAGCGCGGGCGCGGAAGATCGCCGGGATCATCTTGTACGTCGACCCGTTGCCGATGCCGGCGACGACGAAGACCGCGATGAACCCGACAGTGAATACCGCGAGTGAGTTGCGCGCCGTAGCCGCCAGTAGCAGGACCATGCCGGCTCCGAGGGCGAAGAACACTCCGGCTGTCACCCGCGCGCCGCCGAGTCGGTCGGCGAGCATCCCGCCGAGCGGCCGGGACACCGAACCGAGCAGTGGGCCGAGGAAGGTGACGTAGGCAGCCTGCAGCGGCGTGCGGCCGAACTGGGTCTGCAGTACCAGGCCGAAGGCGAAGCTGTATCCGATGAACGATCCGAAGGTGCCGATATAGAGCAGTGCCATTACCCAGGTGTGCGGCTCCCGTACGGCCGACGTCATGGCTGTGGCGTCGTTGCGTACGCCGGAGATGTTGTTCATGCCCAAGGCGGCGGCGGTGGCGGCCAGCACGACGAGAGGCAGGTAGATGCCCAGTACAAGTCTGGGCGCGCCCTTGCCGGCGGTTGCGATGACGAGCAGCCCGATCAGTTGGGCGACCGCCACGCCGAGGTTGCCGCCGCCGGCGTTGAGGCCGAGGGCGGCGCCCTTGCGCCGCTCGGGGTACAGGGTGTTGATGTTCGCCATGGAGGATGCGAAGTTGCCGCCGCCGAGTCCGGCGAGCGCCGCGACGAGATGGAACGTCGTATGCGATGTGCCTGGATGCATCACCGCGGCCCCGAGGAGCAGCGGGGCCAGGAGGACGGCGGCGCTGAAGATGGTCCAGTTCCGTCCGCCGAACCGGGCCACCGCGTAGGTGTAGGGCAACCGCAGCACCGCGCCGACCATGGTCGGGATCGACACCAGCAGGAACTTCCCGGACGCGTCGAAACCGTACTCGGGGCCCATGAACAGCACCAGGACCGACCAGATACTCCACACCGAGAAGCCGATGTGTTCGGCGAGGATGGAGAAGATCAGGTTGCGGCGGGCCACCACCTTGCCGGTGGTCTCCCAGAAGTCGGGGTCTTCCGGTTCCCAATGGGTGATCCACCGTTCCGTCCCAGCCTCGACGGTACGCGGCCGCCGGGAAGCGGGCGGTGCGGCCGGTGCTACGGCAATGTCATCGGACATCGGATCTCCTGCCGAGAGGGATGAACTGCGGGAAATGAAGCGGTGTCGGCGCTCAGCTGAGGCGAACCGTGATGCGGCCGGCTTCGTCGATGGACAGCGGGTAGGTCCGCACTGCTGGCTGTCCGGTGACCGATTGCCCGGTTGCCAGTTCGAAGGCGTTGTTGTGCAGCGGGCAGACCACGACCCGCGCGTCGAGCAGCCCGTCCGCGAGTGGCCCGCCGGCGTGCGGGCAGACCGCTTGCAGGGCGTACACGTTTCCGTCGCGGCTCCGGAAGACGGCGATCTGCTGCCCGGCGACCGCGTACGCGCGGCCTTCTCCCACCGGGATGTCGGCCAGCGCTCCCAGGCAGTATCCGGCGGCACCGCTTGCCGGCACGTCGAGATCCAGCGCGAGGGACTGGCTCATCGGACCGGCACCAGGGGCAGCGGGATCAGCGGTAGTGACGGCCTGAACTGGCCGGGCGTCACCGGTTCGGCCCGTTCCCGCCACGGATCGGAGTAGGCGTCCACCGACGCTTGCATATCCGCGTCCAGCCTTTCGGCGATGCTGTCGCCGTCCTCGACCACGATCGCCCGAAGAGCCTCGATGCCGATCCGTGGTACGAAGGCGTAAGTACGCTCCAACCACTTGGCGTTCTCGCGGTAGTACTGCAAGAAGCGCCCCGCCAGGGTGATGACCTGCTCCGGGGTGTCCACGGTGGCGAGCAGATCGCCTTTCCGTACATGCGCGCCGGCGGCGCCGCCGACGTAGATCTCCCAGCGACCGCCGTCGACGGCAACGACGCCGAGGTCTTTGACCAGCGCCTCGGAACAGTTCCGCGGGCAGCCTGCCACCGCCAACTTCATCTTGCCCGGGCTCTCCAGCCCCTGGAACCGGCTCTCCAGCGCCAGCCCCAGTGCAGTCGAGTCACCGAGGCCGAAACGGCAGAAGTCCGAGCCGACACAGGTCTTGACCGTCCGGAAGCTTTTGCCGTAGGCGTAGCCCGACGGCATGTCCAGATCGGCCCACACCTTGGGGAGGTCCTCTTTGCGGATGCCGAGCAGGTCGATGCGTTGGCCGCCGGTGAGCTTGACCATCGGAACCTGGTATTTCTCGGCGACGTCGGCGATCCGCCGCAGCTGGTGCGGGCTGGTGACCCCGCCTTTCATCTGCGGGATGACGGAGAACGTGCCGTCCCGCTGGATGTTGGCGTGTACCCGGTCGTTGACGAAGCGGGCGTCGCGTTCGTCGATGTATTCGCTGCTCCACATCATCTTCAGCAGCGACGCCAGGCCCATCTTGCTGGCGGCGTCCTCCGCTCCGTCCGGGGCGAGAGCGGCGAACACCGCCGACACCGACCGCAGCCCCTGCTCGCGGATAGCAGCCATCAGCGCCGGCTTGTCCATCGGTACGCCGGGCACGTACCAGTTGGCGGCGGGGTCCACCTCCAGCTTTCCGTCGGCGGCCCACTCCACGATGTCCGACACCAGGCCTTTGCAGGAGCCGCAGCCTCTGCCGGCTCGGGTCTTGGCCGTCACCCCGCCGACCGTGCGCTCACCGGCCTGCACGCAGCTGACGATGTCGGCCTTGCTGACGCCGTTGCAGTTGCACACCTGGGCGTCGGCGGCCAGTTCGGCCGCTCCGACGACAGGGGCCGGCGTACCGATGTCGAAGAGCAGTTCCAGGCGCTGCTCGGGCAGCGGCAATCCGCGGTCGTAGGCCTGCATGAGGAAGGCGACCTTGCTGACGTCGCCGAGCAGCGTGGCACCTACCAGCTTGCCGTCGCGGATGACGACTGTCTTGTACACGCCGTGCCGCGGTTCGGAGAACTGGACGAATTCGTCGTCCTCGCGTTCCGGGTGCTTCAAGCCCATCGTGGCGACGTCGACACCGGCGACCTTGAGCTTCGTCGCCAACCGGGACCCGTGATAGGCAGCGCCGGGATTGGCGCCGGTGAGGTGGTCGGCGAGGACAACCGCCTGCTCCCACAGCGGGGCTACCAGCCCGTACACTTCACCGCGGTGCTGGGTGCACTCCCCGACGGCGTAGATGTCGTCGTCGTCGATGGACCGCAACTGGTCGTCGACGACGATCGCCCGTTCCACGGTGAGCCCGGAGACCAAGGCAAGTCCGGCGTTGGGTCGGATGCCGGCGGTCACCACCACCATGTCGCAGTCGATGGTGAAACCGTCGGTGAAGCTCACGCCGCTGGCCTTACCGGTGTGCTCGTCGCGCAGGATGGCCTTAGTGCGCGCACCGGTGTGAACGTGGATTCCGAGCGCCTCGACCCGTTGCCGAAGGATCCGCCCGGCGGCTTCGTCGAGTTGCTGGTTCATCAGGATGTCGGTCGCCTGAACGACGTGGACCTGCAAGCCGTGGTTCTGCAGCGCCCGGGCCGCTTCTAGTCCGAGCAACCCGCCGCCGATCACGACGGCCCGGCGATGGTTCCGTAAGT
>JBDUDX010000153.1:0-6786 GCA_040002735.1 Frankiaceae bacterium | reverse complement strand
GGCGAGCACTCTAGGCGAGCAGCCAGCAAAGCAGTCCGGGCAACCGCGGGCTAGGAGCGACGGGCCTTGGCGAACCGGCGGCGGCCGATCAGGTAGGTGCCGGTCGGTTGATCTCCCGCGAGGTGGCCCGCAAAGGCGCCCACCGCCTTGCGGGCGAGCGAGTTCGGAGCCACCTCGGCGACGGTTCGACCGGCGGCCACCGCGGCGTCATGGGCAGCGAGATCATAAGGAACGTACGCAGCCGGGACCACGCCGGCGTAACGCGAAAGGGCCGCGTCGACGTGCTTCTTCGGGTCACCCCCTACCGGGACTCGGCGGGCCCGGTTGATCACTACCTGTGGCCGTACGCCGGGAACCACCTCGGCCAATTCGGCGAGGCCGCGTACCACCCGAGAGATCCCGACCGGATCACCGGAACCGACCACGACGACGGTGTCGGCCGCAGCGAGGGCAGCCAGGGTCGCCCCGTTGCGTTGCGGCGCAGCAGTGTCGTACATCAGGTCCTCGTCGCGCTCCAGGCTGAAGCCGCAGTCGATGACCGTGATCGACGCCAGGCTCCGGCACAGGTCCAGTACGGTCTCGAAGGCGGCGGTCCGCAGTTCCGGCCAGCGGGCGGGACGAGAGATGCCGGGCAGGACCCGCATCCCGCCGGAACAGCTGCGGGCCAAGGCGGCCAGGCGCGCCAGATCCAGGGTGCCGGCGTTGGCCAGTCGGCAGGCCGCCGCGAGTCCCGGTGTCTCCTCCAGCATGCCCAAGTGGGCAGACACCGTGCCGCCGTAGACGTCGGCGTCCACCAGCAGCGGGTTCCGGCCTTGCGCGCCGAACTCGGCAGTCAACCCGATCGCTACGCTGGTCCGGCCGGGCGCGCCCGCCGGCCCCCACACGGCGATCAGCGCCCCGGTACCCGGCTCGAGCGGGGCCCCGGATGCGGCGCCACCGGTTTCCGTTGGCTCGCTGGTCGGGGAGGCAGTGCGGGCAGGCGTGCCGGGGACGGCGAACCCAGCGCTCGCCGATGCGGGCCGTGCGCTGGCAGCCAGGATCGCGGCCGCCACGGCGGCGGCGTCGGCCGTTCGCGGTACCACGGCCGAGACGCCCAGTTGCCGCAGCCGACGATCGGCGTCTTCATCCGCGGCACCGACGACGGCGACGACGCCGACGACGGCGACCCCGGCGAGGTTCAATCGGGCCAGAGCGTCCCGGTCGAGCCGGCGCAGATCCGCCGAGACCACGGCGACCTTGGCGACACCGGTAGCCGCGACCGCCAGCAGGTCCGCCACATCGACACAGCGCCGGACCACGGTCACCCCGAGGGCTGACCCGGTCAGTTCCGCGACCAGGCGAGCCTCCCAGGCTGCGTCTGCGACGGCGGTCAGGACCGGTATGGACGCGGCCCGGTTCATGAGGTGGCGGTCGCCGGCGGGATGCGCACGACGTCCAACGCACCGCCCTGAGCGGCGGTGAGAACCCGTCCCACGTCGGCTGCCGAGACCCGTAGCACCACCCCGGCGTCGCCCGCCGTGGCGACCCGCCCCGAACCGCCGTAGACCGCGTCCACCGGAACCCGCCGCAGGGCCAACGTCGGCGCCGTGCTCGGGGCGTCGGCCACCGGCTTGGCTGTCACGTACAGGTCGACCAGATCCCCGTGCGCCAGCCCGGCGGGATAGTGGTGTGACGTCACCGGCACCGTGACGAGTCGAACGTCCGGCGGCGCTCCGGATCGCAGCGCTTGTCGGGGCAGCAGCTCATTGATTCCCACGGAGCGTCCCAGCGTGTAACCCCGAGGCTTGGGTCCGGCGGCGCTGATGTAGCCAGCGGACCCGTCGAGCAGCCGAACCCGTACCACCCGCAGATCCCCGTCGGTCAGCGCACTGCCCGCGGCAAGGTCCCGGGTGACCGCGTACACCTGTTCGGACCGGTCGGCACCGGCCAGCACCCGGGAGCCGACCACCACGGAGACCAAGACGAACAGGAGGCCGAGGAGAAATCGGCTGTCCAACCACGACGGCGTGGCCACGCGGCGAGCGGCAGGCGAGGCCGGCAGGGCCATGAGACAGTCTCCGATTACGACACAGCAGGGCAGACGTCGCATCGTAGGCGGTATTGCGGCAAGATGGCGACCTGTAACCCAGGCGAACGGAGGCAAGCACAGGTGAGTGCACGCTTTCTGCAGTTATCCGACGTCGCCGAAGTCTTGAACATCTCCTCGGCCCAGACGTACGCGCTGGTTCGTTCCGGCGAGCTACCCGCGATCAAGGTGGGCGGCCGTGGGCAGTGGCGGGTCGAGCGCGAGGAACTGGAGTCCTACATTCGGCGCGCGTATGAGGACACGCGGCAATTCGTCGCCCAACATCCCTTCGGCCGGCCGGACGAGTAGCCCCGGACGCGACCCTCAGCTCCACTGCACGGTCACGATGGCGCTCAACGGCACCAGCCAAGCCCGTCCCGCCGTACCGCCGTCGGGGACGGAACCGGCCACCTCCACGAAGTCAGCCCCACACCGGTTCAGCACTCCGGCGTAGGACACGCCACCCGCCACCGACAGCCGCACCCGCTCCCGGTCGCGAACCAGCCCTCGCAACACGTGCCGAAGATCAATCCGGCTCACCACGGGACCGACGCTGGCCGAGGCAACAGCGTTGGCCGCAATCCCGGCGAGCGCCGTCACCGCCGAAAGCGGAATCACCGTCGACCGTTGTCGGCCGGTCCGGAGCCGCAACCAATCCAGCCCGCTGTCGGCCAACTCGCCGGTCAGCACGCCGTTCGCCGTGCCGACCGTCACCGACGTTCCGATCGAGGCCCGAAGCCGGTCGACCACGGAGATCAGCGCAACGTCCCGTCGGGTACGGTCCTCGACTTCGGCCGCTAGTTCGGCGGCCTCCGCTGCCTCGAGCTGCGCTCCGAGGTCGGCCAACACCTCGTCTATGCGCTTCCGGTCCCGTGCCGCCCGGTCGCCCTGCATCGACCCTCCCGTTGTCCGGCTTGTCCACAAACACTACGGCTGACTGGATTTGTGAGCCTCCGCGTGTAAACATACGCAAACACACGCAAACGGAGGGGTCATGTCGGGTTCCATCAGTAAGGGTCCGTCCGAGTGGCCCCGGCCGCTGCTGACCGGCGGCGCTCTGATCGCGGCATGGGGCGCCCTGCTGTGGGCGGCCCCCGGGGTTCCGCCCCACCGCACCGGCTCCGAACTCGGAAACTGGCTTACCAGCACCCCGCCGGATCAGGTGCTTACCGTGCTCGCGGGGCTCTCCGGGTGGCTGTGCCTGTGCTGGCTGGCCAGCGCCGCGCTGTTCGCAGCACTGGGCGAACTGCCGGGCTTCCTCGGCGTGCTCTGCCGCCGAATTGCCGATCGCATCACACCGGCGATTCTTCGCCGGGCCATCGAAGGCCTTCTCGGAACGGCTTTGGCGAGCGGCGCCGTCGCTGCGGCACTTCCGGCGGACGCGGCAACGCCGACCCACAGCGCCGCCGTTCAGGCAGTAGGCACCGCCGCGCTCAGGTGGGCACCCCACGCCCAAGGCCAACCGGTGAGCGCGATGCCCGATGGCTGGCCAGACGTCGACCGCCCCCACTCCAGCAGCAGCGAATCCCGGCAGCCCCCCGGACCCCACAAGAGCCGAACCGCAGCGGCGCCCGCCGTCGCCTCGGCCGGAGCCGCAGTCACCGTCCGCGGTGGCGACACGCTGTGGGCCATCGCCCGCCGGGGACTGGGTGGCTTCCCAACCCAGGCCGAGGTCGCCACCGCCTGGCCCCGGTGGTACGCCGCCAATCGCGCAGTGATCGGCCCGAACCCCGACGTACTGCAACCGGGGGATGTCCTGCGGGATCCCGCTGGGCCGCCGCGCCCATAGCGCCTTCCCTGAAGTTTCCACCTACCCACCCAGGGCGTCGTGGGACGCCCCCCACCCGACCGGAGTTCGCCATGACTGCCCCGACCCTCGCGCTGGCCATCCCTTCCTCCGCCGGCCCGTCCACCGGCGTGCGGCTCCTGCCGGCGCCACCGGTGGCCCCGCCGTACGACGACGAGCAATGGGAGGTGGAGGCCGGCACCGATCCTTCCGGCAGGTACTTCGCCGAGACCCTTCCCGGTGCCCACCGGCGGGCACGAGGACATCCCCGCGCGCTCGCGCTGCCCTTCCCGGCGCCGTCGACGACCGTGCCGCGAGTACGACTAGCGGCCCAGGGGCCGACCACCGTGGAGTTGGTACCCCCGGCGGCTTGGTCAGCGCGGTTCCTTCGCGTGTTACTCGAGGCGATGGCCGGCTTACGCCCCGTCTCGCAGTTGGGATCCTGGGCGAACTCCGATGTCTGCCGGCTGCTCGCTCGCCGGGTGCGCACCGCCGATCAGTGCCGCGATCTTCGGCGAAGCATGGGAAGCGTGCGCTCACTGCATGTCAGTACCCCGGCCGTGGACGTCGCCGAAGTGTGCGCCGTGGTCCACATCGGGAACCGGGTGCGGGCCGTTGCCCTGCGGGTCGAGGCAACCGACCGTGCTTGGCGGTGCACCGACCTACAAATGGGCTGACCTCCGCCCCACGCTCAGCGGTTGCGGGGATCCCCGTGGCACCGCTTGTAGCGCTTGCCGGAACCGCACGGGCAGGGATCGTTCCGCTTCACCCCGTCATATCCATCTTCGGCGGTGTCGCCGGAAAGCAAGGCAGCGCCGACCGGCCCTCCCGACGTCGTGGTGTGGGTCACGCCGCCTTCGCCGTCCACGGTTGGCGCGCTGTACTGCACCTGCTTCGGGCGCTGCGGGACGCCGAGCCCCAACACCTGCGCGACCCGCTCGTGATCCTCCGACACTGCCGGCTCGGGCAAGGCTCCCGGCGGGGTGGCGACTTCCGCCGGTTCGGCGACCCCGGACGGACCTGCACTCCCCGCTGCCGGGCTCTCTCCTTCCGCCGCTTCGGTGAATTGCACCTCGAGGTTGAACAGGAAACCGACCGACTCCTCCTTGATGCCGTCCATCATGGCGCCGAACAGCTCGAAACCCTCTCGCTGGTACTCCACCAGCGGGTCCCGCTGTCCCATCGCCCGCAGGCCGATGCCTTCCTGCAGGTAATCCATCTCGTACAGGTGCTCGCGCCACTTGCGGTCCAGTACGGAGAGCACCACCCGGCGCTCCAGGTCCCGCATCAACTCCGCACCGAGTTCGGCCTCGCGACGGTCGTACGCCACATGCGCATCTTCGGTGAGCCGCTCCACCAGGTACTCCGAGGTCAGCCCACCCCGGCCGCCGTTCTCGGTTTCCACGTCGGCAACGGTGACCCCGACCGGATACAGCGTCTTCAGCGCCGTCCACAGCTGATCCAGATCCCAATCCTCGGGGTACCCTTCGCTGGTTGCCCCGGTCACATATGCCGGCACTACATCATCGATCATGTGCCGTACCTGCTCGTGCAGGTCGGCGCCTTCCAGCACCTGCCGGCGCTCGGCGTAGATCACCTCGCGCTGCTTGTTGAGTACCTCGTCGTACTTGAGCACGTTCTTGCGGATCTCGAAGTTCTGCGACTCCACCTGCGTCTGCGCCGACCGGATCGCCCGCGAGACGATCTTGGACTCGATCGGTACGTCGTCCGGGATGTTGAGCCGATCCATGATGGTTTCCACGGCGTTCGAGTTGAACAACCGCATCAGGTCATCACCTAGGGAGAGGTAGAACCGGGACTCTCCCGGGTCGCCCTGGCGGCCGGAGCGGCCACGAAGCTGGTTGTCGATCCGCCGCGATTCGTGCCGTTCGGTGCCCAGAACGTAAAGCCCGCCGAGGCCGACCACCTCTTCGTGTTCGGCGGCAACCGCGGCCTTCGCCTTCTCCAGCGCGTCCGGCCAGCCCGCCTCGTAGTCCTCCGGCGTCTCGGTGGGCGAGAGCCCCCGCTGCTTCAACTCGGTTTGGGCGAGGAAATCAGGATTACCGCCGAGCATGATGTCCGTACCACGGCCGGCCATGTTGGTGGCCACCACCACGCCCCCCTTGCGACCGGCCTGGGCGACGATCGTGGCCTCGCGCTCGTGCTGCTTGGCGTTGAGCACTTCGTGGGAGATTCCCCGCTTGCCCAACAGGTCCGACAGCAGCTCCGATTTGCCGACACTCACGGTGCCGACGAGGACCGGCTGACCCTTGGAGAACCGCTCCGCGATGTCCTCGACCACCGCTTCGAACTTGGCTTCCTCCGTCTTGTAGACCACATCGGCCTCGTCGAGACGGATCATGTCGCGGTTGGTCGGGATCTGCACGACGCCGAGCTTGTAGATCTGGGAGAACTCGGCAGCCTCGGTCATCGCCGTACCGGTCATCCCGCCCAACTTCGTGTACAGCCGGAAGTAGTTCTGCAGCGTGATGGTGGCGAGCGTCTGGTTCTCTTGCTTGATCTCGACGCCCTCCTTGGCCTCGATCGCCTGGTGCATACCCTCGTTGTACCGACGGCCGTGCAGGATTCGGCCGGTGAACTCGTCCACGATCAGCACCTCGCCGTTCATCACGACGTAGTCCTTGTCGAGGGCGTAGAGGTTTTGTGCTTTGAGCGCGTTGTTCAGGAAACCGACCAGCGGCGTGTTCACCGCCTCATAGAGGTTGTCGATGCCGAGCCAGTCCTCAACCTTCTCCACCCCGGTTTCGGTGATCGCGACCGTGCGCTTGGTCTCATCCACGTCGTAGTCGACGTCGCGTGTGAGCCGCGGAATGATCCGGGCGAATTCGGTGTACCACTTGGCGCTCTGCTCGGCCGGGCCACTGATGATCAGCGGCGTCCGGGCCTCGTCGATCAGGATGGAGTCGACCTCGTC
>JBDUDX010000152.1:0-26803 GCA_040002735.1 Frankiaceae bacterium | reverse complement strand
GCGAGCTCGGTAGTGTACGGCGGGTCGACGTTCATGAAGTCCATCGTCGCGTCTTTGGCTGCCAGCCGTCGGACGATCTGCTCCCGCTGGCCGTCGGCCGTGGTGGGGAGCACAGCGAGCGAGATCCGGTACTTGCCGCCGGATTGCTGGGCGCAGGCCTTCGCGATCTTGTCGTACGTACCGGTGGTGTTCGGATTGACGTACCAGGTCAACGTGGGTGTTGCGCCGGAACCGCTGCCGCCCCCGCAGGCAGCGAGCACGGTAGACGCGGCGACAGTGGCGGCCACCGCTGACGCTACCGATCGGCGTCGACCAGCCCAGCCGGCTGTCGGCGGCCGGATCGGCGAGCGGGGCGGATACTCTGGTTCTGAACCTGCTATGTCGCTCTTATCGAGCACCGACCCACTCCTTCGGGGATGATCATGAGAGGCAAGCAACGCCAGCTGCGGACTCGTCGAATTGGGTGCGCCGGTCTGCTGTTTCGAAACCGGAACACGCCATACGGAAATGAACTAGCGGGTACTATGCGCGGCGTTCTTGATCCTTGTCAAGGATCTGACGACATCGCGTCAAAGCTGTGTCGTCCGTAGGGACAGGTGGGATGCTCGGCCGAGCTCTGTCCGGACCAGCGCCGGAGGGCGTACCGTCTACTCATCCTCGGCGCTACTTCCTCGGGACCTGACATGGACCTTGTCAAGGCCGCTCAGATCGTCGGCGTGATGCTTTCTCCGACGCTGGTGATCGGGGCTGCCCTGCACGCCCCACGGGCGTTCCGCGCGGTACGGGCTCGGCTTGTGGACCGTTCCACGGACCCGATGCTGACCCCGACCAATCCACCCATCGAGGAGTTGGCCGCGGACCTGCGGCGGCTCTTGCTGCGCCACGAGGCGCTGAAGCGATCGCCGAAGGAGGCCATGCGGGTGCGGCGGCTGGTCGCTTTGGAAGCCGCGATCAGTGATTGCGCGACGGATGCCGCCCGTGCCCTCGGCGTGCCACACCTGTTGCGGCCCGCCCGCGGCGCGCTGCCCATTGCCCAGCTTCGCCATCTACTGCGGGGGCTGATGGACGCCGGTCTGGTCCTGCCGCCGGACGTCGATCTGGTAGCCGCTGACCGCCGCGGCCCTGAGCCGGGAGTCGCGCACAGCTGAGCGGCGGGCGCGGATGCGACCCGCCGCTCTCTTGGCTTGGGAGATCTGGAGCTTGGGAGATCTAGCCGAAGAAAACCTCGGCCTCGGCGTACAGCTCGGGCGGTACGACCTTCAACTCGCGGGTGGCCTCTTCCAAGCTCACCAGCTCGATGTTGATACCGCGCAGCGCCGTCATGCTGCCCCACTGCTTGGAGTCCACCGCCTCGATCGCGTGCAGGCCGAAGCGGGTGGCCAGCACCCGGTCGAAGGCGGTCGGCGTGCCGCCGCGCTGCACGTGCCCGAGCACGACCGCGCGGGACTCCTTGCCGGTGGCCTTCTCGATCTCGTCGGCCAGCATCTGCCCGACGCCGCCGAGGCGGACGTGCCCGAAGGCGTCCTTCTCCCCCGCCACCAGCGCCATCGTGCCCTCCTTGGGGGTGGCCCCCTCGGCGACGACGACGATCGGCGAGTAGTGCGTCTGGAACCGGCGCTCGACCCAGTCGCAGACCGCGGTCAGGTCGAACGGCTGCTCCGGCACCAGGATCACGTTGGCGCCGCCGGCCAGCCCCGCGTGCAGCGCGATCCAGCCCGCGTGCCGGCCCATCACCTCGACCACCAGGGCCCGGTGGTGCGACTCGGCCGTGGTGTGCAGCCGGTCGATGGCCTCCATCGCGATGTTCACCGCGGTGTCGAAGCCGAAGGTGTAGTCGGTCGCGCCGAGGTCGTTGTCGATGGTCTTCGGTACGCCGACCACCTGCACGCCCTCGTCGTGCAGCTTCTTCGCCACGCCGAGCGTGTCCTCGCCGCCAATCACGATCAAGGCGTCCACCCCGGACTTGCCGAGATTTTCCACGATCTGCTGTAAGCCGTTGTCGATCTTGAAGGGGTTGGTCCGGGAGGAGCCGAGAATGGTCCCACCGCGCGGCAGGATCCCGCGGACCTCTTGGATTCCCAGTGGGGTGGTCACGCCTTCCAGCGGCCCGCGCCAGCCGTCGCGGTAGCCGACGAACTCGTGACCGTACTGGTCGATACCCCGCCGGACGACGGCTCGGATGACTGCATTGAGACCGGGGCAGTCGCCGCCGCCGGTGAGAACTCCAATTCGCATGCGGCGCAGCCTAACCAGTCCCGATCCCGGGGCTCCTGCGGGTCCCCCTTCAGGCCCATCGCTGGCTCGCATTCCGCCGGTAGGCTCGCCGCCCATGACCTTCTCCATCGTTGCCCGCAGTGCCGACGGGTCGGCGTGGGGGGTGGCGGTGGCCTCGACGTTTCTCGCCGTCGGAGCCGCGGTGCCGGCCGCAGCCGCTGGCGCCGGAGCGGTCGCCACCCAGGCCTACGCCAACCTCAGGTACCGCCCGGACGGGCTGGGATTGCTGCGGGCGGGACGCAGCGCGGCGGACACGCTCGCCGCACTCACCGGCGGGGACGACCTTCGGGAGCAGCGCCAGGCCGGGGTCGTGGACCGCGACGGCGGCGCGGCGACCTTCACCGGTACGGGGTGCAGCGACTGGGCCGGCGGACGGACCGGGGACGGGTACGCCCTCCAGGGCAACATGCTCACCGGCGAGGAGGTGCTGACCGGGATGGAACAGGCCTGGCGCGGTACCGACCCGAGCCTGCCACTCGGTCGGCGTCTGCTCGCCGCACTGATCGCCGGGGATCGGACCGGCGGGGATCGCCGCGGCCGGCAGTCCGCCGCCCTGCTGGTGGTCACCCCGGACGGCGGGTACGGGGGTGGTAGCGATGTCTACGCCGACCTGCGCGTCGACGACTCGCCGGTCCCGGTACCCGAACTGGAGCGGCTGCTGGGTTTGCATGACCTGTTCTTTGGCCGTCCGGACCCGGCCGGGCTGCGGCCGCTCTCCGGCGAGTTGCTGAAGGAGGCGCACGGCCTGCTGGTCCAGGCCGGTTACCCGCCGGCGGCGGCGGACGCGATGGCCGTCCGAGCCGCGCTATGGGAGTGGGCCGGGGTGGAGAACCTCGAGGGGCGGATCCTCGCGGAGCCGGTCCTCGATTCCGTGGTACTCGACGTACTCCGCCTCAAGGCCGCCGAGCACGAGCCCGGACCGGTGAAGAGCACCGTCCAGGCGTGAGCGGTGCAGGCTTGTTCGTCAGGCCGCCGCGGACAGTTCGGCTTTCGCCTTGGCCGCGTAGACGTCGACGTACTCCTGCCCGGCCAACTCCATGATCTCGTACATGATCTCGTCGGTCATGGAACGGAGCACGAACCGGTCGCCCTCCATGCCGGCGAACCGGGAGAAGTCCAGCGGCTTACCGATCCGCACGCCCGGGCGGATCCCCAACTTCGGGATCGGGTGGCCCGGCGGTTGCAGCTTCGCGGTGTCCACCATCGCCACGGGGATCACCGGAACGCCGGCCTCGAGCGCCATCCTGGCCACGCCGACCTTGCCGCGGTAGAGGCGGCCGTCGGGTGAGCGGGTGCCCTCCGGATAGATGCCAAGCAGGTGCCCGTCGCGCAGGATCCGCAGCCCGGTCTGGATCGCCATCTCGCTGGCCAGTCCGCCCGTCCGGTCGATCGGGACCTGACCAACGAGGGTGAAGAAGCCGGCGATCAGCCGCCCCTTCAGACCTCGGCCGGTGAAGTAGTCCGACTTGGCCAGAAAGGTGATCCGGCGCGGAACCATCAGCGGCAGGAAGAAGGAGTCGCAGAACGACAAGTGATTGCTGGCGAAGATCACCGGGCCGGAGGTCGGCACGTTGTCCAAGCCGGATACCCAGGGCCGGAAGACCAGCCGCAGGATCGGCGAGAGGATCGCCTTCACGATCCAGTAGCCCACTACGCGACCTCCGTTGCCATGTACGCGCACTTTTCTGTACGCAAGGCTCGACCCTACGGACATCGTCAGCAGGGGGCAACGCCGCCTCGCCGAAGAAGCCCCCGACACTCTCGCGGGTTCCCGTGGGACGATACCTGAGAGACCGAGCGCCGGAACACAAGGGAGACGCCATGTCGTTGCTACCGGGCGCTGAGCCCTATTCCGCCGACGGCGGGCCGGTCGGCGTCCTCGTCGTCCACGGGTTCACCGGCTCTCCGCAGAGCATGCGGCCCTGGGCGGAGCATCTCGCTGCAGCCGGCTACACGGTCTCGCTCCCGCGGCTCCCCGGGCACGGCACCCGTTGGGAAGACATGCAGCAGACCCGGTGGCCGGACTGGTACGGCGAGGTGGACAACGCATTCTCCGCGCTGGTAGCCCGGTGTGAGCAGGTCTTCGTGACGGGTCTGTCGATGGGCGGCACGCTGTCCCTGCGGCTGGCCGAGCAGCGGCCCGACGAGGTCGCCGGGCTGGTCCTGGTGAACCCGTCGGTGATCAGCAAAGACCGGCGGCTGCTGGTACTTCCCCTGCTCAAGCGGATCATGGCCACCCAACCCCCGATCGCCAACGACATCAAGAAGCCCGGCGTCACCGAGCTGGCCTACGACAAGATGCCGCTGCACGCGGCCGCCTCATTGATCCAGCTCTGGGCCGTCACCCGAGCCGACCTCGGCAAGATCACCGCTCCGGTTCTGATGTACCGGAGCACGGTGGACCACGTCGTGGAGCCCGCCAGCGGCGAAGTCCTACGCCGCGACTTGCGCTGCCCGTTGGAGGAACGAATCCTGGCGGACAGCTACCACGTCGCCACCCTGGACAACGACGCGCCGACAATTTTCGAAGGCAGCGTCGATTTCATCAACAGCCACACCACGGCCCCGACCGGCTCCGGCGGCTGAGGCCCGGATGGACTCCCCGATGGGGGATGGCGGCGAAGGAATCGGCCAGACGCGGGGCGGACGGCGGAGCAACGGCCTGACGGCTACGGCGTACGACGTACTGACGCAATGTGAGCCGCAAATCGCCGACGCACTGCTGCAGGCGCTGGCCACGGCCGGCATCGCGGCCTACGTCATGCCTTACGAGGGCAGCATCGGCGGCTACCTCGAGGTCCACCCGCCGGTTCGGCCGCTGGCCCGGGTCTGGGTGAACAGCGCCGCCATGGCCCCGGCCCGAGAACTGCTGGCGGCGCGGTACGCCATTCCGGCCGAGCCGCCCGCCGTCGCCGACGACGCCGCCTGGCAGGAAATCGTCGCCTCCCTCCGCCGACCGGGACCCCAGGGCCCCATCCCCTGGCCGGATGCGGAGAACGTCACGCAGCAGCAGACACCCTCGACCGGCACCGACGGCCCACACGCCGTGGCCAGGCCGCCAGCAACGGTCCCGTCCGCCCCACCGGAGCGGCCGGCCACCTTTCCCGACGATCCGGACGACGAGCATTTCGTCCCCGAGCCGCCGCCCCCCGTGCCCGTTCCCACCGGCCCGTCGGCGTACGGAATAGCGGCGCTGATCGCCGGATCGATCGTGCTGCTGGTGTCTACGATGGCCGGTGACCAGGTAAGTCCGACGCTGCTGGTGCTCGCGATCGCCGCCATCGTCGGCGGTTTCGTCACGCTGGTCGCCAGAATGCGAGCGGGTCCGCCGACGGACTCCGGTTCCGACGACGGCGCGGTGATCTGAACCGGCCGGCGCCTGTCAGCTCGAAGGGGTACAGCGTGGCGGTCAGCGAGGTTGTCGAGACCAGCGGGCACCTGATGGACACCGGAGTGCTCGCCCGGATCCTGGACGACGTCTTGGAGTACGGCGGCGACTACGTCATCGACTCCATGGACGTCGGCCGGACACACGACGACGAGTCCGTAGTACGGATCAATGTCACAGCGGCGTCGAACGAGGAGCTGCAGCGGCTGCTGATGCGGCTGCAGGCACACGGCGTCAACCAGGTCGACCCCGGCGAGGCGGTGATCCGCGAGGCCGAGCAGGACGGCGTCTTTCCCGATGACTTCTACTCCACCACCAACCTGGAGACCGTTGTCCGCCTTGGCCCCAACTGGGTACCGGTGGAGAACCCCGAGATGGACTGCGGCCTGGTGGCGGAGGGCACCCGGGTGCGTACGGTGCCGGTCAGTGACGTCCGCCGCGGCGACCGGCTGGTCTGCGGCGCCGGTGGCGTGAAGGTGGTGCTGCCGCAGCGGGAGCACTCCGCGCACGCCGACACGGCAACCTTCGAATTTATGAACTCGGTGGTGTCGAGCGAGAAGCCGCAGGCGCTGCTGGTTCGCCAGATCGCCGACCAGCTTCGTCAGGTCAAGACGGACGGCGGCCGCATCCTCTGGGTCGGCGGCCCGGCGGTGGTCCACACCGGTGCGGCGCCGGCGATGGTGGCACTCGTCGAGGCGGGGTACGTGGACGTGCTCTTCGCCGGCAACGCGCTGGCCACCCACGACATCGAGTCGGCGTTCTTCGGTACGTCTCTCGGGGTGGACCTGTCCAAGGGGTCGGGAGTTGAACACGGCCACGAGCACCACATCCGGGCCATCAACACGGTTCGCAAGCACGGTTCCATCGCGGGCGCGGTGCAGGCCGGCGTACTCACCAGTGGCGTGATGCATGCGCTGGTCACCGCCGGCAAGCCGTTCGTACTCGTCGGGTCGGTCCGCGACGATGGTCCGCTGCCGGACGTTTACACCGACGTAATCGAGGGTCAGCGGGCGATGCGGGCACAACTGAAGGGCGTTGGCTTCGCGATCATGGTCGCGACCATGCTGCACTCGATCGCCACCGGCAACATCCTGCCGGCGTCGGTCCCGCTGGTGTCGGTGGACATCAACCCAGCGACCGTCACGAAGCTGGCCGATCGCGGAAGCGCGCAGGCGATCGGCATCGTCACCGACATCGGGTTGTTCCTCGAACAGCTGGCGCTCACCCTGGTGCCGACCTATCGCTCGGCGGGGTGATTCGCCGGTTCAGCGGTGCACGGTGGACATGTCCGGGTAGCGATCCCCCGCAGTGGCGCCGCTCGGAAAGACCTCCTCGATGCGACCCAGCTCCTGCGCGGTGAGCGTCACCTCGTCAGCGGCCGCGTTCTCCTGCAGGTACGCCACCCGCTTCGTGCCGGGGATCGGGACCACGTCCTCCCCTTGGGCGAGCACCCAGGCAAGGGCCAGTTGCCCCGCGGTGATCCCCTTGGCGGCCGCGATTTCGCGTACCCGCTGCACCAGCTGCAGGTTGCGGGTGAAGTTGTCGCCCTGGAAGCGGGGATTCTGCCGGCGGAAGTCGTCCGGGGCGAGGTCGTCGAGGGTGTGAAGCTCGCCGGAGAGGAAGCCGCGACCCAACGGGGAGTACGCCACGAACCCGATGCCGAGCGCGCGCACCGTCGCCAGCACGCCGGTGTCCTGCGGGTCGCGGGTCCACAGCGAGAACTCGCTCTGCAAGGCGGTGATCGGGTGGACGGCGTGCGCCCGGCGGATAGTCTCCGGCGCCGCCTCGGACAGCCCGAGGTGACGTACCTTGCCAGCGGCGACCAACTCGGCCATCGCGCCGACCGTCTCCTCGATCGGTACCGCGGCGTCCACCCGGTGCTGGTAGTACAGGTCGATGACGTCCACGCCGAGCCGCTGGAGAGAGGCGTCGCAGGCGGTCCGGACGTAGTCCGGGGAGCCGTTGATACCGAGCCGGGCGCCGTGCTCGGAACGCATGATGCCGAACTTCGTCGCGAGCTGAACCTCGTCGCGGCGACCGGCGATCGCCCGACCGACGAGACGCTCGTTGGTGAAGGGGCCGTACATGTCCGCGGTGTCGAGGAAGGTGACGCCGAGGTCGAGTGCCCGGCGGATGGTGGCGAGGGCTTCCGCCTCGTCAGCGGTTCCGTAGAACTCGCTCATGCCCATGCAGCCCAGGCCCTGCGCGGATACGTTCAGCCCGGAACCTAATGTACGACGTCGCATGGCGGTCTCCTTTCGCCGAGGCGGTGGGGGTGGCCCTCCCCCGCGTTGCCGCCGATCATGCTCAATCCGAGGTCAAACCTACCGGAATGACGTTCGATCGAGCATGATCGGCGCAGGGTCAAGGGGGGCGGGCGGCTCCAGAGGAGAGGGGCTCAGCGGGGGCGTACCACGGCCAGCAGGGGCCGGTGGTCGCTGGCCACTTCGATACCGGGCGCCTCGGGCACGTCGCAGGATAGGAACTCCAGCCGCGGGTCGGCGAAGACCGCGTCGATGCGCTTGTGTGGGCGCTTGGCGCTGTACGTGTGGCCGCCGCCGCCGTCGGTGAGCCGGTCGCCGAGCCGGGCCCAGGCCGGGCCGGCCGGGGTCTCGTTCACATCGCCGGCCAGGATCAACGGCGCGGTCTGGTCGGCCAGCTTGGCGAAGACCTCGTCCGCCTGCGCCAGCCGCTCGGTGTCGTCGAGGCTCAGATGCATCGAGGCGACGGCGTACGCAATCCCGCCCACCTCGATCTCGGCGATGGCCAAGCCGCGCTGATGGAGGCGGAAGTGCTTGCGCAGCTTGACGTCCTTGGTGGCTCGGATGCGAACCCGCAGGGCCGCGAGCAGCAGCATCGCCCCGGCCGGCCGACCGCCGGTGACCACCACCAGCCCGGACTCGCGGGCCAGGGCCGCGCACTTGGACCGCCAGCGCAGAAAGCGGGGAGCCTCCTGCACACATACGACGTCCGGCCGGGCGGCCCGGATCACCGAGGCGACCGCCGCCGGGTCGTCGCGCAGCGAACGGACGTTGTAGGACAGCACCCGCAGCGTCCCCGGCACGTCATCCACCGCTGCTCCACTCCAGGTGCTCGGCAGCGGCGCTTCGGCGAGGGTCACCGGCTGCACCGCGCGGCGTCCGGGCGCCAACCCCGGCTCAGGAGCCCGACTCCACGCGCTTCTTGAGGCCCTTGAGCGCGGTGTCAATGATCACTTTCTGACCCTTGCGCTTGAAAGCGCCCAGCATCGGCATCTTCAGGTCGAGGGCGAGGTCGTAGGTCACCGTGGTGCTGCCGGCGGATTCGACGAGCCGGTAGACGCCGTCCTGGGACTTCATCGCCTTGCTCGAGACCAGGTTCCAGGACACCGTGTCCGGGCGGCTCCAGTCGTAGGCCAGCACGTACTCGTCCTTGATGATGCCGGCGTCGAGCACGAACCGAACCTGCGTCGCGCGCCCTTCGGCATCGGTCGCGACGACCTCGGCCTGCTTCACCATGTCGACCCACTGCGGGTAGGACTCGAAGTCGGCGATCACCTTCATCACCGACGCCTTGTCCGCGCCGATCATGATGCTGTCACTCGCCTGATCCGCCATCCGCGTTCGCTCCCTCGGCCGCTGACTGAACTCTGTTGACCAAACTCCGGCTGACCGGACTCGCTCCCCCGGGCAGGCTATCGGGCCGGAACTCTGGGCATTCCCGGCGCCCGCCCGCCTTCCAGCTCATCCTTCAGCGCCCAACAGCGTTGCTTGAACGCCGTGGCATGCCGACCAGCGGCCCGCTGCGCGCTGCGGCGTACCCGCCACCCGCGAAGCGGCTCGGTGTCGCTGCCCGGCCGAGTGGGCTCGGCGCGCAGGAAGTAATGCAGGATCACCCCATCACCAGCCGCCTCCAGCCACACCTCGCTGCTGCCCGCCAGCTCCCCGGTCACCGTCCATCGCAGGCCAGCGAGGCCCCGGTCCGTGAACACTGTGAGGTCCAACTCCGGCCACCAGGAACGCCACAGCGCCGGATCGTGAAACCGGGCGGCGACCTCCGCCGGGTCGGCGACCAGGTAACTCTCGTCGATCAGGTCGATGCTCGGCACCGTCCCAGTATCGGTAATCCGGAGTCACCGGGCGTTTCCAACCAGACCCGCGCCCGGCGCAGGACATTGGCCTCATGACGGGGAGCGCTCGGCGGGTTAGCGTCGAGGTGACCGGATACCTCGGGAGCGACCGTGCGCGAATACACCACCCCGCCTGTGATCAACCTTAGGCCGGAGGAGAACCTCACCGACATCATTTTCGGCAACGCGGCCGAGGCGCCGGATGTGGTGTCGCTGTCCCGTAAGGACGGCACCACCTGGACGAACGTGACCGCCCGCCAGTTCGCCGACCAGGTGATCGGGTTGGCCAAGGGGTTGATCCAGGCCGGCATCGCACCCGGCGACCACATCGGGCTGCTGTCCACGACCCGGTACGAGTGGACGCTCGCCGACTTCGCGATCCTCACCGCCGGAGCGGTCGTGGTACCGGTCTATGAGACGTCGTCGGCGGAGCAAGTTGCCTGGAATCTCAGCGACTCCGAGGCGGTCGCCGTCATCGTGGAGACCGGCGACCACGCCGCGACGGTAGCCGACGTCCGGGACCAACTTCCGGCCCTGCGGCACGTGTGGCAGATCGACGCCGGGGACCTGGACCGCCTCGCGGACGACGGCGAGTCGGTGCCGGACTCCGAGGTCACGGAACGGCGTGCGGCACTGACCGGTGACACCCTGGCCACGATCATCTACACCTCCGGCACCACCGGCCGGCCCAAGGGCTGCGAGCTGGTTCACCGCAACTTCCTTTTCGACGCACTGACCATCACCGGGGCCATGTCGGATGCGTTCAAAGAGGGCACCTCGACGCTGCTATTCCTGCCACTGGCCCACGTCCTCGGCCGGGTGATCCAGTACGCCACGCTGGCCTCCAAGGTTCGGCTGGGCCATACCGCCCAGCTGAAGGATCTGCTGGGCGACCTCGCCGCCTTCCAGCCGACCTTCGTACTCTCCATCCCGAGAATCTTCGAGAAGATCTACAACGCTGCCAAGATCAAGGCGGACGCGGGCGGCAAGGGACGGATCTTCGACCTGGCCGAGGCCACCGCGGTGAGCTACAGCGAGGCGCTGGAACGCGGCCGGCCCAACCCCGTACTGCAGGTTCAGCACCTGCTCTTCGACAAGCTGGTCTACTCCAAGATCCGCCAAAGTCTCGGCGGCGAGGTGCGGTGGTCGATCTCCGGAGGAGCGCCACTGGGTGCTCGGCTCGGCCACTTCTTCCGCGGCGCGGGCATCACGATCCTGGAGGGGTACGGCCTCACCGAGACCTCGGCGGCGGCGGCGTTGAATATGCCGGGCGCGATCCGAATCGGTACGGTCGGCCGACCGGTGCCCGGCGCCTCGGCGGCCATCGCGGACGACGGCGAGATTCTGCTCAAGGGCGACCATGTCTTCCGCGGCTACTGGCACAACGAGACCGCCACCAAGGAGGTACTTGAGCCCGATGGATGGTTCCACACCGGCGACATCGGCGAGCTCGATGGCGACGGCTTCCTGCGGATCACGGGCCGCAAGAAGGAATTGATCATCACCTCCAGCGGCAAGAACGTCTCGCCGGCCTATCTGGAAGAGGGGTTGCGAGCGCACGCGCTGATCAGCCAGTGCATGATCGTCGGTGACCGCAAGCCCTACATCGCCGCGCTGATCACACTTGACGCGGAAGCGTTGGAGGGCTGGAAGGAACGCAACGGCAAGACTGCGGCCACCGTGGCGGAGATCAAGGCGGATCCGGACCTGATCGCCGCCATCGACGCGGCGGTCGCCGGTGCCAACAAGACCGTCAGCCGGGCCGAAGGCATCCGGAGGTACCGGATCCTCGACGTGGACTTCACCGAGGCCGGCGGCCAGATGACCGCCACGCTCAAGCTGAAGCGCAACGTCGTCATCAAGGACTTCGCCGAAGAAATCGACGCGCTCTACACCTGACTCTGGTCCACCGTTTGGCCGCTGCGAACCCGTTGTGACACCGTGCCTGGGTGAGCGAGCCAGGAAGTCCCGAGCTTGACGACGTACGGGCCCGGGCGGTGTCGGACGAGCGGCGACGAGTAGCCCGCGAGATCCACGATGGCGTAGCGCAGGACCTGGCAGCGCTCGGATACACCCTCGATGAGGTGATCGCGGACGCCGAGGGCGGCAACCTGGACGTGGTGCCGGCCCTGCGGGAGCTGCGCGGTCAGTTCTCCACGGTCCTGCGGAATCTGCGGCAGAGCATCGGCGGCCTGCGCAGCGGCGTCGAGCCGGGAAACACGCTCGGCGGCGCCCTCACCGAGCTGGCCGAGGGCTTGGCCGACCGACACCAGTGGCAGCTGCACGTCGACCTGGCGCAGTTCGGCCCGCAGCTGCCCGCCCACACCGAGGCCGAACTGTTCCGAATCGGCCAGGAAGCGCTGATCAACGTCGCCAAGCATGCCGGTGCGCGAAACGTATGGCTGACCTGTCAGGTGGCAGCGACCTCGATCCTGCTCGCGGTGGAAGACGACGGCATCGGCATGGCGAAGACACGAGCCCGGTCGGGTAGTTATGGATTCGTCACCATGTTGGAGCGTGCCCAACAGCTCGGGGCGTCGTTAACCGTGCAGGAACGTCGACCGGCCGGGACATATGTCCGGGTTCGACTCGATGGCTCCAGCGGTCGACAGGCGGCCGCGGTAACGGCTGAAGGGTGATGGGAGAGCCATGACGACGGGGAGTTCTTCCAAGCCCAATAAGACGATTCGCGTGGTACTGGTGGATGACCACGAGTTGGTCCGGGCCGGCCTCCGGAGCGCGTTCGACCGCGCTGGCGACTTTCTCATCGCCGGTGAGGCTCGGACCGCCGCCGGAGCCGCCCAGCAGATCGCCAGCCTGCGGCCCGACGTGGTCGTCCTGGACGTCAACCTTCCGGACGGCAGCGGCATCGAGGTAACCCGGGAGCTGCGGCGCCGATACCCGGGCCTGGGCATCGTCATCCTCACCATCTACTCCGGCGACAAGCAGCTCTTCGGTGCACTGGAGGCGGCTGCCTCCGCGTTCGTCTCCAAGGACGCGCCGGCCCAGGACGTGATCACCGCCGCCCGGCATGCTGCCACCGCACCCACCGCATTCGCGGCCGCGGACCTCGCCGCTGCGATGCGCCGTCGCCTCGCCCCCACTGGTCCGCAGCTGTCCCGCCGGGAACGCGAGGTGCTCGACCTGCTCGCCGAAGGGTTCGGAGTGGCGCAGATCGCCCGCCGGCTCTACATCAGCGAGTCCACCGCGAAGACCCATGTGTCCAAGCTCTACGACAAGCTCAACGCCAACAATCGGGCGCAGGCGCTGATGGCCGGCATGCGGCTCGGTCTCATCGGTGCCGGCGTAGGGGTGGGCGCCGGCGCCGGAGACCGGCGGTACGGCAGCGCCTGATCAGGGCCCGGCCAGCAACCCACGGAGCCGGGTAGCCAGCAGGTCCCAACGCCACTCTGCCTCCACCCAGGACCGACCGGCCGCACCCATTCCGGCGGCCCGGGCCGGATCCGCCAACAGATCGGCCACTGCCCGGGCGGTGGCCGCGACGTCCCGACCGTCCACCACGGTGCCAGTGATGCCGTCCTGGACGGCGTCCGGCGCCCCACCGGAGCGCCCGGCCACCACCGGCAATCCACACGCGGACGCCTCCAGGTACACGATGCCGAGGCCTTCGACGTCCAGGCCGCCGCGTCGGGTGCGGCACGGCATGGCGAAGACGTCGCCGGCGGTGTAGTGCGCCGGCAGCTCCTGGCTCGGTACGGAGCCAGTGAAGACCACGTCCCCTGCCACTCCCATCGACGCTGCCATCCGCTGGAGTTCAGCGCGGTAGGGCCCCCCACCCACCAGCAGGACCGCCGCGCCCGGGATTCGCGCGCGGATGGCGGGGAGAGCCCGGATCAGCACGTCCTGGCCCTTCCGCGGAACCAGCCGCGACACGCAGACCACCACCGGGCGACCCGCGAGGCCCAACGCACGGCGGGTAGCGGCCCCATCCACTGACGGCGAGAAGGCATCCACGTCTACGCCGGGCGGAAGCCGTACCAGCCGGTTCGCGGCGTCGCCGAGAGCGGCGGCGATCCGTACCCGGGTGTACTCGCACAGGTAGGTCATCGCATCGACATTCCGGCCGATGCGTCGAAGTACCTGGCGTGCGCCGGGCAGCACCGCCCAGCCCGCCTCGTGCCCGTGGGTGAACGCGATCATCCGGTCGATCCCGGAGCGGCGCAGCGGCTCGGCGAGTAACCCCAGCGGCGCCGCGGCGCCGAACCATACCCGGTCACATCCTTCCGCGGCGGCGATCGCCCGGGCGCGCCGGAGCACCGCCGGTATCGGCAGCATCAGGGCGGAGGTATGCCGGATCACCGGAAACGGCTGCTGCGCGTCGAAGGCAGCCGCTCCTGGCCACGCCGGCGCGTACACCACGATCTCCCCCGCCGGCTGGCGGATCGCGAGGGAGTGGACGAAATTCTGGATGCCACCTGGGCGGGGCGGGAAGTCGTTGGTAACGATCAAGCTTCGCACGCCGGCCCATCCCTTGATCGTTGGTGGAAAGTACTCGGATAACCGGACCCTCATCGCCATGGATCATGAGGAAGGCACCGTCGTTCACCCGGCCGGAGGAAGCGTACGAGGCGCCAGCCGTACACCGTGCTGGCGCGCCCAGCTGCGCGCCAGCGCGATCCGCTCCGGAGTGGAGGGATGGCTGGCGACGAGCCCATACACCAGCGGAGCGGGATAGAGGTCGGACAGGTTCGTCCGGGCCAACCGCTGCTCCGAGGCGATGAACGTAGCCGGATCCCGGGTCAGATCCAGGGAGTGCACGTCGGCTCGGGCCTCGATCCGCCGGCTCACCAGGTTCTGGGCCGGCGTGGTGAGCGTGGTGAGCGCCAAGGCCAGGAAGAACGCCAATGCCACCGAGCGTGGATCGCCGGCCGATTCCACGCCGGCCCGGCGGAGCAGCGGCGGCCAGCTCATCGCCAGGAAGATCAGGCAAACGGCGGCCGCCATCCCCAATGCGCCCAGCGTGGTGCCATGCAGGACGTCGTTCCGCTTGGCATGGCCCAGTTCGTGGGCGACGACGAGCCGAACCTCTTGCGGCGATGCGCGCAGCAGCGTGTCGTACACCACGATCCGCCGGGTGCGGCCGTAGCCGGAGACGTACGCGTTCAAGGCGGTGGTCCGGCGGGAGGCGTCGGCGACGAGTACGTCCGTGACCGGCACCCCGTCCTCCCGGGTCAGCTGCAGCAGGGAGGTCCGCAACTCGCCGGCGGGCAGCGGAGTGAAGTGGTTGAACACCGGCTCGACGACGACCGGATAGAGAAAGGACAGCGCGAAGACCAGCCCCGCTCCGGCGAGCGCGACCGGCAACCACCACAGCCGGGGGGCGGCCCGGGCCAGGGAGTAGAAGCCGGCCGCGACGACGGTGGTCAGTACGACCGTGATCCCGAGCCCACGCAGCTGGTCAGCGAACCAGGAGGGCCAGGCCTGGGTGGACAGACCGTACCGCCGCAACGCCACCTCGGCCCAGGCGTTGAGCGGCAGCGTCACCAACTGGCCGGCCACCGCGACTGCGAGAGCACCGAGCACCACGCGCGCCAGCCAGCCGCCGCCGAGCGGGCGGCCGACGGCGGTGACCAGCCGGGAGCCGAGCGGGGTCAATCCCAAGGCGGCCGCGGCCAGCAGCCCCAGAGCCAGGGAGAGGTACACCGGTGGACGGACGGCCCGATGGAAGGCGACTTCCCGAGCCACCTCCGTCGGGGTGAAGTCCGCCGCCGCGTCGGCGGCCACCCGACCGCCCGGCACCCGGCCGGGCAGCGGGGACCAAGGGGTGGTGAGCGCGGCCACGGCCACCAACGCGATCCCGGCGAGCACGAGACCGACGACGGCGCCCCAGCGAGCGGCGGCCGGCACCACGGGAGGTAGCGCTAGGTCGGATGGTGAGTTCCTCACAGCGTGGCCCGCAGGTAGTTGCGCCACAGCGCCAGGAACCCGGATGGGCTCACGGCGAGTTCTCTCCCCAGTGCCGTGGCGTACGCCGTCTCGCGATGGGCCGCAGACGCCCCCGCTACGGCCCGGTAGAACCGCAACAAACCGTCCTGACCAGCCCGCGAGGAGATCAACCGAACGGCCAGCCAGGCCTGCTCGTACGCCTGGCTCAGGTTCGGGTTGGTGCCGGTGAACGCCTGATCCGTCGGCAGCCCCACGGGCAGGTGATCGGCGCGGACGGCGGCGCGGGTACCGGGGGCCGCCGCAGCCACCGGAACCTTGGTTGATCGATACGCCACGTAGTCGGCGAAGCCCTCCACCAGCCACGTCGGCGCACCGGCCTCAGTCTCCGCCCGGGTTGCCAGGTGGGTGATCTCATGGGTGATGACCACCTGCCAGCCCAGCGCCCCCAGCCGGTTGAGGTTCGCCGGATTGACCAGGATGCGGTTTCCGACGGCGGCGGTGGGGCCGGACCCGCCCACTTCAGCCGTGGCGACCGCGGCGATGCGGCTCAACGATGGGTACGGCTTGTTCACCATGGCCGCCAGCTGTCGCTGGCTCGCCGGTACCACGATGACCACCCGCTGGGACCAGCCACGTCCCCATTCCGAGGTGACGCGGGGGATGTCCCGTTCGGCTTCCGTGCGCAACCGGTTCAGTTGGCGACGACCGGCGACCGGGCCGATGATCAGCGTGTGCGGACCGCTCGCCGTGCTGAGCGGCCCGTAGTCCCACACCTCGCGTTGCGTACGGCCAGCCGTGGCGTCGAAGTCGGAGTCCGCGGCGATACGCCAGCGCGCTCCCCGACGCACGAAGGTCAAACCGGCGGACGTGGAGGTAGGGGCAGTGTCGTACGTCGCCAGCTGGTAGAGCACGACGACGCCGCGCGGGGCGTAGGTTTCCGCAGCCCCACCGAATCGACCCGGGTCGGGCACCTTCCGGCCATTCGCCGGCGCGTCGACGTCGTAGCGCCAGGAGGCGAACCGCACCGTGGACAGCGCGTCGAAGAGCCGGCTCTGCGAGCGGCGGAAGGCCGGGACGGCCGGGTCCACGGTGGCCAGGAACCCGACCCGGTCCCGATGCAGGATGGCAGCGGCCCGGCTGGCCAGCAGCGCGCTGAGCGCGTCGGACCGACGGTCGGACGCCGACCGGACGGGCGATACAGTCTGCGGCGGAACCACGCGGGCGAGCGCAAATCGACTGCCTAAGCCAGCAGCGGGTCCGGCCTGGCGGAGTCCTGAGGCGGTGACGGCGGCCGCGCCGGCGAGTACCGCCAGCACCAGCACCAGCACCAGCAGGGCGATCCAGAGGGGACGCCGGTGCGCACGGCCACTCACAGCGCCGGCTCAGCCCGGCGGAGGAGCGCCGTCACCGGTCAATTCTAGGCGCGGCACACCCCAGGACACCCGGGCAAGGCGAATCCAGGACTTAACCCGTACCGGTGTCCGGAAGGACTAATCGCAGCGGCGGCACCAGGCCGCCCGCGGCCAAGGCATCCAGCGCTGCCACCTCCACCGCGTCGACGTGCACCGGATCGGCCGGCCCGTAGTCCAGTACCACGCCGTCCGGCGGCCCACCGAGCAGCACCGACACGACGCAGTCTGCACAGGCCAGCCCGCGCACCACGCAGCGGTCGCAATCGATCACCATGACTATCCCCTTCCGGGTCACCGACTCCGCTTGAGCGGTTCGTCGGGGACGCTAGGGCGGGGGTACGACAGTTTCGCGAACTCAACCGCGCCCGAGAACGCGCAGCAGGCCCATCGAGGAGACCGGCCGGGCTCCGGATCGCCGTACGCCTTCGGCCACTTCCCGATCAGAGGAGACCACAACCACCGGCCGGCCGGCCGGCTCGGCGGCGGCGAACTGCCGGATCCGGTCATCGGCCGTCTCCCCCGGCAGGCTGAAGAGCATCCGCACGCCACGGGGGGTCTGCACCCGGACGCCGGCGACGTCGTTGCCATCGAAGACCACGGTGACCTCCGCGCCGGTGCGGGCGGCCAGCCCGGCCAGGCTGCCCACCAGGCGGCTTCGCTGAGCCTCCAGTGGCAGCCCGCCGTAGCCGGTCTTGGTCACGTTGTATCCGTCCACGATGAGGTGCACCCGAGGCAGGGCGAGTAGTTCCTCGATCACCGCTGGGTCGTCCCGATCCAGCCCGCGCGCGGCTACCAGCTCATCCGTACCGGCGGCCATCGCGGCATCCATCGCGGCCGCGATGGCGTCCGCCGGCCGCTCTGTGGTCGGCGGCAGGGCGAGTTCCCGGCGCAGGCCGGTGGCGGCGTCCACCACCGTGTCCAGCAAGATCCGCAGCCGGATATCGGCCGCGCCTCGACCCTCCCGCGCGGTGCGCCGAGCGCCCTCCAGCGCGGTCTCCGCCTCGGCAAGCTTGCTGCGCAGCCGCCGCGCCTCTGCCTCGGCGGCAGCCACCGCGGCGGCCGAGCGCGCCCGGTCAGTGTCGGCTTCGGCACTTCCCCGGGCGGCGGCCGCTTCGGCGGTACGGGCCCGCTCGCGCGCTTCACCCAGCCGACGCCGCAGCTCGGTGGATTCTGCCCGGGCGGCCGCGAGTTCACCGCGCCAGCGCTCCAACTCGGTGCGTCGCTCCGCGCGTACCGCCCCGAGTTGCTCCTGCAGCCGGTTGACGATGGGGTCCGCAGCGGTCCGGCTGGCCGCCGTACGGGCCGCTGCGGCCGACGCTGCCGCCTCCTCGATCAGCTCCCGCCAGCCGTCGGAGCGCAGCAGGTACGCCGCCGCCGCCGCCTCTTCGATGGGCAGCGTCGGCAGCCGGGATCCGCCCGCCAGCGCGGCGGCGAGTTCCGGCAGCCCGTCGCGGACCGCACCGGCAATGCGTTCCCGGAAGTTCCGGTCACTCTCCAGTGCCGCCGCGATCAGTACCCCACCGAGGCGCGCTCGCTTCGCCGGGGCAAACCGGGCCACCCGGCGCAGCGGTGGCGGAACATCCTCCTGAGGCAGTCCGCCCAACCGGTCCGCGGTGAGCGCGATCACTCGCAGCCGGACCCCTTCCGGCAGTCGCGCCGCCGTACCCGGCTCGACGGCGGGCGCGACATCGGCAGGTTCCGAAGGGGAGAGTTCGGGGTCGCTCACACCGCCCCCGCAGCCCGCAACTCACTGATGGCGGCGGCATCGCGGCCGATTCCCGCGAGCACCGCATCGGTATCGGCGCCGAGCCGTGGCGGCGTCCCCCCGGGGGTACCCGGCGTCGCAGACAGACGCGGAACCACACCCGGTACGGACAGCAGGGAGCCGTCGTCGAGTGACAGGTCCACGACGGCGCCCCGCCGGCGATGCTCAGCGTCGGCGAACGCGGCACCGATGTCGTACACCGGCGTGACGCAGACGTCCAGCCCGTCGAGTTCGGCGAGCCAGTCAGCCTGGGTGCGCTGGCCGAAGACCTCGGCCAGCCGGGCGCGCAGTTCGCCTTGCCGGGCGGGGTCGTACTGGCCGTCGGTCAGTTCGCTGACGCCGAGGCGGTCACACAGGGTGGCGAAGAACCGGGGTTCCAGCGGCGCTACCGCGACCCACCCGCCGTCCGCGCAGGCATACGTGCCGTAGCAGGCATAGCCACCGTTGATCAACTCGGTACCCAGCCCGGGCGACCGGCCGCTGACCGCGTACGCACCGGCGTGCACGGTCAGCCAGGAGAGCACGCCCTCGCTCATCGCCACGTCGCAGAACTGGCCCGCGCCGGTGCGGTCCCGTACCCGTAACGCGCTGAGAATGGCGACCAGGGCGAGCAGCGCCCCGCCGCCAAGGTCAGCGACCGGCAAACTCGGCGGCCACGGACCGGAGGCAGGGCTGCCGGAGAACGACAGCGCCCCTGACAGCGCCTGGTAGTTGAGATCGTGCCCAGCCAGCCTGGCGCGGGAACCCTCGGCGCCGAAGCCGGAGATCGCGGCGTAGATCAGCGCGGGGTTCTCCGCCGCCAACACCTCGTATCCAACCCCGAGGCGGTCCATCACCCCGGGTCGGAAGGACTCGATCAGCACGTCCGCACTACGGACCAGATCCCGCAGGATGTCGCGGCCGGCCGGCGACTTCAGGTTGCAGGTGATCGAGCGCTTGCCCCGGTTGAGCGCGAGAAAAGGACCGGACATGCCGTTCGCAGCCGTCGGCGGCCACTCCCGCAGGGTGTCACCCCGGCCGGGCTCCTCCACCTTGATGACGTCGGCGCCCAGGTCGGCCATCAGCAACGTGCAGTAGCCGCCGGGCAGCAGCCTGGTGAGATCGAGTACCCGCAGTCCGGCCAGCGGCCCGGGCGCCTTCCGGTCGGCGCCCGCGTCGCTCCCGTCCTCCGTCGGCACGCAGCCACTCCTTCCCGATCGGACCTGAGCTCCCGTTGACCCATACTTCGGGTCCCACCGTGGTCAGGCCCGGAAACTGAGCGTATCCGCCGGCAACGCGACCGACTGATCCATGAAACGCGGGTACCCCCAGCAGACGTCACTCGACTGCCGTAACGATGCGGTCGAATACCGCAATCCGGAGACCCATCTTCGGCGAACGTTCGGCATGACGCTTGCTCCCGACGATGACGGCAGCGCACGACGACCGCTTCGGAACCTGCTCCGGCCGCGGGCCGCGCTCGCTCTCGGCGGTGTGGCGGCGCTGGCCGTCGGAGGAACCGCGTTCGCGTTACGGCCGACCGATCCGCCGCCGCAACGGCCGCCGACCGTGGCCGCATTCGGACTCCCCGGCTCCCCCGGAAACGCGGCGTTCGGCGGACTCGCCACAACGCCACCGTTGCCGACCGCCGCCAGGACGACGCCGCAGGCCGCCGTCACCGCCTACCTCACGGCCCGCCGGCAGGGCAACGACCGAGCGTCGTACGCCCTTCTGCCGTCGTCCGTCCGCGCCCGTTACGGCTCATTGGCGCAATGGTCGTTCGGCCTGCGGGACAGTCCTCGACTCCGATCATTCACTCTGGTCAGCCGGGTGGCCGCCACCACCGGCGGTGTCGCCGTTCCGGTGCAGCTTCGCCAACAGCCCGCACTCGACCCGATCGCCGGCTTCGTGCCGGCCCGCGCCGCCGCCACCTACCTTGCGGTCCGGACTTCGGCCGGCTGGCAGGTCCAGCCGGACCCGATCGAGGACTCGGCTCTGTTGCCACCCGATCGCGGCGCCGCGCAGGCGGCCCAGGCGTGGCTCACCGCCCGTACGCGATGTGCCGACCCGGCCAGCCGAGCCGTTCAGGTCAGCGATCAGCTGCTGGGCGTCGCCGAGCTTGCCGCCGCGCCGTGCACGGTGCGCAGCACCTGGCGGATCGGCGCGGTCGAGCGTCTCGAGGAGGGACCGGCAGCTCAGTCCTTCACCGCCGCCTACGGCAGTGGCGTCGCGAACTGGGGCCGGCTCGTTCCCATCGTCAGCCCGCACGGCCGCTTCTTCGCCGCCCTGGCGCCGCTCGGCGACCAGTGGCGAGTGTTCGGCCTGCTCGCGGACCGCAACGGGGGTTAGTGGAGGAGGTATCGCCGCGACCGGGCGCTTCCCGGGTGCCGGCTCCGCCGGGTAGCCCCAACCCGCGGACTTGGGCACGTCAGCAGTTCGGGCACCGCTCGAACTGATCCGTCCAGCAAGGAGAAACTGTGGCAACACAAATCCGAAGGGCCGGCAAGCTGACCTTGCTGCCGGCTCTGGGGGTGGCCGCCGTACTGGCCTCCTCCATCGCACCCGCGGGGGCGTCCAGCCACCGCGAAGCGCCGCTGATCAGTCAGGACCCGGTCGCGGACAACACGGACGTGTACGCGTTCGTCAGCCCCGACAAGTCCGACACCGTCACGCTGATGGCGAACTTCATTCCGGTGGAGGAACCAGCCGGCGGGCCGAACTTCTATCGGTTCGGCGACGACGTGCTGTACCGGATCAACGTCGACAACGACGGCGACGCGGTACCGGACATCACCTATGATTTCCGGTTCCACACCACGATCCGCAACGGCGAGACCTACCTGTACAATACCGGTCCGGTGACCACGCCGCGAGACGCGCACCAGAACGTCATCCAAGACTACACCGTCACCCGTACCGAGGGTCACTCGTGGCAGACCTGGTCGAAAGGGCTGTCCACTGTGCCCTCGAACGTCGGCCCGGTCTCCGACCCGAACTATGCCGCGCTCGCCGCCCAAGGCGTGCACGACATCGGCAACGGTCGGGTCTTCGCCGGTCAGCGGGACGACCCGTTCTACGTCGACACCGGGTCGATCTTCGACCTCGGCCAGTTGCGGCCCTTCCAGCCCGCATACAAGCCGAAGCCGCGTGCAGCCCAGCCGGGCAAGGACGGGTTGGCCGGTTTCAACGTCCACACGATCGCCCTGCAGGTCCCCAAGACCACTCTCACCAAGGATCACAAGTCGGTCGCTAGCGCCACCTCGTCCAACGCCGTGGTGGGGGTGTGGAGCACGACCTACCGTCGGGCCACCACCACCCTCTCCCCGGGGAAGAGCACGGGCAGCGGCAAGTGGGTGCAGGTCTCTCGGTTGGGCAACCCGCTGGTCAACGAGGTCGTCATCCCGCTCAAGGACAAGGACAAGTGGAACGGCAGCGTCCCGGCCAACGACGGCCAGTTCGCCAACTACGTCCTGAAGCCGGAGCTGGCCGGCCTGATCACTGGCCTGTACGGCGTCAAGACGCCGCCGGCACCTCGGAAGGATCTGGCGACGATCTTCCTTACCGGCATTCCCGGCCTCAACCAGCCGGCGAAGGTCACGCCGTCAGAGCAACTGCGGCTCAATCTGGGCGTCAAGCCCACGGCCAAGGAAAACCCGCTCGGCGTCCTCGCCGGCGACAACGCGGGCTTCCCCAACGGCCGTCGGCTCGGTGACGACGTCACCGACATCGAGCTGCGGGCGGTGGCCGGCGGTACGCCGTTCACCAAGGCGTTCAACGTCTCGCCGAACAACGACCTCGGCGATGGCGTGAACTCCAATGACAAGCCGTTCCTGGGCACCTTCCCGTACGCGGCAACACCGTGGCAGGGATACCAGGATCTGCACGGCAAGACCGGCAGCACGACCCCGCCGACCCTCGCGCCGTAACGGAGTAGCCCCAGTAATGACCGCACAGTATGTGCGTCCGACGCGGGAGGCCCGGTTCGCCGGGCCTCCCGCCGAGGGACCTCCCCCGCCGTCCCGCCGGATTCCGTGGCTCCCACTGGCCGCCGCCGGGGTCATCGCCGTGCTGGCCGCGGTGCTCCTCGGACGGTTGGTCGTGGCCGGCGGCGAGCACCGGCGTCTTCCGCAGGCAAGACCCACCGCCGGCGCAGCGGTACCCGCTGCCAGCCCCGCGGGACAGGTGCTGCGGTGGCAGGGCGAGTTGGCCCGGTACCCGGGGCAGCCAGCGCTGCTGACGAACCTCGGGCTGGCCTACCTGGCCCGGGCGAAGGAGACGGCCGACCCGTCGTTCTACGCCCTCGCGGACAGGGCCTTGTCCCAGTCCTTTCAGATGGACTCCGGCGACCTCCGCACGATGGTCGGTACCGCGCTGCTGCAACTCTCCCGACACGACTTCCGCGCCGCCCTTGCCCTCGGCCGGCGCGCCGCCGCCGCCTACCCCTCCTCCGCCGACGCGCTCGGCGTGGTGGTGGACTCTCAGGTGGAACTCGGCCGCTACGCCGACGCCGACCGCAGCGCACAGCAGATGGTCAACCTGCGGCCGAACACCGCCAGCTTCGCCCGGATCTCCTATCTCCGCGAGCTGCAAGGGGACTCGGCCGGCGCCGTAACCGCGATGTCGCAGGCGGTGACGGCGGGCGGCGGCAACGCGCAGGATGTCGCGTACGTCCAGACGTTGGTCGGCGACCTCGAGCGCCAACGGGGCAACGCCGCCGAGGCCCGAACCGCGTACGCCTCGGCGGTCGGCTCGGTGCCGGCCTACGGACCTGCCGAATTCGGTCTGGCCCGGCTCGACGCCGCCGGTGGACGGCTGGCCGCTGCGGCCGCCCGGCTGGCCCCGCTGGTCAGTCGACTGCCGCTGCCCGAAACGGTCGCGTTCTACGGCGACGTTCTCGCCGCGCAGGGCCGCGATGCGGCGGCCCGAGCGCAGTACGAGCTGGTGCGCCAGATCGAGAAGCTACAGCAGGCGAATGGAGTGGTCGTGGATTACGAATCCGCCCGGTTCGAGGGCGACCACGCCCGGGACCCCGGCGTGGACCAGGCCCGAGCCGTCTCCCTCGCTCGGGCGGCGTACGCCGCGAGGCCGACGATCTACGGCGCGGACGTGCAGGCCTGGGCGTTGCGCCAGGCGGGTTCGCCGCGAGCCGCGCTGCGGTGGGCCAACTCCGCCTTACGCTTCAGCACCCAGGACGCGTTGCTGTGGTGGCACCGCGCCGCGATCTCCGCCGACCTCGGCGCGGCCGCCCAGGCTCGGCGGGACTTGCGCACCGCGCTGCGGATCAACCCGGCGTTCTCGGTACGGGACTCGGCGGCGGTTCGTACCCTCGCCAACCGCCTCGGCGTGGCGGTGCCGCGATGAAGCGTCGGCTGCTGCTGTTCGCCGGGCTGGTACCAGCCCTCCTGCTGCTCTTCGCGGGAAATGCGTCCGCTCATCCCCTGGGCAACTTCACCGTCAACCAGTACTCCGGCCTGGTGGTCACCGGCTCGGCGTTGCGGGTCGACTACGTCGTCGACATGGCCGAGATCCCGACGTTTCAAGCCAAGGCTGCGATCGACCGGAACTCCGACGGCAGGCTGGCGCCGACGGAGGTGTCCGCTTACGCCGCGGCGCAGTGCACCCGGCTCGCGGGGGGGCTGCGGGCCGCAGCCGAGGGCCGGCCGCTGCCGCTTCGGGTGGAGCGCAGCGCCGGCACGCTGCCACCCGGGCAGGCTGGCCTGCCCACGTTGCGGTTGCACTGTGCGATGACCGCTCCGCTGAGGCTGCCGGGACACACCGCGGTCAGCTATCGGGACGACAACTTCGCCGGCCGGGTCGGCTGGCGGGAGATCACCGCTGCGGGAGACCGGACGACGCTGACCGCGTCCGACGTACCGGTCCGAAGCATCAGCTCGGAGTTGACGGCGTACCCCAAGAACCTCACGTCCGCGCCGTTGGACGTCCGTGGCGCCGCGCTGACCGCCGCACCCGGCGGGCCGCCGCTGGCCGGGACCGTCGACGACCGAGGCGCGGCGTCCCCCCTCCCCCGCGGCGTGGACCGCGCGACCACGGCGTTCCTCGGGTTCGTCAACCGGGCGAATCTCGGCCCCGGTCTAGCGCTGGCGGCGCTGCTGCTGGCGCTGGCGCTGGGCGGACTGCACGCGTTGGCGCCCGGCCATGGCAAGACGGTGATGGCGGCATACCTGGTCGGCCGCCGCGGGTCCCTGCGGACCGCGGCCACCATCGGCGCCACCGTGACCATCACCCACACCGCCGGGGTACTCGTACTCGGCGTCGCCCTGTCTCTTTCTACGGCGCTGGCGCCGGAACGGCTCCTTCCGATCCTCGGCCTGTTGAGTGGGCTTCTGCTTGCCGTGATCGGTGCGGGGCTGTTGCGCAGCGCGCTCCACCGGCAGGCCCACGGCCACTCGCACGGCCCACAGGGACATATCCACGACGACGGGACGCATCACCACGGCGAGGCCGAGAACCATGCCCATCCCGAGGAACACACCCATCCCGAGAACCATGCCCATCCCGAGGAACACACCCATCCCGAGAACCATGCCCATCGCGCAGCGGAGCCGGCTCCGCGACGGCGCAGCCTGATCGCCATGGGCTTCGCCGGCGGTCTGGTGCCCAGCCCCTCGGCACTGGTCGTACTGCTGAGCGCCATCGCTTTTCACCGCGCCTGGTTCGGCGTACTGCTGGTCACCGCCTACGGATTGGGCATGGCGGCGATGCTCACCCTCGCCGGCCTGCTGCTCGTCCGAGCGCGGGAGCTGCTCGATCGCCGAGGCCACCGCGCCGGTCGGTTCACGGCCGTCCTGAGCCGGACCCTGCCGGTCGGCACCGCGGGGTTGATCACCCTGATCGGGCTCGGCCTGGCGGTACGGGGCGCGTCAGTGGTGCTCAGCTGAGCCTGCGAAGGAGGCCTGAACTGGCCGCTAACCTGAGCGCCGAGTTCAGGAGGTTTCGTGCGGAAGTGGCGAATGATGGCTGTCCCGGCGACCGGCGGCCACCTGCAGGTCGGAGTCGCTGACGCCGCGGCCGGGGCGGACGTTGTGCTCGCGGTACACGGGATCACCGCCACGCAGATGGCGTGGCGGCCGGTCGCCGAGCAGCTTCCTGAGTACCGCGTCCTCGCGCCCGACCTCCGCGGCCGCGGCCGCAGTGCCGACCTGCCCGGCCCGTACGGAATGGCCCAACACGCCGACGACCTCGCGCGCGCGCTCGACGCTGCCGATGTGCAGCGTGCCGTGGTGGTGGGCCACTCGATGGGCGGCTTCGCCGCGATGGTGTTCGCGCACCGCCATCCCGATCGGCTGCACCGCCTGCTGCTCGTCGACGGGGGGATCCCGCTGCCCGTCCCGGTGGGCGTGAGTACTGAGCAACTCACCCAGTTGATCCTGGGCCCGGCCCTGGCCCGACTGGCGATGACCTTTCCGGACCGGGCGGCGTACCGGGCGTTCTGGCAGGCGCATCCAGCCCTTGCTGACAATTGGACTGCTGACGTGGAGGCGTACGTGGACTACGACCTCGTCGGTACCGAACCGCAACTGCGGAGCAGCGTTTCCCTGGCCGCGGTACGAGCGGATTCCGCAGACCAGATCGAGGGTGCAGCCTTGCGCGATGCCGCGGCCGCGGCCGCGCCGAATCCGCTGACCCTCCTGCGGGCGCCGCTCGGCCTGCAAGCGGAACCGCCGGGCCTCTATCCGGAGGCGTACCTCGCCGCCTACTCGGCCCGCCTGCCCAATCTGAGCTGGCAGACCGTACCCGAGACGAACCACTACACCATCCTGCTCAGTGAAAACGGGGCGCGGGCGGTTGCCGAGGCCATCCGCGAGCCTCCCCCCGACCCGCCCCGCCCTCGCCGTCGCCCCGCCCTCGCCGATCATGCTAAATGGGCGGTCAAACCGCGGTTATGACCTTCGATCGAGCATGATCGGCGCGTCCAGAGGCGACGCGAGCATGATCGGCGCGTCCAGAGG
>JBDUDX010000151.1:0-6244 GCA_040002735.1 Frankiaceae bacterium | reverse complement strand
CAGGCGGCGGCGGGTTCATGGTGATCTACCTGGCGAAGACCGGGCGAGTGGTGACGCTTGACGGCCGGGAGACCTGCCCGGCAGCCTGCACGCCAACGCTGTTCGTCAACCCGCGCACCGGGAAGCCTTACCTCTTCCAGTACGCCCGGCACTCCGGCATCTCGGTGGGCGTGCCCGGCATGGTGGCCACCTGGGACCGGGCATTGCGGGAGTACGGCACCCGCAGCCTGGGCGCCAACCTGGGGCCGGCGATCGCCACGGCCCGCCGCGGATTCCTGGTGGACCCGACCTTCCGCGCCCAGGCGGTTGATGCCCTGCCGGCGATGCAGGCCTTCACCAGTACCCGTCAGCTGTTTCTCACGAAAGCCGGTCAGCCCCTGCCCAACGGCTACCGACTGCGCAACCCGGACCTGGCCAAGACGTACACGCTGCTGGCCCGACACGGGGCCGATTACCTGTACAACGGCCCCATCGGCCGGGCGATCGTGGACACCGTACGGCGACCACCGGTCTGGTCCGGCACGCGATTGTCGGTCATGCCCGGCAGGATGACGATGGCCGACGTCCGGGCGTACCGGGCGATCAAGCGCAGCCCGACCCATGTCACTTACCGGGGGCGGGACGTGTACGGGATGGCGCCGCCGTCCTCCGGCGGCTCCACGGTAGGTGAGGCGCTGAACATCCTCAGCGGCTGGAACCTCGGCAGCGAACCACGGGCCCAGGCGCTGTTCCACTACCTGGAGGCGTCCCGGCTGGCCTACGCCGACCGCAACGCCTATGTCGGCGACCCGGCGTACGTCGATGTACCGCTTCGCGGCCTGCTGTCCCCCGCGTTTGCGGCCACCCGTCGGTGCCTCGTCGGCAACACCGCCCTGACCTCACCGCTGCCGCCGGGTGACCCGCGTCCGCCGTACGCCGGCTGCGACTCCGCTGGCGCGCGCGCAGCGACCCCACCGGAGGGCGCGGAGACCAACCACCTGGTCACCGCCGACCGGTGGGGGAACGTGGTGAGCTACACCAACACCATCGAGCAGAACGCCGGCAGTGGGATGACCGTGCCCGGGTACGGCTTCCTGCTCAACAACGAACTCACCGACTTCAGCTTCGCGCCGGCAACGCCGGGGGCGTACGACCCGAACCTGCCCGCTCCGGGCAAGCGGCCGCGGTCGTCGATGAGCCCCACCATCGTGCTCCGCGACGGCGTACCGGACTTCGCCGTCGGCTCTCCCGGCGGGTCGACGATCGTCACGACCGTGCTGCAGACGATTCTCAACCACGTGGACTTCGGCATGTCCCTACCGGCGGCGGTCTTCGCCCTGCGGGCCAGTCAGCGGAATGAGGAGACGACGCTGGTCGAGTCGTCGTTCTACCGGACGGCACTGCGCCGCCAACTCGAACGCCGCTACGGCGAGGCATTCACCGACCGGTCCACCACCGGCAAGGGGCCCCTGTACCGGGTGATCGGCAACGCCACCGGGCTGGACTTCCTCGGGAACGGCGTCGTGCAGGCGGTCGCGGAACGCGACCGGCTCGGCGGCGGCAGTGCCCTGGTCGCGCACCCGCGCTGAGACCGGCTTGCGGACTATTCGGGGGACACCTTGATCAAACAACCTGTCGATGCCACCGTGGACGGTGCAACGGTGGGTTCAGGTCGGCGGCCAGGCACCAACCGGCGTACCGATCTCCCACTCGTGGCCGGACGGATCGATCATCCCCCCCAGGCGCCAGCCGTGCTCCTCCGCTACTGGGGACACCTGCGCGGCGCCAGCGCCAACTGCTTGCCTCATGACAGCATCGGGGTCCTCGACCACGAGCAAGGTCCGGCTCGTCGCGCCACCCACCGTTCGTGGACTCAGGCGGCCGCTGCCTGACCCGGTCGATGCAACCCAGAACGCGGCGTCTCCGACGGCCAGCTGTGCCTCGATGTCCTCACCCTCGCCGACGCGGTGCAGCACCTTGGCACCGAACGCCTCCTGATAGAAGGCGACCGCCGTCGCGGCGTGCTCGACCCACAGCTCGGGCTGAATGCTGGTCACTGGTCTCCTGCTGATAGGTGGGCGAGCCAGAGTAGCTGCCCGGCTGCCGGGTGTCCGTCGACTGGTGGCCCTCACCCGGCCAGGTCCACGCCCCGCCCTCACTCACGGACGCGGCTCCCTTCGACCCGCTGCTCGCGCCGGTTGCCCGCCTCGCGCCAGCGGCGCACCAGTCCGTGCCGTTCCGCAGCGTTGAGGTAGTGGGTCAGGGTCGCGGTGGTGACGCCCATCGCTTCGGCTAGTTCGGACTGCGTTCCCCATTGCTTGGAGCGCACGAGCACCAGGACCTGCCAGGTGGCCGCCGATCCGCCGGCTTCAGCCATGGCCCGGTCGAAACGATGAGATGTCTTAAGGTTCTTTCGAGACATCCCGAGAGGAGCCCGCAATGACCACCCTCACCGCGTCCCCGGCCGCTGTCTCGCGGGCGAAGGCTGCAGGGATCGGTCCACCGCGTTCCTCCCATCCCCAAACGACGCAGATCGAGAAAGGAACCGTCATGACCCTGAAGAGGCGTAACCGTCAGCAGATCGACTCTGCGGCCGCCGGCGGGCGCATCACCGGCCCGCGGGTCGTGGGCCCTCAGATCGTCGGCCCGCAACTCGTCGGACCGCGAGTCATCGCCCCGACAGCTCTGGCCCCCCTCGCCGCGGCCGCGGCCGCCATCGGCGCGCTCGCGATCGGCCGCCTGGCTATCGCCGATGCGGTGGTACGGCGACTGCGCGCCGGCGAGGTGGAGATCCGTTCGCTCAAGGTCGGCGAGTTGGAGATCGGTGGACAGCCGTGGACCGGACCGGTGCGCTAAACGGACGCCACAGACCACATCGCAACTCACCGACCCGGGCACATCGGGGAGAACGTATGTCCTATCCGCCAGTTCGCTACACCGCCCCGACCGGAGCGCGCAGCGCCACGTTCCGGCCGGCCGGCCAAGCCCCTGACCTCATCAGCGAACGCACCGAGATCGGCTATCTCGCGACCACACTGTCCACCGGCGGCGAGTTCGGGCTCTACCACTACGCCATGACCGACCAGCCAAGCGGACCGAGTGCGCACTTTCACCGCACGATGTCCGAGTCCTTCTACGTGCTGTCCGGGACGGTCCGGCTGTTCGACGGAAGCCGCTGGATCGACGCCGCCGCCGGCGACTTCCTGTACGTCCCGGTGGGAGGCGTGCACGCCTTCCGCAATGAATCCGGTGAGCGTGCCGAGATGCTGCTGCTGTTTGCGCCCGGCGCCCCGCGCGAAAGCTACTTCGAGGCGGTGGTCGAGCGAGCCGCCTCCGGCCAGACCTTCACCGACGCGGAACGGATCGAATTCCTCCGCAGTCACGACCAGTACGAGGCCTAGCGTTCGGCACTCACGTCGGTGCGAGGACTGTCAATCCGGCCTCCTCCGCAGCACCGGCCATCCACTGGTCATACGTGCACAGGTATGCGAGGTCATCCGCCAACGCCGCCGCGGTGGCTACATGGATGGCATCGAGAGAGCGCAGCCCGGCTGGCAACAGGAACCCTCCGGCCGCCAACAGCCGTTCATCGAGCCGAACCAATTGAAGACCACCAAGGACCAGCAGCCCACGCTCGACTGCTTTGGTGCCAAGCGGCAGCAGAGCCCGACACACCTCTGTCCGAGCCAGAGCTCTGGTAGCACCTAAGCGGGTGACACGTTACGGGTCAACCTTTGCGCCCTTGCCGATCACCACGACGCCGCCCTCGGAGATCGTGAACCGGCCGCGGTCCCGCTCCAGGTCCACGCCGATCTGCGCGCCCTCCGGGATCACCACGTTCTTGTCGATGATCGCGTTGCGAACGACCGCGTTGCGCCCGACGTTGACGTTGTCGAACAGCACGGAGCCAGTGACTTGGGCCCAGGAATTCACGGTCACCCGCGGGCTGAGGATCGAGCGGTGCACCGACGCGCCGGAGACGACTACCCCGGGAGCGCAGATCGAGTCGAGGGCATGCCCCATCCGGTGCGGCTCAGAGTGTACGAACTTCGCCGGCGGCAATGGTGCGTGGTAGGTGTAGATCGGCCATTCCAGGTTGTACAGGTTGAACACTGGGTGCACCGAGACCAGATCCATGTGCGCGTCGTAGAACGCGTCCAGCGTGCCGACGTCCCGCCAGTACCCCCGGTCCCGCTCCTCCGCCCCCGGAACCTCGTTGTCGGCGAAGTCGTACACCTCGGCGTCGCCGCGACCCACCATCAGCGGGATGATGTCGCCGCCGAGGTCGTGCTTGCTGTCCGGGTCGGCGGCATCCGTACTCACCGCGTCGATCAGCGCCTCGGTGGTGAAGACGTAGTTGCCCATCGAGGCGTACACCTGGTTCGGGGCGTCCGCCAGCCCCACCGGGTTCTTCGGCTTCTCCAGGAACGCCTCGATCCGCCGCGTGCGGGGCTCAGCCGAGATCACCCCGAACTGGTCGGCCTGCTCGATCGGCTGCCGGATCGCCGCCACGGTCACCCCGACGCCGGAGTCGATGTGCTGGTGGACCATCTGCCGGGGATCCATCCGGTACACGTGGTCCGCGCCGAAGACGATCACGTAGTCGGGGCGGTCGTCGTCGATCAGGTTCAGGCTCTGGTAGATCGCGTCCGCCGAACCGGCGAACCACCGTGGCCCGAGGCGCTGCTGCGCGGGTACCGGGGTGACGTAGTTGCCGAGCTGGGTGGACATCCGCCAGGTAGTGGTGATGTGCCGGTCCAGGCTGTGGCTCTTGTACTGGGTGAGTACCACGATCCGCAGGTAACCGCCGTTGACCAGGTTGGACAGGACGAAGTCGACCAGCCGGTACACCCCGCCGAACGGGACGCCGGGCTTGGCCCGATCGGCGGTCAGCGGCATCAACCGCTTGCCCTCGCCGCCGGCCAGCACGATGGACAACACCGTGGGCTCGCCCCGCACTTTCGCCATGGGCCTACTCTCCCCGCATGCGCATTGATGTGTTGACCCGGGAGTACCCACCGGAGGTGTACGGCGGCGCCGGCGTACATGTGGAGTATCTCGCCCGCGAGCTTAGGCGCGCGGCCGACGTACGCGTGCACTGCTGGGGTGCCGACCGCGACGATTCGACGGTCTCTGCCCACCGGACGCCGGAGACGCTCGCCGGTGCCAACGCGGCCCTGCAGACCATGGGCATCGACCTGGCCATGGCGGCGGCGTGCAATGGCGCCAACCTGGTGCACAGCCACACCTGGTACGCCAACCTCGGCGGCCACCTGGCGAAGCTGCTGTATGGCGTACCGCACGTGGTCACCACCCACAGTTTGGAGCCGCTGCGGCCGTGGAAGGCCGAGCAGCTCGGCGGCGGATACGCGCTGTCCTCCTGGTGCGAGCGGACCGCTCTGCTCGCTGCCGACGCCGTGATCGCGGTGTCCGAGGGCATGCGCCGCGACGTGCTGGCCTGCTATCCGGATGTCGACCCGGACCGGGTACGGGTGATCCACAACGGGATCGACACCGAGGAGTACGCCCCCACCACCGCCACCGACGCGCTCACCGCCGCCGGGGTGGACCCGGAGCGGCCGTCGGTGCTCTTCGTCGGCCGGATCACCCGGCAGAAGGGGGTGCCGTACCTGCTCCGCGCCGCCCGCACGTTCGATCCGGACGCGCAGCTCGTGCTCCTCGCCGGCGCGCCGGACACGCCGGAGATCGCCGCCGAGGTGACCGGGCTGGTGGAGGAGTTGCGCGCGGTCCGCAGCGGCGTGGTGTGGGTGGAGCAGATGCTGCCCAAGCCGCAGGTGATCCAGTTCCTCACCGCGGCGACCGTGTTCGTCTGCCCGTCGATCTACGAGCCGATGGGCATCGTCAACCTCGAAGCCATGGCCTGCCAGACCGCGGTGGTCGCCACCGCGACCGGCGGCATTCCAGAGGTGGTGGCCGACGGCCACACCGGGCTGCTGGTACCGATCTCCCAGACTGCCGACGGCACCGGTACGCCCAGCGACCCAGAGCGGTTCGTCGCCGACCTCGCCGACCGGGTCAACTCGGTGCTCGCCGACCCGGCCCGAGCGACGGCGCTCGGTGAGGCCGGCCGACGCCGAGCGATCGAGCATTTCAGCTGGCCGGCCATCGCCGACCGGACGATGGAGCTGTACCGGTCGCTTCCGGCCTAGCGGCAAGCGCGAACCCGGCCCACCCACCGCCTGGATAGGCGCCGGGCTCACGTCGCTCGCAGCCCCGCTGGACGGTCCTGGTGGGGTGATGCTGC
>JBDUDX010000150.1:0-4746 GCA_040002735.1 Frankiaceae bacterium | reverse complement strand
GCTGCCGGGCGACCAGCGGCCCCATCTCGGTGGCCGGATCCATGCCCGGGCCGACCTTCATCCGCCTCGCCTGCTCGGCGACGCCCTCGGTCACCTCATCGAACGCGCCCTGCTCGACGTAGAGCCGGGATCCGGCTGAGCAGACCTGGCCGTGGTTGAAGAAGATGGCGCTGGCCGCACCGGGGATGGCGAGTTCCATGTCGGCGTCGGCGAAGACCACGTTCGGCGACTTGCCACCGAGTTCCAGGGTGACCTTCTTCAGGTTGCCCTTGGCGGCTTCGATGATGCGCTTCCCCACCGCGGTGGACCCGGTGAACGCGATCTTGTCGACGTCCATGTGCGCGGCCAGCGCCTCCCCGGCAACCGGGCCCAGCCCCGGGACGACGTTGACCACGCCTTTGGGGAAGCCGGCCTCCAGAACCAGCTCGCCCAACCGTAGCGCGGTCAGCGGGGTGTGCTCGGCCGGTTTGAACACCACGGTGTTGCCGCCGGCGAGGGCCGGACCCAGCTTCCAGGCGGCCATCAGCAGCGGGAAGTTCCACGGAATGATCTGCCCTACCACACCCAGCGGCTCCCGCAGCGTGTACGCGTGGTACATCGCGCCCGGCGTGTACGGCACCGACAGCGGGATCGTGCTGCCCTCCAGCTTGTTCGCCCAGCCGGCCATGTACTGGAACAACTCCGCGGTCAGCGGCACATCGACCGCGCGGGTGATGCTGATCGGTTTGCCGTTGTCGAGGGTCTCCAGCTCGGCGAGTTCCTCCAGGTTCTCCAGGATCAGATCGCCGAGCCTCCAGATCAGCCGTCCCCGCTGAGTGGGCGTCATCGCCGGCCACGGCCCGGTCTCAAAGGCCCGCCGGGCCGCCCGGACCGCCCGGTCGATGTCGAACTCGTCGCCCTGGGCGCACTCGGCGAGTACCTCCCCGGTCGCCGGGTTCCTGGTCAGGAAAGTCTGCCCGTCCTTCGGCTTCACCCATTCCCCGTCGATCAACAGATCCCACTGACGGACCGGGGGGGCGCCGTTCAGCGGCGGGACAGAGACCTGCACGGTAGCGGTCATGACAACTCCAAAGTCGATATCTGATGCCGTCCCACCTCATCCGGGCACGCCGCTGCCTGCCACCCGACACGTAAGGCTCGGGTGTGGCTGCGAGGTTTCCGGGATGTGACGGGCGCACCACTGAGGTAACCGCGCCGGGAAGCATCGGGAAAGAGCGGATCCAAGCACGACCCATCACCGGCAGTGATAACACGCTCCGGGGACTCGCCGGGTCAGCCGACCGCCTGGACCGGCGGTGCCAGCCAGCCGAGCCGCCCGGACAGCAACCGCGCGGCCTGCCGAAAGGCGTGGACGTGTTCGGAGGGGTCCCCGGCCCGCCACAGCACCGACCACGGATAGCGCGACGGCGGCCCGACCAGCGGTTTCCACACGATCCCCGGCGGCGGTGATACGCAGGAGGACGGGGCGCAGAGCACGCAGCGCCCCTGCCCGACGAGCTCCACCGCGGCCCGGATGCTCTCCACCGTCCCCGAGTACAGGGTCGGGGTGAAACCGACGGAGTGGCACAACTCGATGATGAACTGGTTGAACTCCGGAGCCCGCGCTTCCTCGGCGAACAGCAGCGGCTCCGCCGCCAGCCTGGCCACCGGGACGCTCGACTGGACCGCGAGGTGATGCCCCGCCGGGAGCAGCACGCCGAGCGGGTCCAGCCGGAACAGCTCTGAGGCCACCGCCGGCGGGGCCAGCGATGCCCGCCCGAGGCCGACATCGAGCCGCCCGTCGACCAGCTGCTGGAACTGCTCCGGCACCCCGGCCTCGACCTGGTGAATCTCCAGATCCGGATAGGACTGCTGCACCTCCGCCAGGATCAGCGGCATCGAGTTATAGCCTGCGTCAACGACTCCGACCCGCAAACTGGCCGCCGTTCGGGCGGCCCGCTGCGCGGCAGCCGTCGCCCGGTCCACATGGGTCAGGATCTGTCGCGCCTCGATCAGATAGGCGGCGCCGGCCGCGCTCAGCTGCACCTGATGCGTCGTCCGCTCGATCAACACCACCCCCAGCTCCCGCTCCAGCCGCTGCAGCTGCTGGCTCAGCCCGGACTGCACGATGTGCTCCCGCGCCGCCGCCCGACCGAAGTGCAACTCCTCGGCGAGGGTCACGAAATAGCGCAGCTGCCGAAGCTCCATCCGCGACACCCCTGAATCACCGCCGGCAGCGCGTCCCGCCGTCACGGCCAGTGTGCGCGGTCCACCCCGCCGCCCACCACCGCCCGCCCACTCCCTTAACGACAGACCGGACCGGTCCGCTTATCACCACCGGAGATCAACGCCGCGCATGTTGGTTGTTTCCGGCGCGCCCCGGCGAGGCTTTGCTGGACAACAGTGCCACCCCCGGCCAGCTACCGGCACCCCGGACGGAGGACCGTGACGCCCACAACGGATTCCCGCCGGCCCGGCACCGGCGGCCTGCGCAGCTGCGCCCACCTCGCCGCCATCCCGCACCTCGCCGCCGCCCGGCATGCCCCGGTCCGCACCGCCTGCCCACCCTGCCGGCGGCACGGCCAAGCCTGGGTCGAACTGTGGCTGTGCCTGTCCTGCGGCTGGGTGGCCTGCTCGGACAGCTCACCGAACCAGCACGCCAAAGCCCACTACGAAGAGACCGACCACCCCATCGCCCGCGCCCTCCGAGACGGCCCACACCAGCACTGGTGCCACGCCCACCAACGCACCGTCTAACCGCCCTGCGCGTCGACTCAGCTCTCGCGCGTCCCTGAGGTGCGACCGTAGTCCGAAGGCTGCCTACGGCGAGGCGCTCGATGACCAGCCGGCGACCCCGGGCCACATCCGACGACGACTCGTCTCCGTCCGCTTCAGCATCAGACGGTGTCTCCGTCGGCGCCGGTATCGGCCTTGACCCCGATCCCGCGATCCCCTTGAGGTGCGTCCAGGTGGCCGCCTACCGGGGCCGTCGAGTGGCCGGGGCGCCGGAGTCAGCCGGGTAACGCGATGCCCTCCGGCTGGTGATGCAGGTGGTAGGCCAGGACCAGCAGATTATGTAGCCGGCCGTGCTGGTCGCGGGCCTGATCGATCAACAGCCCTTCCTGGCGGAAGCCCAGCCGCTCGAAGATCTGACGTCCGTCGGCCTGCTCCTCCAGCATCTGCAAAATCAGCTTGCCGACCCCGAGCTCGGCGCCGGCCTCAACGATCGCCCGCGCCAGGAAAGCGCCCAGCCCGCGCCGGCGCTGAGACGGACCGATCACCAGGTACGCGTCTCCCACGTGGCGCTGCCAACCCGGTAGCAGGCGCACGTTCGCGTAGCCGACGATCTCGCCCTGGACCACCGCGACAACCTGGCGCCAGTTCGTCGCCGCGTGCGCGTTGATCAGCCGGTCGACCGCGTGCCGATTCTGCAACTCGATGTCGAGGTAGAGCCAGTCATCGGCGGGGAGTGCCGCGCCGAACGCGGCGAGCGCGTCACCGTCATCCTCGGCCAGCGGGCGGACGGTCACCGCCGGCCGACGGGACAGCGACAGGGACTCCGTCTCAGCGACCGATTCCGCGCCCATCTGCTTCCCCTCCACCTCGGAACAGCCGCGTCGGCGCAACTGGACCCTTCAACCGTGTGGGACACTACCGGCCGCACCACCAGCCGACTACCCATCGCCTTTGGCAGCCGCGCACCGGGCGGCCGTGGGAAAGGTGGATCGAAGCGTGAACATCATCCTGATCGGTCCACCCGGCGCCGGCAAAGGCACCCAGGCGGCCGCGCTCGAGAAAACGACCGGGCTCAAGCACATCGCCAGCGGTGACCTCTTCCGATCGAACATGCTCCAGGGCACCGACCTCGGCAAGCGCGCCCAATCGTTCGTAGACCGCGGTGAACTCGTCGCCGACGAGATCGTCATCAACATGGTTCTGCAGCGGGTCACCGAACCGGACTGCCAACATGGCGTGATCTTCGACGGCTTCCCGCGAACCAGGAAGCAGGCGGCCGCCCTGATCGAGGGCCTCCACGCCCAGGGCGAGGAACTGCAAGCCGTCGTCGCGCTCACCGTTCCACGCGACGTCCTGCTCAGGCGTATCGCCGGCCGGCAGACCTGCGCAATATGCCAGCGGCCGTACAACGTCTTCTACACGCCTTCCCGGCTGGAAGCAACCTGCGATCTGTGCGGCGGTGACCTCTACACCCGCAGTGACGACAACCTGCAGACCGCCCGCCACCGCCTTCATGTTTACTCCCAGGAAACCCTCCCGCTGATCGAATACTTCCGTAACCTCAACCTGCTGCACGAGGTCGACGCCGTCGGCGACGTCCAGATCGCCATCGAACACGTCACCGCCGCGGTCGCACTGGCCCGGCCGCGGCGGCTCAACTCCAGCCAGATGCCTGCTGCTCGAACGCCTTGACGTGTCGCGGAACTGCTATCCGCTGACCATCATGACGTGGGCGATATCCGCTGACGTGCCCGGCCACCTCGCCCGAACGTGGTGGAGCGAGTTGGGGAGCCAGTTCTGGCATATAGCTATCGTCGTCTGAACCACTCAACGGGCGCGGTGGCGCCGCGGGGTTGATCGGGCCCCGGCCGGGTGTGAGCAGGGTTTCGTCCCGTGACGCGCGGCTCATGTGGTGGTCACCTCGGCGAACAGCTGCGCCCATTGGGTGAGTTGCCGGTCGGCGAGGTAGTGCTGCAGGACGCGCTCGCGGGCTGCCTCCCCGAGGCGGCGGGACTCCGCGGCGTCGGTCAG
>JBDUDX010000149.1:0-3762 GCA_040002735.1 Frankiaceae bacterium | reverse complement strand
AGGGCCTTCCTCTCTTGCGCGTTATTTAGTACGCAGGATAGCGCGGTCTGTCAAGCACTCGTCGGCGGCTACGCTCGACGGGTGATCGATCTGCGGTTGGCGCGCGAGGACCCGGAGGGGGTTCGGACCAGCCAGCGCACCCGCGGTGAGGCTCCGGACCTGGTCGATGCCCTGCTCGCGGCGGACGAAGCTCGCCGGAAGGCGGTCCGACGGTACGACGAGTTGCGGGCCGAGCAGAAGACGCTCGGCAAGGACATGGCCCGGGCGAAGGGCCCCGACAAGGAACCGTTGCTGGCTCGGGCGAGGGACGTGGCCGCGCAGACCAGGCTCGCGGAGGCCGCGCTCACGGAAACCGAGGCGGCCGTCCGAGCGGCGCACATGGCGATTCCGAACGTCGTGGAGGACGGCGTACGCTCCGGCGGCGAGGCGGACTTCACCGTGCTGTCGGCGGCCGAGCCGCCGTCGTACGACTTCCCGGTCCGCGACCACCTGGAGATCGGCGAGGCGCTGCGGGCGATCGACACCGAGCGCGGCGCGAAGGTGTCCGGCGCGCGGTTCTACTTCCTCACCGGTGTCGGGGCGCTGCTCGAACTCGCCCTGGTCAATATGGCCATGGCCCAGGCGGTGGACGCCGGATTCGTCCCGGTGATCGTCCCGGCGCTGGTGAAGCCGGCGGCCATGGAGGGCACCGGCTTCCTCGGCGCGCACGCCGGTGAGGTCTACCGGCTCGCGGAGGATGACCTCTATCTGGTCGGTACCAGCGAGGTGCCGCTGGCGGCGTACCACGGCGAGGAGATCCTCGACGCGGGCTCGCTGCCGCTGAGATATGCCGGCTTCTCCTCCTGTTTCCGGCGGGAGGCCGGCTCGTACGGCAAGGACACCCGCGGCATCATCCGGGTGCACCAGTTCGACAAGGTGGAGATGTTCTCCTACTGTCGGCCGGTGGAGGCCGGCGCCGAGCATCAGCGGCTGCTCGGTTGGGAGCAGGAGTTCCTCGGCAAGCTGGAACTGCCGTACCGGGTGATCGACATCGCCGCCGGCGACCTCGGTTCCAGTGCAGCGCGTAAGTACGACTGTGAGGCCTGGCTCCCCTCCCAGCAGCGCTGGCTGGAGTTGACGTCGACCTCGAACTGCACCACGTTCCAGGCCCGGCGGCTCGGCATCCGGATGCGGGAGGGCGCTGCAGGCACGCCGAGCCCGGTGGCCACCCTCAACGGCACGCTCTGTGCGATCTCCCGGACCATCGTCGCGCTGCTGGAGGTCCACCAGCAAGCCGACGGCTCGGTGGCGGTGCCGGACGCGCTGCAGCCGTACCTCGGCGGCCGTAAGGTGCTTGAGCCCGCAACATGACCGCCGCTTTCCCGCGGGTGATCGCCACCGACCTGGACGGCACCCTGGTTCGCACCGACGGTGCGATCTCCGCCCGTACCGTAGCCGCGCTCAACGCGGTGGAGGACGCCGGCGCGCTGGTCATCTTCGTCACCGGCCGGCCGCCGCGCTGGCTCGCACCGGTGGCCGCGGCGACCGGGCACCGCGGGCTCGCCATCTGCACGAACGGCGCGCAGGTGTACGACCTCGGCACCGAGGAGGTGGTCGAGGAGTACCTGCTCGGCCCGACCGTGGCGGCCGAGGTGGTCCGAATCCTGCAGGAGGCCCTGCCCGCGGCGACGTACGCGGTCGAGCGGCGCAGCGGCTTCGCGTACGCCCCGGAGTACCGGCCGCGGTGGGAGATTCCGAGCGATTCGCTGCGCGCCGCGATCGACCTGCTGGTCGCCGAACCCGCCGCCAAGCTGCTGGTCCGGCACGACGACCTGGACGCGGACGCCCTGTTGGTCGCCACCCGCGACGTCGTCGGGCACCTCGCGGAGCTGACGCACTCCAGCCTGGACGGTCTGGTCGAGATCAGCGCCAGTGGGGTCAGCAAAGCCACGACTTTGGAGATCCTCTGCGCCGAGCGCGGCATCGGGGCCGCGAATGTGCTGGCCTTCGGCGACATGCCGAATGACCTGCCGCTGCTCGCCTGGGCCGGCCGCGGAGTCGCCGTGGCGAACGCGCACCCCAGCGTGCTGGCGGCAGTGACCGAGCACACCGACAGCAACGACGACGACGGCGTGGCCGTCGTACTGGAACGGCTGCTCGCCGGCTGAGGCCGCCCGGCTTCGCCTCGGTCGCCCGGTGACAAACGATCAGACGGGGTGCGCTCAGCATCGGCAACGACGGCGTGTCGGGACGCTCCACGCACCTGGTCTGATCGGCGGGCTACAGGTACGGGCCGGAGCCCATCCCCGGTCGCGGCGGACCCTCCGGTTCCCCGCCGGACCCGGGCGGCAGCGCGCGGCGGCGCATCTCCTCCAGCTGCGCCCTGGCCGCCATCTGCTGCGCGAACAACGCGGTCTGGATGCCGTGGAACAAGCCCTCCAACCAGCCCACCAACTGAGCCTGAGCGATCCGTAGCTCGGCTTCGCTCGGCACATCGTCATCGACGAACGGCAGCGTGAGCCGCTCGAGTTCCTCGCGCAGCTCCGGGGCCAGACCGTCTTCCAGTTCGGTGATGGACCGGGAATGGATCTCCCGGAGCCGCGCCCTGCTCGCCTCGTCCAGCGGCGCGGAGCGTACCTCATCGAGGAGTTGCTTGGTCATCGTGCCGATTCGCATCACCTTCGCCGGCTGCGACACCAACTCGGCCGCGGAGGTGCCCGCTTCATCGGCAACCTCAGCGTCGTCACCCGGGGCTTGCGGACCGACGACGACGAACTGAGGGCCAGCGGTGGGTTGGGACATGGCCCCATTGTCACCGACAAACCCACTTGCCGAAGTGCCGCCAGGCACGGCACCGTCAGCGTGCCCGCGGGAAGCCGGCTCGCCGGGTTCGCCCGGCGAGACCTTCCGTGCGACGTATTCGGCGCACACTAACGCCAAGGAACGGGGCCGTCATGTCCAGGATTGCGCGAGCGTCCGCGAGCCGTGCGAACCGGAACGCTCGCCGCCGCCGCGGCGACTACAACGGCGACGGCCGTACCGACCTCGCCGTTTGGCGGCCCAGCAACGGGACTTGGTACGTCCGGGGCAGCGCGGCAGTGCAGTACGGAGTCTCGGGCGATATCACGGTCCCGGGCGACTACAACGGCGACGGCCGTACCGACCTCGCGCTGTACCGCCCCACGACCGGTACCTCTGGTACGTCCGGGGCGCGGCCCCCGCGCAGTGGGGGGTTTCCGGGGATCTTCCCGTACGCCGGCAGCCGACCCCGTGACTCATACCGTCAGCAGGACCTTGCCAACGTGCTCGCCAGACTCCATCACGCGGTGCCCCTCGCCTGCCTGGCGCAACGGCAGCACCCGGTCAACGACCGTCCGGATCCGCCCGTCGGCGATCAGCGGCCACACGTCGCGCCGTACGCCCGCCACGATCGCCGCCTTCTGCTCCGCCGGCCGGTACCGCAGGGAGGTGGCGTGCACGGCACCACGCTTGGCCAGCAAGCCGGCGAGGTCGAGTTCCGCCTTGCGCCCACCCTGCAGGCCGATCACCACCAGCCGGCCGTCCGCCGCGAGTGCGGCGACGTTGCGGCCGAGGTAACTGCCGCCGATGATGTCGAGGACCACATCGGCGCCCCGGCCGTCGGAGGCTTCGCGGAGCCGCTCGACGAAGTCCTCCTCGCGGTAGTTGACGACCACCTCCGCTCCGAGTTCCCGGCAGCGCTCGGCTTTCGCCGCGCTGCCGACGGTGCAGGCCGCCCGGGCGCCGAGGGCGGCGGCGAACTGG
>JBDUDX010000148.1:0-5762 GCA_040002735.1 Frankiaceae bacterium | reverse complement strand
CATCTACTCGATCGAGGACCTCGCCCAGCTGATCCACGACCTGAAGAACGCCAACGACCGGGCCCGGATCCACGTCAAGCTGGTCGCTGAGTCCGGCGTCGGTACGGTCGCCGCCGGAGTCAGCAAGGCGCACGCCGATGGGGTCCTCATCTCCGGCCACGACGGCGGTACCGGCGCTGCGCCGCTCACTTCGCTCAAGCACGCCGGCGGCCCGTGGGAGCTCGGCCTCGCCGAGACCCAGCAGACCCTGCTGCGCAACGGCCTCCGGGACCGGATCGTGGTACAGGTGGACGGCCAGCTCAAGACCGGCCGGGACGTGGTGATCGCCGCGCTGCTCGGCGCGGAGGAGTACGGCTTCGCCACCGCGCCGCTGATCGTCTCGGGTTGCATCATGATGCGGGTCTGCCACCTCGACACCTGCCCGGTCGGCGTGGCCACCCAGAACCCGGAACTGCGGAAGCGATTCACCGGCAAGCCGGAGTTTGTCGAGACCTTCTTCACCTACCTCGCGGAAGAAGTGCGGGAACTGCTCGCCGAACTCGGCTTCCGCTCCCTCGCCGAGGCGGTCGGCCACGCCGACCTGCTGGACGTGCAGAGCGCCGTGGAGCACTGGAAGGCCGGCGGCCTCGATCTCGCGCCGATCCTGCACGTGCCGGCGACCGACGGCGCTCTGAGCTGTACCACCGGGCAGGACCACGGCCTGGACAAGGCGCTGGACAACACCCTCATTCAGCTCTGCGAAGGCGCGTTGACCCAGGCCAGTCCGGTTCACCTGGAACTGCCCATCCGCAATGTCAACCGCACGGTCGGCACCATGCTCGGTGCCGAGGTGACCCGCCGCTTCGGCGGCATCGGGCTGCCGCAGGGCACCATCGACATCACGTTCACCGGTTCCGCGGGTCAGTCCTTCGGGGCGTTTCTGCCTCGGGGCATCACCCTGCGGCTCTTCGGGGACGCCAACGACTACGTGGCCAAGGGACTCTCCGGCGGCCGGATCATCCTCCGCCCGGCGCCGGACGCGCCGTTCCGCGCCGAGGAACAAGTGATCGCCGGCAACGTCCTGCTCTACGGGGCCACCGGCGGCGAGGCGCTGATCCGCGGCGTGGTCGGAGAGCGGTTTGCGGTCCGGAACAGCGGCGCCACGGCAGTCGTGGAAGGCGTGGGGGACCACGCGTGCGAGTACATGACCGGCGGCCGGGTGGTCATCCTCGGACCCACCGGGCGCAACCTCGCCGCTGGCATGAGCGGCGGCGTGGCCTACGTCCTGGACCTGTCCCGGATCGCCGTGAACCGAGAGATGGTCGACCTCGATGCCCTCGAGGAGTCCGACGCTTCATTCCTACTCGCGGTGCTCCGGGGGCATCGAGAGCAGACCGGGTCCGAGGTGGCGGGCCGACTGCTCGCCGAGGGGGACGGCGCCTTGTCGCGGTTCACCAAGGTCATGCCGCGGGACTACAAGCGGGTACTCGCCGAGAACGCGGCCCGGGCTGCTGCCTTGCCGGCAAAGGGAGCGGAGGAACTCGTCCATGGCTGACCCCAAAGGCTTTCTGACCACTCCGCGGGAGGTGCCGCGCCGCCGCCCCGTGGACGTTCGGATCCGCGACTGGCACGAGGTCTATGAAGACTTCGACCCGGAGCGGGTTGGGAAGCAGGCCGGTCGGTGCATGGACTGCGGCATCCCGTTCTGCCACTCCGGCTGTCCCCTGGGGAACCTCATTCCGGAGTGGAACGACCTGGTGTGGCGCTCGGACTGGCACGCCGCCTCCGAGCGGCTGCACGCCACCAACAACTTTCCCGAGTTCACCGGACGGCTGTGCCCGGCGCCGTGTGAGACCGCCTGCGTGCTGGGCATCGGCGACGACCCGGTCACCATCAAGCAGGTCGAACAAGCCATCGGCGACCGGGCCTTCGACGAAGGCTGGTTGCCGCCACAGCCACCGGAGTGGCACAGCGGGAAGCGGGTGGCGGTGGTGGGGTCAGGCCCGGCCGGATTGGCCGCCGCCCAGCAGCTCACCCGCGCCGGTCATGCGGTGACGGTGTACGAGCGGGCGGACCGGATCGGCGGCCTGCTGCGGTACGGCATCCCCGAGTTCAAGATGGAGAAGCGGGTCCTGGAGCGCCGGCTGGCACAGATGCGCGCCGAGGGGACCACGTTCGTCCCATCCACGGCCGTCGGTACCGACCTGTCGGTGGCGGAGCTGCGGGCGACCTCCGATGCCGTGGTGCTCGCCGGTGGCGCGACCCAACCCCGCGACCTGCCGGTGCCCGGCCGGGAGTTGGTCGGCATCCATTTCGCGATGGACTACCTGCCCGGTGCCAATAAGGTCCAGGAGGGCGACCTCGCCGACCCGCCGATCAGCGCCGCCGGCAAGCGGGTGGTCATCCTCGGCGGCGGTGACACCGGCGCGGATTGCCTCGGTACCGCCCATCGGCAGGGTGCGGCGTCCGTACACCAACTGGAAATCTTGCCGGAGCCGCCGTCCGGCCGGACCGAAACCCAGCCCTGGCCGACGTACCCGATGATCTTCCGTAGCAGCAGCGCGCACGAAGAGGGCGGAGAGCGGCTGTTCGCGGTGAGCACGCAGCAGTTCCTCGACAACGGCGACGGTGCGGTGGCCGCGGTACGGCTGGAGCAGGTGGACGCCGGTTTCACGCCGATCCCGGATACCGCCTTCGACGTGCCGGCCGACCTGGTACTGCTGGCGATGGGCTTCACCGGCCCGGAGCGCTCGCCGCTGCTCACCGAGCTGGGCGTGGAACTCGACGGGCGGGGCAACGTTGCCCGGGACCCGGAGTGGCAGACCAACGTGCCGGGCGTCTACGTCGCCGGTGACATGGGTCGCGGCCAGTCCCTCATTGTGTGGGCCATCGCGGAGGGGCGGTCGGCGGCGGCGGCGGTCGACCGCGCTCTGGTCGGCGCTACCACGCTGCCAACGCCGGTACGGACCGTCGACCGGCCCCTGGCGGTCTGACCCGGCAAGTCTTCCCTTCCGCCGGACGTTCGCCGTTGCGGATCGCGGTGGCCGGCCGGTACGGTCGCCCACGGGGGGCCGCCAGGAAGGGACCTCCCTGGCGGTTTGCGATGCGGACGCGGTTTGCGATGCGGAAGACGCTTGCGGGCCTCGCTTCGGCAGTCACGGCCGGGGCCGGGATGGTGGCATCTCCGATTCCCGCGGGCGCAAGCTCAGCGCATGCGGGAGCTACCCAGGCGCAGGAGTACGTGGTGCTCTATGCGGTCGGCGCGGGCTCCTCGGCGGCGCGAGCCGCGGTCGTTTCCGCCGGCGGAACGGTCGTCCGGGACAACGTCAAGGTCGGGTACGCGATCGTCCGGTCCGCGGACGCTTCGTTCGCCGATCGGGTGGCGAAGGAATCCGCCCTGGGCGGCGCTGCCAGAAACCGGCCCATCGGCTACGCGCCGACCAACCGGCCGAAGGGCAAGGACCTCGAGCGACTGGCGTCCGCTCGTACGTTCCGTACGGGCACCAGCAAGGCGGTTCAGCAGGGGGGCGTGATCGCGGACCCGCTCGCCGACCGGCAGTGGGATATGCCCCAGATCGGAGCCACTCCGGGAGGCTCGTACGCGGTGCAGCCCGGCAGCAAGAAGGTGATGGTGGGCGTTATCGACACCGGCATCGACGGGACCCATCCGGATATCAAGGCGAACTTCGACGCCCAGGACTCTCGCAACTTCACCACCGACATTCCGTCGCTCGACGGGCCGTGCGAGTTCGCCGGCTGCAAGGACCCGGCCAACTGGGACGATGACGGGCACGGCACGCACGTGGCCAGCACGATCGGCTCCCCGATCAACGGCCGCGGGATCGCCGGGGTGGCGCCCAACGTGACGTTGGTGAATCTCCGGGCGGGCCAGGACGCCGGCTACTTCTTCCTCCAGCCGACGCTGGACGCGCTGACGTACGCCGGTGACCTGGGGGTCGACGTCGTCAACATGAGCTTCTACACCGACCCGTGGCTCTTCAACTGCCGGAAGAATCCGGCCGACTCGCCGCAGGAGCAGCGGGAGCAACGCACCGTCCGGGTGGCTACTCAGCGGGCGATGAACTACGCGCTGAGCCACGGCGTGGCGCCGTTCGCCGCCGCCGGCAACGAGGCCACCGATCTCAGCCACCCGACCGTCGACGAGACCAGCCCCGACTACCCGCCGGGATCCGGAAAGCATCGCGACATCACCAACGGGTGCATCACCGTGCCCACCGAGACCAACGGTGTGAACGTCGTCTCCTCCACCGGCTTCAGCACGCGGAAGGCGTACTACTCCAACTACGGCACCGAGCAGATCGACGTGGCCGCGCCGGGCGGGGACGTGTACGACAGCCCGGACAACACCCGGGACGTGCGGCTGGGCGTGCTGGCCGCGTATCCCACCCGGCTGGCAAAGCTCTCCGGAGCCATTGACGCCCACGGCAACCCGACCACGGACGCGGTGGTGAAAGACTGCTCCGGCGGCACCTGCGCCTATTACCAGTACCTGCAGGGCACGTCCATGGCATCGCCGCATGCCACCGGCGTGGGGGCGCTGATCGTCAGCGAATACGGCCACAACGACCCGGCGCACCCCGGCGGGCTCACCTTGAACCCCGGCCGGACCCGGAGCATCCTGCAAAACACCGCCGTCGAGCATGCCTGCCCGCAGCCGCGACTGTTCCCGTACAAGCGTTACCTTCTGGACGGCACAGTCAATAGCAGCTCGGCGTACTGCGCCGGCCCGACCACTAACAACGGCTTCTACGGTTCCGGCATCGTCAACGCCCTGGCGGCGGTGCGGTAGCCAGGCGCGCCCATCCGCGGATCGAACGGCCTCGCACGAAACATTGGGCGGGGCCGTTCGCCACGTAGCCTGCGCCCATGAGACGGCACGCGAAGATTGTCTGCACGCTCGGCCCAGCGACTGCAACCGTTGCCACCATCCGCGCGCTGGTCGATGCCGGTATGGACGTCGCCCGGCTGAACCTGTCCCACGGCGCGCGGGAGGACCACCTGACGGTGGTCAGCGCCGTTCGGGAGGCGAGCGCGGCGAGCGGCCGGGCGGTCGGCATCCTGGCCGACCTGCAGGGCCCGAAGATCCGGCTGGGCACCTTCACCGACGGGCCGGTGTCGCTGTGCCGAGGCGCCGACTTCGTGATCAGTACGGTTGACATCCCCGGCGATGTCAGCCGGTGCTCCACCACGTACTCCGGGCTCGCGGATGATGTCCGCACCGGTGACGCCATCCTCGTCGACGACGGCCGGGTGGTGCTGGCGGTGGAACGCAGCCGCGGTACCGAGGTGCTCACCCGGGTGGTGGTGGGTGGCGACGTGTCGGACCACAAGGGCCTCAACCTGCCGGGCGTACCGGTGAGCGTGCCCGCCATGTCGGACAAGGACGAGGCAGACCTGCGCTGGGCTCTGCGAGCCGGGGCCGACCTCCTCGCGCTGTCCTTCGTTCGCGGTCCGGAAGACGTGGTCGCGGTACACCGGATCATGGACGAAGAAGGCGTGCAGCGGCCGGTGATCGCCAAACTGGAGAAGCCGCAGGCGGTGGAGCGGCTCGCCGAGATCCTGCAGGCGTTCGACGGCCTGATGATCGCCCGCGGTGACCTCGGCGTGGAGCTGCCGCTCGAGCAGGTACCGCTGGTGCAGAAGCGGGCGATCACCATGGCCCGGGAGCGCTCCAAGCCGGTGATCGTGGCCACCCAGATGCTGGAGTCCATGATCTCGGCCCCTCGACCCACCCGAGCCGAGACCTCCGACGTCGCCAACGC
>JBDUDX010000147.1:0-10298 GCA_040002735.1 Frankiaceae bacterium | reverse complement strand
CCGTCAGTACCAGCCCTTGGTGCACCGGCAGCCCGGCGTTGCGCAGGGCCTCGGCGACGGCCGATGCTGCCGACGAGGGAGGCAGCGTCGGCGCGGCCCAGCGGAGTTCTGCGGCCGAGTGGAAGCCCCGCGGGGAGTCCGCGCCGAGATCGGCGAAGACGCTGCTGTCCGCCAGTACGAGGTCGCCGACCCCCACCCCAGCTTCGGCAAAGCCACCGGCGATGCCGGCGCTGAGTACGAGTGAGGTCTCCGGCTGCAGCGCGAGCGCGGAGGCGGTTGCCGCCGCGGCCGCGGCCGGGCCGATGCCGCCGGCGAGTACGGTCACCTCCGACGTGCCGCACGCCGGGTACGGCCCGATCCGTACCGGTTCGCCCGGCAGCGAGCCGGTCGCCGTCAACGCGGCCAACACGGCGTCGGCCTCCGCCGCGACGGCGGTGAGCACGAGCAGGGCGCGGGTCAGGGCGATCTCCGGCGTACGCGGAAGCTGGGTCGGGAAGCTGACGCCCAGGCTATCCGGCCAGCCGGGGGCTGCCCGCGAGATGCGAGCGGCGGGTGCCGGCCAGGCAGTACGCCAGGACGCCGACCGCGGCGACCGCCGCCACGCCGAAGCCGAGCGTGGGATTGAGCGGCAGCACGATCCCGACGATGCCGCCGAGTACCCAGGCCAGTTGCAGGCCGCTTTCGGACAGCGAGAACGCGGAGTTGCGGACGTGCTCACCGACGTCGCGCTGGACGAGTGAGTCCAGCGCCAGCTTGGAGATCGCCTGTCCGATGCCTACCAGCAGCCCGACGGCGAGCATGGCGATCAGCCCGTAAAATATCGCGCCCGCCAAGCAGGCGACGGCGGCTACGGCGGTGGTGAGAACGGACAACGCCAGCGGCGTGCGGCGTTGGATCCGTCCGCCGGCGGCGGTGCCGAGCAGGCCGCCGATCGCGGCGGCGGCGATCACCGCGCCGATCGCCGTGTTCGTCGAGGTCACCGAACCCAGGCCCCCCCGGTCCCGCAGCAGAAACGCCAAGAAGATCGTCAGAAAGCCGTTCAACCCCCGGAGCAGCCCGGCGGCCGCCAACGCGATCGGGACCCGGCTGCCGAGTTCCTCCGCGGACACCAACAGCCGCCGCCGGCCCCGGCGACCCGGCGGCGCCGGCTCCCGGGGCAGCGTCTCGGTGTCGTCCACGCTTTGCGGGAACCCGAAGGTGAGAGCCGCCCCGATGAAGAAGAACATCGCTGCCAGCCGCAGCGTCCACGCCGAGGAGGTGAGTACGGACAGGCCACCGCCGACCGGGGCGGCGAGGGTGGCCAGCAGGAGCCCGGCAAGGGTCAGCCGCGAGTTCACCCGCACCAGCGACGCCCCGGGCGGTAACAGCCGGGGCACCACGGAACTGCGGGACACCCCGTACGCCTTGGATGCCAGCAGCAGACCGAACGCGGTCGGGTACAACTCCAGCGGCTCCGCCCGGGACAGCGCCCGAGCCAGCGACAGCGCCAGGATCCCGCGGCCCACCAGAGTGGCTGCAATCGCCAGCCGCCGACCGCGGCGTACCCGATCCAGTAGCGGGCCGACGACCGGTGCGAGCAGCGCGAACGGTGCCATCGTGATCACCAGGTACAGCAGCACCCGGCTGCGCGCTTCGCCGATCGGCACGCCGAAGAACAGGGATCCGGCGAGGGCCACCACCACCAGCGCGTCACCCGCGCTGGACATGGCGTGCACCTCGATCAGCGAGGCCAACCCGGTCTCGCCGGCCCCGTCCGCACGGGCGGCACCGCGGAGCCGACGAACGGCCGAGCGGGCAGCGCTTCCCGGAGCGGAGGAATTCACGTCAGCAGTTTCCTACCTGCGGCGGGTAATGCGGGACAATGGCTCGCATGAAAGCGACCCGAGCGCGCCCGGCGGTGCTCGACCCGGCCTGCGCGGCCGCCGTCGACCTCGCCCGGGCCGCGGCCGTCGACGAGGCGGGGGATCCGGCGCTGGTCGGCGACTGGCTCGACGCGGCCAGTGACGGTGACCGGCTGGTGACGCATTCCTTCGCCAGCCGCAACCGGGCCTACCGCGGCTGGCGGTGGGCGGTCACGGTGACCCGGGCATCCCGGGCGAAGAACGTTACCGTCGACGAGGTCGTGCTGCTGCCCGGTGAGGGCGCGCTGCTCGCGCCGGAGTGGGTGCCGTGGAGCGAACGACTCCGTCCGGGGGACCTCGGCGTCGGGGACCTGATGGTGACCTCGGGCGACGACGAGCGGCTGGTTCCGGCGTACGCCTCGGCGGATGACCTGGACGAGGAGGCGGTCGCCTTCACCTTCGGGCTCGGCCGGGTACGGGTGCTCTCCGTCGACGGTCGGGACGAGGCCGTGGAACGGTGGTACGCCGGCTCTGCCGGTCCGGCGGCCCCGATCGCGGTCGCCGCTCCGGCCCGCTGCGGAACGTGCGGGTTCTGGTTACCGGTACGCGGTGATCTGGGGCAACTCTTCGGCGCATGCACCAACGAGTACGCCCCGGACGACGGTCGGTTGGTCGCCGCCGATCACGGCTGCGGGGCACATTCCGAGGCTGTGGTCACCGAGGAGCCCCTGACCGGCGTGGCCGTTCTGGCCACCGCTGGCTCCGAGGCGGAGGAGCTGGGGCACAGCTGACCGACGCTGACCCCTTCGGTACCGCGGAACTCCGGGCTCGGGTCCTCGCCGCCTGGGCCGCCTCCCCGGCACGGTTCCGGGAGGACGCGAACGCCGAGGAGGAACTCGCGCTCGGGCCCTACCGCGACCGGCTGCTGGTCGAATTGGCGCAGAACGCGTCCGATGCGGCGCAGCGGGCGGGGATCCCTGGCCGGCTCCGGCTGAGCCTGACGGGCGGCACGCTGATCGCGGCCAATACCGGTGCCCCGCTGGACGCCGCCGGTGCGGAGTCGCTGAGCACGCTGCGCGCCTCGGCGAAGCGAGCTGATCCCGGCACCGACCAGCCTGGCACGACCGGCCGATTCGGCGTGGGATTCGCGGCCGTCCGTACCGTCAGCGACGCCCCGGCCGTGCGTTCCACCTCCGGCGGCGCGCGCTGGTCGCTTTCCGAGGCGTTGGAGCTGCTCGGGGCGGTGCCAGTCGTGGCCGGCGAGCTGACGATGCGGGGTGACGCCGTCCCGGTGCTGCGGTTGCCGTTCCCGGAGGCCACCCCACCGCCGGCCGGATTCGACACCGCGGTGGTACTACCGCTGCGGGACGAGGCGGCGAGGGAGGCGGTGCGCCGGCAGCTCGGCGACCTTGATCCGGTTCTGCTGCTGAGCCTGCCCTTCCTGGCCGAGGTCGACGTTGACGGCCGGCGGATGACGGCTCGCCCGGCCGGCGGCCACGTGCTGCTGGACGACGACGGCGAACTGACCCGGTGGCAGGTGGTCCGCCGCTCCGGGCGCCTGGCCTCCCGGCTGCTCGCGGATCGGCCGACCGAGGAACGTACCCGGACCGCCTTTGATATCTGCTGCGCGGTGCCGCTGCGTGCGGATGGGGCGCCGGTGCCGCTGCCGTCCTCGGTGGCGGCCGTGTTGCGAACGCCCACCTTGACCGACGAACCGCTCTCGTTGCCAGCGGTACTGATCGGCAGCTGGCCGATGGACTCCGGTCGTCGTCGGGTCGCCTCCGGCCCGCTGGCGGACACCCTCGTCGCCGAGACCGCGGATGCGTACGCCGAACTGGTCTGCGCCGTCGCCACCGGGCCGGCGGTGCTCGATCTGGTGCCCGCCGGTCTCGCGGCCGGCGAAGTGGACGCCACGCTCCGCCGGGCGATCCTGCACGCGCTGGCCGACGCCCCGTTCCTGCCCCTGGCGGGGGACTCGGCGCTGGCCGTACGCCCCCGCGACGCTGTCGCCCTCGATCTCGGACCAGGGCCCACCGCGGTACTGGCCGACGTGCTGCCCAACCTGGTGGCCGCCGACTGGGCGGCCCGTACCGGACCGCTGGCGGTGCTCGGCGTACGCCGGATGGGCCTGCCGGAAGTGGTCGACGCGCTCGCCGGGCTGGATCGGCTGCCGAGCTGGTGGCAGCGGCTGTACCTCGCGCTCGGCGAGACCCACCTCGGCGGACCGGAGCGGGATGCCCTGGGCGCGCTGCCCGTGCCGCTCGCCGATGGGCGACTGGTACGAGGCCCGCGTGGGCTGCTGCTTCCGGGCGACGGTCTGGACCCCGCTGGGATCGCCGCGCTGGGGTTGCGGGTGGTGCATCCCGACGCGGTGGCTCCGCTGCTGACGGTGCTGGGCGCGGTTCCGGCGAACCCCCGGTCGCTGCTGGACGAGCCGCGGTTGCAGGCGGCGGTGGCAGCGTCCTTCGACACCGACGACCCGGATCCGATCGCCGAAGCGGTGCTGTCGCTCATCGCGGCGGCCGGAGTGACACCGGGGGAGTTGCCGTGGCTGGCGGATCTGGCGCTTCCCGGCAGCGACGGCGAGCGGTATCCGGCCGGTGAGCTGCTGCTGCCCGGCAGCGCCTTCGCCGGAGTGATCGCCGATGATGCGCCGTTCGGACTCGCCGACTCCGACCTGCTGGCCCGCTGGGGGCCTGCGGTGCTGGCCGCGGCGGGCGTCCTCGACGGTTTCGCGGTACTCCGCGAAGGAGACGTACCGGTCGACCCCGACGCGACTGATCTCGACCTCGACGGTGCGGCCGACTGGCTTGCCGACGTGCTCGACGCCCTCCCACCGACCGGGGACGCCGCCCCGCCGGTGCTCGCCGAGCTGGTGGCGGTACGCGACCTGGAACTGGTACGAGACGACTCCTGGGACCGCGCGCTTGCCCTGCTGCCGCGCGACCTGCTGACCGAACCGGCGTGGGTACTGCTTCCCGACGGCCGACGGGTCACTGTGGCGTCCTACACCCGATGGTGGCTCGCCCGGGCGCCGATCCTGGGCGGTCGCCGACCGGCTGACCTCAAGATGGCGGGCAGCGACCTCGCCGGGCTCTACGACGAGGCGCCACCGCTGGCGGATCCCGAGTTGCTCCTCGCGCTCGGCGTGCGCTCCGGGGTCGAATCGGTCCTCGCTCAGCCTGGCGGGCCCGCCGAGTTGCTCGACCGGCTCGCGATGGACCGGCCGATTGGGCGGGACACGGTCCGGCAGCTCCACGCCCGCCTCGCGCTGCACCCGACCGACTTCTCGCCACCGGCGAAGGTACGGGCGGTACGCGACGGCGAAGCGATCCCGGTCGACCCGGACCAGGCGGTGGTCGTGGACGCGCCGGACCTGCTGCCGCTGGTGGCGCCGCTGGCGGTCGTACCAGCCCCGCTCGGGCGGGCGGCTGAGGTGGCCGATCTGCTGGATGTACCGCTGGCGCGCGAGCTGTCATCGTTTGCGGTGATCTCCAGCGGCGTGCCGCAGGTGTGCCGGTACGGGAGCTACCTGCTGCACGACCGACTCCTTGCCGCCGCCGCGAGCGGACATACCACGCCGGTGCCGTGGCGGGTGGTCGAGGACGAGATCCACATCGACGCCGCCGGTGGGCCGAACGCGCTGGGTCGGGCGTTCGCCTGGCGGGACGGCGAGTGGGCGCAGCGGTGGCTGCGAGCGGCGGTACTCCGTGACCCAAGTTCGGCTGCGGCGCTCGCCGCCGAACAGGATCTGGACTAGTGCCCCGGTCGCTGCATCCGCCGGGCGACCGGAATACCGATCCCTCCCAGGGCGATGCCGCAGAGGCAGATCCACCTCCAGTCGGTGGGTCCGCCGGTGATCACCACCGCCACCAGCGCGAGCGCGAACAGCGCCGTGCCGACGACGAGTACCGGTGCCGCCGGCGTCTCCAACGGTTCAAGCGTGCGGTGGCGGTCCGGCATGGATAGCACGGTATCGCCCGCGGCGCGCGGTAGACTCGTTCCTTTCCAGGTGCCCCGGCGGCCTCCTCGTGGAGGGCGCGGGGTTTGGCGTACCTGCCGATGTACTGAGGAGGCTCCCGGTGGCTGAGGTCGAAATCGGAATCGGCAAGACGGGGCGCCGGGCGTACGGCTTCGATGACATCGGCATCGTGCCCTCGCGGCGGACCCGGGACCCCGAGGACGTCTCGATCGCCTGGGAGATCGACGCGTACCACTTCGAGCTGCCGCTGCTCGCCAGCGCGATGGACGGGGTGGTTTCCCCGCGCAGTGCCATCGAGATCGGCCGCCTCGGCGGCCTTGGCGTACTCAACCTGGAAGGGCTCTGGACCCGGTATGAGGACCCGGCCCCGATCCTCGCCGAAATCGCGACGCTAGATGACGCGACCGCGACCAAGCGGATGCAGGGGCTGTACGCCGAGCCGATCTCGGAGGAGCTGATCGGCCGGCGGATCTCGGAGATCTCCGCCGCCGGTGTGGTGACCGCCGCCAGCCTCACCCCGCAGAAGACCGAGCGTTACTACCGGGCGGTTCTCGAGGCCGGCGTGGACATCTTCGTCATCCAGGGCACGGTGGTCTCCGCCGAGCACCTGTCGAGTAAGTCCGAGCCGCTGAACCTGAAGAAGTTCATCGCCGAACTGGACGTACCGGTCATCGTCGGCGGCTGCGCGTCGTTCTCCACCGCGCTGCACCTGATGCGGACCGGTGCCGCCGGGCTGCTCGTCGGCGTCGGCCCCGGCCAGGCCTGCACCACCCGCGGCGTCCTGGGAGTCGGCGTCCCGATGGCCACCGCCATCGCCGATGCGGCCGGTGCCCGGGCGCGGTACCTGGATGAGTCCGGCGGACGGTACGTGCACATCATCGCCGACGGCGGCATGCGTACCGGCGGGGACATCGCCAAGGCGATCGCCTGCGGCGCTGACGCCGTGATGATCGGTTCGCCGCTGGCTCGGGCGGTGGAATCCCCCGGTAACGGCTACCACTGGGGGATGGCGACCTTCCACCCCGACCTGCCGCGCGGTACCCGGGTCAAGACCTCCACGCTCGGCACGCTCAAGGAGATCCTGGTCGGGCCGGCGCCGGTGAACGACGGAACGATGAACCTCTTCGGCGGGCTCCGGACGTCGATGGCGACCACCGGGTACGCGAACCTCAAGGAGTTCCAGCGCGCCGAGGTGATGGTGGCTCCGGCCATGGCGACCGAGGGGAAGTCGATGCAGCGCACCCAGGGCGTGGGGATGGGCGCCTGACGCGCCCGTAGGCTCCTGCCGGCTTCGAGCAGGCGTAGGGCAGGATGACGGTCATGTCGAATGCGGCTACCGGATCACTGACCCAGAGCGGCCAGTCCTCGGCCGAGCGCCGAGTCTGGCTGGTCGCGTACCTGACCATCGCGCTCGGACTGATCGCGGCGCTCACCGCCTTCTGGCGCTCCGCCTACCTGATCGGCGTGGTGCTCGGCGTCATCTCCTTGCCCACCGCGGCGTACGCGCAGATGGTCTCGACGCACACCAACCAGCGGTGGCTGGTCATCGTCGGCGCGATCGCAGGCGGCTTCGGGGCAGCGATGGGCGCGGCCCACAGCGGCTGGTAGGGCCCTTCGGCCGTACCTGTCAGCGCTTCGCCGCGCTCGGCAGCAACGGGGTGGGCCAAGGAGATCGTTAGGGCCGCTGGGCCGGGTTCGTGCGCGACGTGGACCTCGTTGGCCCGGATGGTGGTTGTACGGGCTGGGTCTGGGCGGCGATTCGCAGCAACGGGGTGGGCCAAGGAGATCGTCAGGGCGGCGCCAGGTTCGTGCGCGACGTGGACCTCGTTGCCCGGATGGTGGTTGTACGGGCTGGGTCTGGGTGGCGATTCGCAGCAACGGTGTGGGCCAAGGAGATCGTCAGGGCGGCGCCAGGCCCGGCCAGGGACAGGTCGTCCAGCCGGAAAGCGGCCCGAGACCCGTCTCGGCGTACACGCCTCCGGCGCTTCGCTCGGATTGAGATGTACGGATTGAGATGTACGACGAACGCCGGCCCCGGTATCGCACGACCGCCGCCGATACCATCAGGCGATGATCCCCCCGGCCGATGCGGCGGAGCACGATCGGGTCCTCGTCGTCGACTTCGGCGCGCAGTACGCCCAACTGATCGCCCGCCGGGTGCGGGAGTGCCACGTGTACTCCGAGATCGTTCCCTGGTCCATGCCGCTGGCCGACATGCTCGCCAAGAAGCCGACGGCGATTCTGCTCTCCGGGGGCCCGGCGTCGGTGTACGCACCGGACGCCCCCGCCGTCCCCGCCGCGCTGTTCGACACCGGAGTACCCACGCTCGGCATCTGCTACGGGTTCCAGGCGATGGCCCAGGCACTCGGCGGGGAGGTCGCACACACCGGCACCGCCGAGTACGGGGCAACAGCCCTCACCGTGCTGGACCCGGGCACCCTGTTCGCCGATCTGCCGCTGACCGCATCGGTCTGGATGTCGCATCAGGACTCGGTCCGGGCCGCACCGGACGGCTTCCGGATCACCGCAGCCACCCCAGCAACCCCGGTCGCCGCCTTCGAAGATCCCGAGCGTGGCCTGTACGGGGTCCAGTTCCACCCGGAGGTGCTGCACACCGACCGCGGGCTGGACATGCTGCGCCACTTCCTGCTCGACGCCGCCGGGTGCCGTCCGACCTGGACGATGCTCAACATCGTCGCCGACTCCATCGAGGCGATCCGGGCTCAGGTCGGCGGCAAGCGGGTGATCTGCGGCCTCTCCGGCGGGGTGGACTCCGCGGTCGCCGCGGCGCTCGTGCAACGCGCGGTGGGTGACCAGTTGGAGTGCGTCTTCGTCGACCACGGCCTGCTCCGGGCCGGCGAGGCCGAGCAGGTCGAGCGGGACTTCGTCGCCGCCACCGGAGTACGGCTCCATGTGGTGGACGCAGTGCCGGCGTTCATGGCGGCGTTGGCCGGGCTGACCGACCCGGAGGCCAAACGTAAGGCCATCGGCCGGGAGTTCATCCGCGCCTTCGAAGGAGCCGCCCGGGACATCGAAGCGGCCGAGCCGGTGGAGTTCCTGGTGCAGGGGACGCTGTATCCGGACGTGGTGGAATCCGGCGGCCCCGGCGGCGCCGCGACGATCAAGTCGCACCACAACGTCGGCGGATTGCCCGACGACCTCGCCTTCGACCTCGTCGAGCCGCTGCGGCGGTTGTTCAAGGACGAGGTACGCCGGGTCGGGGAGGAGCTCGGCCTGCCGCCGGATCTCGTCTGGCGGCAGCCGTTCCCCGGGCCTGGCCTCGGCATCCGGATCGTCGGCGAGGTGACGCTGGAGCGACTGGAATTGCTGCGTGGCGCCGATGCCATCGTCCGCGAGGAGCTGACCCGGGCCGGCCTGGACCGCGAGATCTGGCAGTGTCCGGTGGTGTTGCTCGCCGACGTACGCTCCGTCGGCGTGCAGGGTGACGGCCGTACGTACGGCCACCCCATCGTGCTCCGACCGGTGACCTCGGCCGACGCGATGACCGCGGATTGGGCGCGCCTGCCCTACGACGTGCTGGCCCGGATCTCTGGCCGGATACCTAACGAGATCCCCGGGGTCAATCGGGTGGTGCTCGACGTGACGAGCAAACCGCCCGGCACCATCGAGTGGGAGTGAGTCAGCTCAGCTGGCGGCGACGCCGTGGGAGCGGAACTGCTCCCGTACCCGTTGCAGCAGCTCCGGGGACGGCGGGAGGGTGTCGGCGAGGGGGTAGGTGAGCCCCAAGTCGTCGTACTTCGGCGTCGCCATCCGGTGGAACGGCAGCACATCGACGCGGAGCACGTTCGGCAGCCCGCCGACGAACTCGGCCGCGCCCTCGACGTTGTCCACCGCATCGGTGTAGCCGGGGACCAGCAAGAAGCGGATCACGGTGGGCCGCTCCAACTCGGCGAGCCGGATGGCAAAGTCCAGCGTCGGCCGTACCTCGCCGCCGGTGACTCGGCGGTAGGTCTCCCGGTCCCAGGACTTGATGTCCAGCAGCACCAGGTCCACGTCCGCGAGCAGCTCGTCCGAGGCGCGGTGCCCGAGTGCGCCCGAGGTGTCCAGCGCGGTATGCAGGCCCAGGCCCTTGAACCCGCGGGTCGGGGGAGTCCTCCTGGAGGTGGAGCTTGCTGAGCGGCGTCGGCCGCAAACGGTCGAGCACGTTGACGTTCATGTGGAAGCCGTTGGAGACGGTGAAGCCGTCGAGCACGCCCGCGAGGTTGCCGACCCGCTCCTCCGGCGTGCGGCCGAGGCCGTCCGCGGAGACCGACTCGGTGAGCGAGATGCCGTCCTGCGCCGCCTCGTGCGGCAGTTTCGCCACCGACAGTGCGGCAGCCACCAGCCCGTGAGAGTCTCGGCCGTTCATCGGGTTGGCACCCGGCGCGAACGGCTCGCCGGAGCGCCGGCCGTCCGGGGTGTTGCTGGTGTGCTTGCCGTAGACCACGTTCGAGGTGATCGTCAGCACCGACTGG
>JBDUDX010000146.1:0-22288 GCA_040002735.1 Frankiaceae bacterium | reverse complement strand
TCATCGTCTACACCGGCGCGATCATGATGTTGTTCCTGTTCGTGCTGATGCTGGTCGGCGTCAGCTCGGCCGATTCACTCGTCGAGACCTTGCGCGGTCAGCGCGCGGTCGCGATCCTGGGCGGGCTCGGCTTCGCGGTCTTGTTGGTCGCGCTGATTGGCTCAGCGGTGAGTTCCATGTCGTTACGCGGGTTGATCGCGGCGAACTCCGAGGGCAACATTCCCGGGGTCGCGCAATTGATCTTCACCCGGTACGTGTTCGCCTTCGAGGCGACCAGCGCCTTGCTGATCACGGCGGCGCTCGGCGCGATGGTGCTCGCGCACAAGGAGCGACTGGTCCCGAAGGCCACCCAGCGGCAGCTGGCCGCCGAACGGTTCTACGGCGACCCGAGCCCGCTGCCGGGTCCTGGGGTGTACGCCGACCACGATGCGGTGGACACGCCGGCGCTGCTGCCGGACGGTTCGGTGGCACCGGGTAGCGTCGCCCCAGTGCTGGAGTCCATGAGTGCCGCCCGCTTTCCCCGGCCGGAAGCCCTGCCGATCTCACCGTCCTCATCTGGCGGAGAGGCGGACCCGCGGCCATGAGCCCGGCGTACTACCTCTACCTGTCGGCGATCCTGTTCAGCATCGGCGCCGTCGGTTTCCTTGTTCGACGCAACGCCATCGTGGTCTTCATGTGCGTGGAGTTGATGCTCAACGCCGCCAACCTCACGTTGGTGACGTTCGCCCGGATCAACGGCAACCTCGACGGTCAGATCATGGCCTTCTTCGTCATGGTGGTGGCCGCGGCCGAGGTGGTCGTCGGGCTGGCGATCATTGTGACGATCTTCCGTACCCGCCAGTCGGCCTCGGTCGACGACGTCAACCTGCTCAAGTACTGACGTGCCTACTCACCTGCCGGGCGCCCCCGCGAGAAGGGCCGGATCGTGTCTCTGACGGCGTCTGCCGCGATGTCCGCCGGAGTGCTGGCGCACGGAGGCGAAGCGAAGTACGTGGCCGCCTCCGGGATCTTCTCCGCCACCTGGCTGTTGATCGCGTTTCCGCTCGCCGGCGCAGCGATCTTGTTGCTGGCCGGTCGCCGGGCAAAGGCCTGGGCTCACCTGCTCGGCTGCGCGACGGTCGCCGCCTCCTTCGTGCTCGGGCTCCTGCTGTTCTTCACGATGCTCGGTCGGGACGCCGCTGCCCGTTCGATCGATCAGCACCTCTTCTCCTGGATACCGGTGGATCCGTTCCGGGTCGACGCCGGATTGCTGCTCGACCCGCTGTCCATGACCTTCGTGCTGCTGGTCACCGGGGTCGGCGGGTTGATCCACATTTACTCCATCGGCTACATGGCGCACGACCCGGAACGGCGGCGCTTCTTCGGGTACTTGAACCTGTTCGTGGCCGCGATGTTGCTGCTTGTCCTGGGCAACAGCTTCCTGGCGCTCTACGTCGGCTGGGAAGGCGTCGGCCTGGCCTCCTACCTGCTGATCGGCTTTTGGAGTTACAAGCCGACCGCGGCGACCGCGGCGAAGAAGGCGTTCGTGGTCAACCGGGTCGGCGACGTAGGGCTCTCGCTGGCGATCATGCTGATGTTCGCCACGATGGGTACCACGTCCTTTGCCGGGGTCTTTACCGGCGCGGACGACCTGCTCAAGGGAACAGCGACGGCGATCGGCCTGCTGCTCTTGCTGGGCGCCTGCGGCAAGTCCGCCCAGTTCCCGCTGCAGAGCTGGCTGCTGGACGCCATGGAGGGCCCGACGCCGGTGTCGGCATTGATCCATGCCGCCACCATGGTCACCGCCGGCGTATACCTGATCGCACGGGCCAACCCGATCTTCGACGCGAGCCCGAACGCCAGACTGGCGGTCACCATCGTCGGCGCCGTCACGCTGGTGATCGGAGCGATCATCGGCTGCGCGTACGACGACATCAAGAAGGTGCTCGCGTCCTCGACGATGAGCCAGATCGGGTACATGATCCTCGCCGTGGGCCTCGGCCCCGGGGTGTACGCGATCGGCATCTTGCATTTGGTCACCCACGGCTTCTTCAAGGCGAACATGTTCCTCGGCGCCGGCTCGGTCATGCACGCCATGAACGACAGCGTCGACATGCGGCGCTACGGCGGGTTGCGGACCGTCATGCCCACGACGTTTTACACCTTCGCCGCCGGCTACCTGGCGATCATCGGGTTCCCCTTCTTTGCCGGCTTCTTCTCCAAGGACAAGATCATCGAGGCGGCGTTCGACAAGGGTGGCACCTCGGGGGTGGTGCTCGGGCTGGTCGCGCTGCTCGGCGCCGGGGTCACCGCGTACTACATGACCCGGCTGATGGCGATGACCTTCTTCGGCGAACGGCGTTGGGATCCCGATACGCATCCGCACGAGTCGCCGAAGTCCATGACGATCCCGATGATCGTGCTGGCGATCGGGTCGGTGATCTCCGGTGGGCTGCTCACACTCATCGGGGACGGGCTCCAGGGCTTCCTTACCCCGTCGGTCGGGGAATCCGTGGAGGTGGGAGCGCACACCATCTCGCCGCTGGTTCTCACCGTCTTAACGTTGCTGGTGGTCGCCGGTGGCGCGGCGGGAGGCTGGTACCAGTTCGGCCGCCGCGCGGTACCTCGTACGGCGCCGCAGAACGTACCGGTGGTGGTCACCGCGGCCCGGCGCTCGCTGTACGGCGACGCCTTCAATGAAACCGTCTTCATGCGGCCCGGTCAGTACTCCGCCCGGGCGCTGGTCTTCTTCGACAACTTCGGCGTCGACGGCGCGGTCCGCGGGTTGGCGGCACTGATCGGTGGATCCAGTGGACGGATGCGCCGGGTCCAGACCGGCTTCGTCCGGTCCTACGCGCTGCTGATGTTCGGCGGCGCAGCGCTGGTCGTACTCGGCCTGACGGTGGTGCGGTCGGTATGAGCGACTTCCCCTGGCTCACCGTGATCGGCGCCGTACCGCTGGTGGGTTCCCTGGCCGTGCTGGCGGTGCCACGCCGGCAGGCCAAGCCGCTGGCGCTGGCGGTCTCGCTGCTGACGCTGGCGCTCACCATCGCGATGTGTGCATCGTTCGAGGCCGGCGGCCCGCGCTTCCAGTTCACCCAGACCTATCAGTGGATCCCGCAGTTCGGGGTGCATTACGCCGTCGGCGTGGACGGTATCGCGCTGGCTCTGATCGCGCTGTCCGCGATCCTGGTCCCGGTGGTGATCCTGGCCAGTTGGCACGACGCCGAGCGGCCGACCCGCACCGGCCGGCACAACGCCAAGACGTTCATGGCGCTCGTGCTGGCGTTGGAAACCACGATGATCGGCGTCTTCGCCGCCACCGACGTGTTCCTGTTCTACGTCTTCTTCGAGGCGATGCTGCTCCCGATGTACTTCCTCATCGGGTCCTACGGCGTCTCCGACGATCAGGTCAAGCGGTCCTACGCGGCGGTGAAGTTCTTCCTGTACAGCCTGGTCGGCGGGCTGCTCATGCTGGCTGCGGTGATCGGCCTGTGGGTGGCCGGAGGGAAGACGTTCCTGTTCACCGACCTGGTCGGCAACCTCGACGCGACCCGGACGTTGGAGGGCTTTCTCTTCCTCGGCTTCTTTATTGCCTTTGCGATCAAGGCGCCGCTCTGGCCATTTCACACCTGGCTGCCGGACGCGGCAGCGGAGGCACCGATTGGTGCCGCCGTCCTGCTGGTCGGCGTACTGGACAAGGTCGGGACATACGGCTTCCTGCGGTACTGCCTGCCGCTGTTCCCGAACGCGTCCAAGACCTTCGCACCGTACATCCTGGCGCTGTGCGTGATCGGGATCCTGTACGGCGCGCTGGTGGCGATCGGCCAGACCGATCTCAAGCGGCTGGTGGCCTACACCTCCGTGGCCCACTTCGGCTTCATCGCGCTGGGCATCTTCGCCTTCACCACGCCCGGCGGATCGGGCGCGGCGCTCTACATGGTGAACCACGGCTTCTCCACCGGCGCGCTGTTCCTGCTGGTCGGCTTCCTGATCACCCGGCGGGGGAGCCGGCGGATCGACGACTTCGGCGGTGTCCAGCAGGTGGCGCCCTGGCTTGCCGGCACCTTCCTGATCGCCGGGTTGTCCAGCCTCGCGCTCCCGGGGCTGTCCAGCTTCGTGAGCGAGTTCCTGGTGCTGGTCGGCACCTTCACCCGGTACCGCACCTTCGCCGTCCTCGCCACGCTCGGTATCGTCCTCGCCGCGCTGTACATCCTGGTGATGTACCAGCGGATCATGCACGGGCCGGTGGCACCGGCAGTACGCGACTTCCGTGATCTCAGCAGTCGGGAAGCCTGGGTGATCGCGCCGATGCTGGCGTTGATCCTGGCCCTCGGCGTCTATCCCAAGCCGCTGCTCGATGTGATCAATCCGGCGGTGAAGGCGACGTTGCACGACTCCGGACGTACCGATCCCAAGCCGTCGATCTTCATACCGGCGTCCACTTCCGAAGGAGCCCGGCCGTGATCGCCGCACTCGCCGCCAGCGGGCTGGCCGCGGATTTCACCGCCCCCAAGGTTTCCTACTCCGGGATCTCCCCGATGCTCGCCGTGTTCGGTGCGGCCACGGTCGGCGTGCTGGTGGAGGCGTTCGCCCCGCGCCGGTTGCGGGCACCGGCCCAACTCGTGGTGGCGATGCTGGGCTTGATCGGCGGCCTCGTCGCGGTCGGGCTGCTCGCCAGCCGGCGCGAGATCACTGCGGTCGGCGCGATCGCCATCGACGGGCCGACGCTGTTTCTGCAGGGCACGATCCTGGCCCTCGGCGTAGGCAGCCTCCTACTGCTCGCCGAGCGCTCGCTGGATTCGGCCGGCGGCGGCGCGATCGTGGCCCAGGCGGCGGCCGTACCCGGCTCCGCCGACGAACGCGCGCTCGCCGGTACCGCCCACATGCAGACCGAGGTCTTTCCGCTGGCCATGTTCGCCATCGGCGGCATGCTGCTCTTCCCGGCCGCGAACGACCTGCTGCTGATGTTCGTGGCGCTGGAGGTGCTGTCGCTGCCGCTGTACCTGATGTGCGGGCTGGCTCGACGGCGCCGATTGCTCTCTCAAGAGGCGGCGGTCAAGTACTTTCTGCTCGGCGCGTTCTCCTCCGGCTTCTTCATCTACGGCGTCGCCCTGCTCTACGGGTACGCCGGGACGGTGAGCCTGGGTGGGATCGCGCTCGCCACCCAGAGCACCGGCTCCAACGACGGCCTGCTCTACCTCGGACTCGGCCTGCTTGCGGTGGGGCTGCTGTTCAAGGTCAGCGCCGTGCCGTTCCACTCCTGGACTCCGGATGTCTACCAGGGGGCGCCGACGCCGGTGACCGCGTTGATGGCCTCGGGTACGAAGGTCGCCGCGTTCGGCGCGCTGCTGCGGGTGTTCTACGTGGCGCTCGGCGGCGTCCGGTGGGACTGGCGTCCGATGCTCTGGACGGTGGCGATCCTCACGATGATCGTCGGCGCGGTGCTGGCGATCACCCAGCGGGATGTCAAGCGGATGCTGGCGTACTCTTCGATCGCGCACGCCGGTTTCTTGCTCACCGGGGTGGTGGCCGCCTCGCGGGCGGGGCTGTCCGGGTCGCTGTTCTATCTGCTGACCTACGGCTTCACCACTCTGGCTGCGTTCGGAGTCATCACCCTGGTCCGCGATGCCGACGGTGAAGCTACCGACCTGTCCCGGTGGGCCGGCCTTGGCCGGCGGTCGCCGCTGATCGCTGGAATCTTCGCGTTGCTGCTCCTGGCCTTGGCCGGCATCCCGCTCACCAGCGGCTTCACCGGCAAGTTCGCGGTCTTCGCCGCGGCCGTGGACGGAGGAGCGGGCCCGTTGGTTGTCGTCGCCGTGATCTCCAGCGCGATCGCAGCGTTCTTCTACGTCCGGGTGATCGTGCTGATGTTCTTCAACGATCCCGCTCCCGACGGGCCGACGGTGGCGATCCCCGGCGCGTTCACCGCCGTCGCGCTGGCCCTCGGCGTGGCGGTTACCCTGGTACTCGGGATTTATCCGTCTCCGCTGCTCAAACTGGCCGATCAGGCGGCGCTTTTCCTGCGCTGAGTCGCCTAGCACAACGCCGAGGGAGGCTCGACCGTGACCACCCCGGTGTTCGGCCTGCCCTTCGCGTCGCCGGAGTTGGAGCGCGAGGTGCGCGCCGGCCTGGTGGCCGTGGAGGCGATGCTGCGGGAATCGGTGAAGAGCGACTACCCCTTCGTCACCGAGACCTCGCGCCACCTCGTCGAAGCCGGCGGGAAGCGGTTCCGTCCGCTGCTGGTGCTGCTCGCCGCGCAACTGGCCGATCCGGGTGCGCCCGGGGTGGTGCCGGCGGCCGTGGTCGTGGAGCTCACGCATCTGGCGACCCTGTACCACGACGACGTGATGGACGAGGCCGAGTTGCGCCGCGGTGCAGTGTCGGCGAACAGCCGCTGGGGCAACACGGTCGCGATCCTCACCGGTGACTTCCTCTTCGCCAAGGCCTCGGATCTCCTCGCCGACCTCGGTACGGACTGCGTTCGGATTCAGGCCCGCACCTTCGAGCGGTTGGTGGCCGGCCAGATCCGCGAGACCATCGGGCCGGAGAACGGTACGGACGCCGTCGAGCACTACCTGCGGGTGCTCGCCGATAAGACCGGGTCGCTCATCGGTACGTCGTGCCGCTTCGGCGCGATGCTCGCCGGCGCGGACGAGGCGACCACCGAGCTGCTCACGCGCTACGGGGAGCGCTTCGGCGTCGCCTTCCAGCTCTCCGATGACCTGCTGGATGTGGCGAGTACGTCGTCGCAGTCTGGCAAGACGCCGGGCACAGATCTGCGCGAGGGCATCGCGACGCTCCCGGTGCTGTACGCGCAGCGCGACGGCTCGGCAGAGCTGCGCGCAGCGCTCGCCGCCGACCTGGGCGATGACGGCCGGTTGGCGTCGGCGCTGGACCTCTTGCGCGCCTCCGACGCGATGAGGGACGCTCGGGCGCTGCTGGCGCACTGGGCCGACGACGCCCGGCAGACGCTGGATCCGCTGCCCGCGGGTCCGGCGAAGGAAGCCCTGCAGGCCCTCTGTGACTATGTGGTGGCCCGTACCGGGTGACGGGCCCCGGGGTGCAGGGTCCCGCCACCTCGGCGGCATCGTCGAGCACCCGCGCGACCCGGCCACCCGAGGCGACACCGACGGCGACGGGTGAGCGAGACCGCCCGGATGGACGAGTTGCAGATCGCGGTCAACCCTGATCCGGACTCCCGGCTGCCCTACCTGCTGCGCGTACCGCTCGGCGCGGGCATAGTGTTCCGCACCTCGGGGACGTGGCCCCGCGCCAAGGCGCTTCACCGGCCAGCAGGTGGTCACCGTCAAACGACCGTTGCCGTGCGGGGACTATGGCGTCACCCTCGACGCTCGGCTCGTCGCCGCAGTGGATCTGCAAGTCGCTGCCCGATCTGGTGTCCAGCCTGATCAACGGCACGCTGCGGTACGCGCTCGGCGAGCTCGCCGCCCTGCCGCGCGCCGCCGTGGTCGTCGAGGACCGCTACTCGCAGGTGTTCAAGCTCGACAAGGTCCGCCCGGCGGTTGTGGCCGACGGACTCGCCGAGTTGCAGGTTCGCTGGCCGGGCGTGCCGATCGTGTTCTGCGAAACCCGACAGCTCGCCGAGGAGTGGACCTACCGCTACCTCGCCGCCGCCCACGACTGGGCGCGCACCGAAGGCGCCCTCGCAGACCGACTCGGTGCCGGCATCGAAGGCGAGGAGATGGCGGGCGCGCCCGCAGCCCCCTGCCCAGCACGAGTGAGATCCGCACCTGGGCCCGCGCTGCGGGGCTCGCCGTCCCCGACCGCGGGCGGCTTCGACCCGAGATCTGGCAAGCCTGGCGCGACGCCAACCCGTCATGACGGCTCCGCAGCGGGGAGGGCCGCGGCGAGCAGTGACGCCCCGACGCGCGTCGTCACCCGGGCCAGCAGCCGGGCCGTTCTGGTGGGGTCGAACGTGGCGCTGTGATTGCCGCCGCCAGCACGTTCTCGGCTGGGGAGTTCCGGCCGGTTGGGCGCCCGGCCAGCGGGCATCGTAGACGGGTGGAGAACGAGGACTCGGCGGTAGCGGCCGGAGAGCCGATGGCGGTGATCACTCCCTATCGCGACGGTCCGCTGATCGTTCGCGGCCCATTCCGCTTGGTAGACCAAGACGGCACCGACATCGACACCCGCCGTCGAACCATCGCGTTCTGTCGCTGCGGCCGCTCAGCCGCGAAGCCGTTCTGCGACGGCAGCCACCGGGCCGTTCGCTTCTCCGCACCGAGCGGTCGGGAGCCTTCGGCCGGCTAATCGCTATCCGGAGCGATCAACTGCAGTGTGTAGCGGCGCCGCGTTGCAGTTCGAGACTCACGCCACGCCTTGAATGCCCGGCGAGCCGGCTGGCAACGGCAAACCCAGACTGGTGCCGCCCTGCTGCCAGGAGCTGAGCAGCGCGCCGGCGAATCGGTTGTCCAAAGCGAGCGCCGCTGATGCCCCGAAGAGCACGTCGTCGCGCAGGTGCGGCTCCGCGGCGACCAGGGAACCGCACAGGTCGACGGCCGCGATCTGCTCGTGGACAGCGTCGGCCTCGACGTGCTCGTCGTAGAACTCGGTGGCTGCGCGGCCGTAACCGTGCCGGCGCAGTCCGTCACCGTATCGACGGTTCGGTATGGACGACGACATCTCGTACGCCGCCAGGTGCCCCATCAGTGCCCCGCGCAACCGACGCTGCAAGCCAAAGAGGGATATGACGTTGACCGTGGCCAGCGTCGATGCGGGAACGTTGTCGACGTACGCCCCATAGCTGTCGTCCAGGTCGAGCGCGCGCAGCGTGCCAGCGAACAAGGTGGAGTGCATCCGGTCGAGGCGACCTTCGCCGTACTCGTCGAACTGGATCTCCAACAGCGCCGCCTTGGCGCGACCGGCGAGGCGGGGCAGCGCCCAACTGTGCGGGTCGGCTTCCTTGAGCTGGTAGATCGAACGGTGGACGGCGAATTCTCGCGCCTGCTCCAGAGTGGCCCGCTTCTGCAGGTAACGCGACAGCGGCGGTCCGTCGTCGTTGGTCACCAGCCAGGAGAGCGCCCGGTCCACGTCGCCCGACCGGATCTGCTCCGGGAGCGGCAGCTGCTCCCGGAGGTTCCGCTCGAAGGCCGCCTCGATCCGGGTCCGCAACGCCAGCAAGCCGGCATCCCACTCCCAGCGGTCCTCGACCCCGTCCAGTCCCCGATACGACAACTCGTAACAGACCAACAGCGTGAGTTGGAGGTCCTCGTCACAGGTGGTGTCTACAGCCGGGTCGGCGGTGAGCCTGGCCATCTGGCGAGCGGGGAAGTCAGGAAGGGGGCGGTCCGCTTGGAGGCTGTTGATCAGCGCTTCGCTGAGGACTCCACGCGGCGAAGGGAGTCGCATGGATGTCTCCGAGGGGTTTCGAGGGGGCAACGCCGACACCCTCGCCGGCGCGCGTTGTTCCTGACTCCACGGTCCCCCGAAGAACGCCCCCTCACCCTCACGTGGCCGACATATTTGCGACATCTTTGCCACACCTGGATGGATTAGGCCACGGCGGAGAAGCCGCCGGATCAACGCGCGCGGGAGCTGGCGCGCTGTGGTCCGACAGGGATAGGGCTGCCTCGACGCTTATAGTTCGTAATCAGGAATCGGGTGATCAACCGGCGTGGAGCCGCTATGACGGCAGCGCTCTCCGTGCTGTGGGCAGTGATGGGGTGCTCGCCTGGTGGGTCGGCCTCCGAGCATCCGCACTTGGTTGTTCCTGGCGATGGTCTCGGGGGTGCGGCGAAGCTGCCGAACGTAACAGGCGGCTTTCCGTACTCCTTGGGCAGTTTGACCCTCTGCCTCGACCGTCCCGGAAGGGCAACGATCGAGGCGGTCACGATGGCTGAGCCATCCGGAGGTCTCGCGGTACGGGCCTTTGCGGTACGTCCTCATCCCATGGAGGCGGGCGCGGTGCGTTGGGAGCAGAACAGATGACATTGCGAGCAGCCGGGTTTGACCTCTCCTCCCGCACGGTTGAGGCGGTCTGCCGCGACGGCGCAGTGCCGAGTACATCGTCGACGGCGACCCCTACGCACTCGATGGAACTTGGCGTGGAGATCGCCAAGGTCTCAGCTGCAACGGCCTCCAGTCGGGCCATCTTGATTCGGTACTCGATCGGTGGGGAGCGTCGCGAACTGCGCTGGCCCTTCGGGGTAACGCTCTGCCGGCCCGGACTGAGCGACTACGTCCACCAACGCTGAGCGGACTCCACCAGCGACATGCGGCATTCTGGCAGCAGGATGATCATACGCGGTGCGCTCAGCGTCGCCGACACGCCTCCGACGCGATGGTGCGCGCACCCCGTCTGATCCCGCGTTGCGGGCCCGGTAATACCGTCCAGAACTCAGCCGACCTGCCAGGTGTCACCGGCGTGCAGCAGGTCCGCCAAGTCCGCGCGGCCCTGAGTTGCGGCGGCGAGGTCCAACTGGTGCTGCATGAGGTCGTCGTACGTCGGTCGGGTCACCGACCGGAACACGCCGATCGGCGTCGGCTCGGTCAGCCGGGACAGCGCAAAGGCCGTACTCGGGTCAACGACGGACGGGTTGTGCACGAGCACCGCCGGATCGTCGGCAGCGCAGACCTCGACGCCCCCGGTCGGCGACCGGCGGATCCCCGAGCCGTCGCCGAAGGCCAGCGGCGAACCCGGTTCTAGCCGCAGCAGCGCAGCGTCTCGACTGTCGGAGTCCTTCAGCACATCGAACGCGCCGTCGTTGAAGATGTTGCAGTTCTGGTAGATCTCCACGAACGCGGTACCCCGGTGCGCCGCTGCCTCGCGCAGCACAGACGTGAGGTGCTTGCGGTCGGAGTCCAGCGTACGGGCGACGAACGTCGCCTCGGCGCCGACCGCGAGCGAGATCGGGTTGAACGGGTGGTCCAGCGACCCGACCGGTGTCGATTTCGTGATCTTGCCGCGCTCGGACGTGGGGGAGTACTGGCCCTTGGTCAAGCCGTAGATCCGGTTGTTGAACAGCAGGATCTTCAGGTTGACGTTGCGCCGCAGCGCGTGGATCAGGTGGTTGCCGCCGATCGACAGGCCGTCGCCGTCCCCGGTGATCACCCAGACCGACAGGTCCGGCCGGGAAGCGGCCAGCCCGGTGGCGATTGCCGGCGCCCGGCCGTGGATGGAGTGCATGCCGTAGGTGTTCATGTAGTACGGGAAGCGGGACGAGCAGCCGATCCCGGAGACGAAAACGACGTTCTCCCGGCGGAGCCCGAGCTCGGGAAAGAAGCCCTGCACGGCGGCGAGGATCGCGTAGTCACCGCAGCCCGGGCACCAGCGAACCTCCTGGTCGGTCTTGAAGTCCTTCGCGCTCTGCTTCGCATCGGTGGTCGGTACGAGGTCCAACCCACCCAGGGCAGCAGAAGTCACGGGCACGGTTTCAGACACTGGAAATCACATCCGTCAGGACGCCGGCAAGTTCACCGGAGGAGAACGGCATGCCGCGGACCCGGTTGTAGGAGATCACGTCGATGAGATAACGCGCCCGGATCAGCGTGGCGAGCTGTCCCAGGTTCATCTCCGGCAGCAGCACCCGATCATAGCGTGCCAGCACCTCGCCGGTATTGGCCGGGAACGGGTTGAGGTGCCGTAGGTGCGCCTGGGCGACCTGCCCGCCGGCGTCCCGGACGAGCCGGCAGGCGGCGCCGATCGGGCCGTACGTCGACCCCCAGCCGAGTACCAGCACCCGCGCACTGCCGGCGGGGTCCTCCACCTCCAGCGGGGGGATGGAGGCGGCGATACCGTCTACCTTGGCCTGGCGCAGCCGCACCATGGTGTCGTGGTTCGCCGGGTCGTAGCTGATCGCGCCGGTCCGGTCGGCCTTCTCCAGCCCGCCGATCCGGTGCTCCAGCCCCAGAGTACCGGGCACCGCCCACGGTCGGGCCAGGGTGACCGGATCCCGTTCGTACGGCAAAAACTCCGCCCCCTCCACGGCGGTGGCGAAGGGTACGTGCAGGTCCGGCAGCGTGTCGACGTCCGGTATCCGCCACGGCTCCGCGCCGTTCGCCAGGTATCCGTCCGAGAGGAGAAACACCGGCGTGCGGTAGGTGAGCGCGATCCGGCAAGCCTCCAGCGCCGCGTCGAAGCAATCCGCCGGGGAACGCGGCGCCACGATCGGTACCGGCGCCTCCCCGTTGCGGCCGTACATCGCCTGCAGCAGGTCGGCCTGCTCGGTCTTGGTCGGCAGTCCGGTGGACGGTCCGCCGCGCTGGATGTCGCAGATCACCAGGGGCAGCTCCAGCGACACCGCGAGGCCGATGGTCTCGGTTTTGAGCGCGACGCCCGGCCCGGAGGTGGTGGTCACCGCCAGCGAGCCGCCGAAGGAAGCGCCGAGGGCGGCACCGACGGCCGCGATCTCGTCCTCGGCCTGGAAGGCCCGGACCCCGAACCGCTTGTGTTTGCTCAGCTCGTGCAGCACGTCGGAGGCCGGCGTGATCGGGTACGCCCCGAGGAACAGCGGCAGCCCGGACAGTTCCGACGCGGCGATCAGGCCGTACGCCAGGGCCAGGTTTCCGGAGATCTGGCGGTATCGACCGGTCGGCATCACCGCCGGCTTCACCTGGTAGCTGACCGAGAACGACTCGGTGGTCTCGCCGTGGGACCAGCCGGCCTCGAAGGCTGCCACGTTCGCCTTGGCGATCTCCGGCTGTTTGGCGAACTTGCGGTCCAGGAAGGCGAGAGTGCCGTCGGTGGGCCGGTTGTACAGCCAGGACAGCAGACCGAGGGCGAACATGTTCTTCGCCCGCTCCGAGTCCTTGCGGCTGAGCCCGCTGTCGGTCAGCGCTTCGACGGTCATCGACGTCAGTGGTACGGCGTGCACCCGCCACCGGTCCAGGGAGCCGTCCTCCAGCGGGTTGGCCGCATAGCCGACCCGGGACAGGTTGCGCTTGGTGAACTCGTCGGTGTTGACGATCAGATCCGCACCGGTACGCAGATCGTGGAGGTTCGCCTTGAGCGCAGCCGGGTTCATCGCGACCAGCACATCCGGCGCATCGCCCGGGGTGAGGATCTCGTGATCGGAGAACTGCAGCTGGAAGGCGGACACCCCCGGCAAGGTGCCAGCCGGTGCCCGGATCTCCGCCGGGAAGTCCGGCAGCGTCGAGAGGTCGTTCCCGAAGGCGGCGGTTTCGGAGGTGAAGCGGTCGCCAGTGAGCTGCATTCCGTCGCCAGAGTCGCCGGCGAACCGGATGACGACTCGATGGAGCTGTTCCACCGGCTTGGCGCTTGAGGTAGATCCGACCAGTTGGGTCAAGGTGTGCGTGCCCTTCCGAGATTTGCCTTCCCTTGATACGAAAGCCATGGTATGTCGGTACGAGAGACAACAAGGCCGAAACGCTGGGCTAAGGAGCGTCCGTGCCGGGGACTACTGTCCGATGACGGCCCCGCGAATCTGGCTGAACCGCCGGGAGCCGTCGTTATCGTCAACGGCATGGAGGCCCGGATGAGTCCCGAGCAGCTCCGCGAGATTGTTCGCCAGGCAACCGCCGCACCGTCGATTCACAACACGCAGCCCTGGCGGTTCCGGATCGGGGCCGATCAGCTGGATCTGCTCGCCGATCCCTCCCGCGCCCTGGACGTCGTAGATCCGACGGGTCGACAGCTGGTGCTGAGTTGCGGCGCTGCGCTGGAACACGCGGTACTCGCCGCGCGCGCTGCCGGTGCTCAGGTCTCGGTCACCCCGCTGCCGGACCCGGGGGACGCCGACCACTTGGCTCGGCTGGAGGTGGTGGGGCAGACCGAGCCGTCGGCGGAGGATCTCAGGTTGGTTGAGGCGATGCCGCGCCGGCACACCTCGCGCGGGGAGTTCTCGGCCACTCCGGTACCCCCAGAGTTAGTCCGGGACCTCACGCGTGGAGTCGCTGCGCTGGGTGCACGCCTGCATCCCTTGACCGATCGGGAGGATCTGGTGGTGGCCAGCGTGCTCCTCGACCGGGCGGATGAGATTGAGACCGGTGACCCGGCGTACCGGGAAGAGCTGTCGCACTGGCGCCGGGCGGAGGCTGACACCGGTGCCGAGGATGGGATACCGACCTCGGCAGTCCCGGTAGTCGGACCCCGAACCTCGCTGGCGATGCGGGACTTCAGCGGCGCGCCAGCGAACACCCGCGGCAGCTCCGAGGATGCGCCGGTGGAGCGGCCGCTAGTCGTCGTACTCACCACGGAAGGTGACGGGCGGGCGGACTGGCTACTCACCGGCCGCGGGATGGGTTGGGTGCTGCTGCGAGCTGCGGCCGAGGGCGTTCAGGCGTCCCCGCTTGGCCAGGTGATCGACGTACCGGCTACCCGAGCCATGCTCGGTCGGGAACTGCGCCTCCTCGGCCATCCGCAGATGGTGTTGCGGATGGGGTATCCCGCCGACGCGCAAGCCTCGGTTACCCCGCGGCGGGGGTTGGAGTCGGTGATTGAGCCGCCATCGGCGCAGTGAGGCTACGCGGCCTCGGCCCGCAGTCGGCGGCCGGTGAGCATCGCGAATGGGATCCGGACGAAGCGACTGTCCGGGCCAGCCGCGCCCCACGAGTCCAGGCGCAGTTGCTCCGCGCGCAGCAGGTCCGAGACGCTGGTGATGGCCCGCATCACTCCCGTGACCAACACGCTCCAGCCCACGCGCTGGACCGGGTCCAGGTCGTCCACCTCAAAAGCGACCACCGCGCCAGCGGCCGCCGCGTTGAGTGCGCCGGAACTGCCGGTGCGGAAAACGATGCTGTCGCCGTCCACGGCGTAGTTGACGGGGAGAGCCACCGGCAAGGCGCGATCAGTCAGGATGACCCGGCCAACCCGACTGGTGCGCAGTAGATCGGCGCACTCCCGCGGGTCCAACTCATCCATCCACGGGGCAGACGTCACTTCACCAAGCCTGCGTGGTGGTACGCCACATTGGCTAGGGACTTAGGGCCTTGCGTCGGCGGGAAGCGGCGGGACCTACAACTCTTCGCCGCGGCACGCTAGGGCTTCTGTGATCGACTGGAAAACATGCTGCCCTTGAGATTGGATGCCGTCCGCCTGTTCCTGCACATCACCGCCGCAACAGTGTGGGTCGGCGGTCAGGTCGTTTTTGTAGGCCTGCTCCCGACGCTGCGGGCGGCGGGTGCGGACGTCCCCCGCGCTGTGGCCGACCGGTACAACCGAATTGCCTGGCCGGCGTTCGGCATCCTGGTCCTCACCGGGATATGGAACATGATCGCCGAGTCGGATCACAATAAGGGGGCGTACGCGGCCACGCTGAACCTGAAGATGGCCGTCGTGGTGCTCTCTGGAGTAGCTGCATTCCTGCACACCCGGGCCCGCGAGCGGACTGCCCTGGCGGTCTGGGGAGCGCTCTCCGGGCTGTCCGCGTTGGCCGCAGTGCTGCTCGGCGTGATCCTCGTGGAGCACTAGAAGCATCCCCCCGGACGCGCCGACGCACAGGGTGCCTGCAGGCACGGATAGTAACCACTTACGCTGACTGTTCTATGGACCCGACTGTGATGTCCATGACAGCGCCCAGTGCCACGCGGCTGGAGGAGCTGCTCCGCGAGCTGCTGGAGCGGGGCGGCGAGTTGCTCTCCGCCCATCAGCGGCTGCCCGGCTTGCTGCATGCCGTGGTATCGGTGGCGAGCGATCTGGACTCCGACGTCACGCTGCGCCGGATCGCCGAGGCGGCCCGCGTACTGGTCTGCGCGCGGTACGCGGCACTGGGGGTGGTCGGCCCGGACCGTGCGCACCTGTCGAAGTTCGTGCCGGTGGGCCTGGACGAGGACACCATCGAGAGCATCGGTGACATCCCGCACGCCCGGGGGGTGCTGGGTCTGCTGCTGGATGAGCAGAAGCCGGTCCGACTCGCTGACGTCTCCGCTCATCCGCAAGCGTACGGATTCCCGCCGGGGCATCCGGTGATGCGCAGCTTCCTCGGTGTCCCGATCATGGTTCGCGGAGTGGTGTTTGGCAACCTGTACCTGGCCGAGAAGGCCGGGGGTGGGGAGTTCACCGCCGACGACGAGGACATTGTCCTGGCGCTGGCCGCCGCGGCCGGTGTCGCCATCGAGATCGCCCGACTGTACGAGGATGCCCAGCGGGCGCAGCGGGACCTCGGACGGCTGGCGGTGTATGAGGACCGGGACCGGATCGCCCGCGACCTGCATGATCTGGTCATCCAGCGACTCTTCGCCACCGGCCTGTCGTTGCAGGGCCTGGGACGGTACCTGACCGACCCGAACGCCGAGTCGCGCCTGGACAGTGCGGTGAACGATCTGGACGAGACGATCCGCGAGATCCGCCGGACGATCTTCTCGCTGCAGCAGTCCGACCCGCTCGACGTCGGCCTCCGCGCCCGGGTGCTCGAGATCATCTCCAAGAGCACCACGGCGCTCGGCTTCGAGCCGCACGTCCGTCTGGAAGGTCCGCTGGATGACGGCGTGCCCCCCTCCGTTCAGGCCCATCTGCTCGCCGTGCTGCGAGAGTTGTTGGCCAACGTCGCCCGGCATGCTGAGGCGAGCGCCACCGAGATCGTCGTTCGGGCTGAGGCCGGCTTACTGACGGTGAGCGTGGCGGACGACGGCATCGGGATGGGCACGACCCGCCGGCGCAGCGGCCTGGCGAACGTTCGCCGCCGCGCGGAATCACTCTCCGGCTCCATCGGTACCAGCCCGGGTCTGAACGCCCGGGGTACGGCGGTCGCCTGGACCGTGCCCCTGGCTGGGGACAGCTAACGGGCCACGCGGCTCGGTGCTGCTGGGCTCAGTGCTCGTGCAGCTTGGTGGCGAACACGGCGGCTTGAGTACGGCTCTCCAGGCCGAGTTTGGAGAGCAGGCTGGAGACATAGTTCTTGACCGTCTTCTCGGCCAGGTGCATGCGGGATGCGATCTGGCGATTGGTCAGTCCTTCGGCGACCAGGGCGAGGATGCGCCGCTCCTGCTCAGTAAGGGAGGACAGCCGCGGATCTTCCTTCGGTCCCTCGCGGAGCCGGGACAGCACCCGTTGGGTCACCGCCGGATCGAGCAGCGACTGCCCGGCGGCCACCCGCCGAACCGCATCGACCAGATCGTGACCCTTGATCTGCTTGAGCACGTACCCGGCTGCCCCACCCATGATCGCGGCGAACAGCGCCCGATCGTCGTCGTAGGAGGTGAGGATCAGGCACGCGGTCGCCGGCTGGCGGGAGCGTACGTCCCGGCAGACATCGATGCCGCTGCCGTCGGGCAGTCGACCGTCCAGGATGGCCACGTCAGGCTGCAGCGCGCCGATCCGGACGATCGCGTCGTGCACCAAGCCGGCTTCCCCGACGACCTCGATATCACCGGCCTCTTCCAGTAGGTCCCGCAGTCCCCGGCGCACCAGCTCGTGGTCGTCCAGCAGGAAAACCCGGATGGGTGCCATGTCGATCCATCTCTTGTCGGGGATGTTGGGTAACGACAGATCATGCCCGTTTTCCTGGCGTGATGGCTAGCCCGCGGCTTGCCGAGTGAAACCGAGCCGCGCCTTGCCACCGTGGCGGTGACGGGTATGCCTGCCTAAGCCCTACGATCGGCGGGTGCGCGGGTACTTCGGCAGTTACCTCATGCTGGGTCTGCTGCTCGTCGTCGGAGTGGCGTTCGTGACGGTGGCGTTCGGCGGGGCTCGGCTGCTCGCCCCGTACCGCCGAAGTGCGCAGAAGCACCTCACCTATGAGTGCGGCGTCGATCCCACCGGGGACGGCTGGGCGCAGAGCCAGATCCGGTACTACGTCTACGCCTTCCTGTACGTGGTGTTCGCCGTGGATGCCGTTTTCCTCTTCCCTTGGGCAACGGTGTTCGCACAGCCGCGGTTCGGCGTCGCACCGCTGGTGGAGATGGCGATTTTCCTCGGGTTTCTCGCCCTCGGACTGCTGTACGCCTGGCGGCGCCGGGTTCTGGACTGGACCTGAGGTGGCGCCTTCGCGCGGGTCTGACGCTTCCCAGTCGCGGCCCCTGCCGCTGTTGTCGGGGCCGGTCTCCGGCGCTCAGGGCATCGGGCAGCTGGGTTCCGCGGTGCCTGCGCCGGTGAAGTTCATCCTCAACTGGGGGCGGCGGTACAGCCTCTGGGTGTTCAACTTCGGGCTCGCCTGCTGCGCGATCGAGTTCATCGCCACCTCGATGTCCCGCCACGATTTCATCCGCCTCGGCGTGATTCCGTTCGCGCCCGGGCCCCGCCAGGCCGACCTGATGGTGGTGTCCGGCACGGTCACCGACAAGATGGCGCCCGCTGTCCGGCGACTGTACGAACAGATGCCCGAGCCCAAGTACGTGATCAGCTTCGGGGCGTGCTCGAATTGCGGCGGCCCGTATTGGGACTCGTACTGCGTCACCAAGGGGGTTGATCAGATCATCCCGGTCGATGTCTACATCCCGGGATGCCCGCCGCGCCCGGAGGCGCTGCTGCACGGCATCCTGACCCTCCAGGCGAAGATCGCCCGGGAGTCGCTCGGTGAGCGGTATCCTCGGGGTGGCTCGCGGCCGATCCGCTCGGTGGCGGCGGCGGCGCTGCAGCGGCCGCTGGTGGGGCCGACTCATGACACCTGAGGACCTGGGCACGGTCGAGGAGTCCTTCGGCGCCGTTACCGTCGAGGTGCCGCCCGCGGAGTGGATGCCGGCGCACCAGTGGTCCCGGGACGACGGCGGGCTGACCTTCTTCGACTGGCTCTCCGCTTACGACGACTCCGACGCCGGGCTTGCGGTGGTCACCCACCTCTGGTCGGTGCCCGGGCGTCGTGGCCTGCTGCTGCGGACCCATCTGCCGCGGGAGGAGCCGCGGCTGGCCAGCCTCACCAGCGTCTTCCGGGGGGCGAACTGGCACGAGCGGGAGACGTATGAAATGTTCGGCGTGATCTTCGACGGCCATCCGCTGCTGATTCCGCTGCTGTTGCCGGACGGCTTCGAGGGCCACCCGTTGCGCAAGGAGTTCGTGCTGGCCTCCCGGGTGGCGAAGTCCTGGCCGGGTGCGAAGGAGCCGGGGGAGTCCGACCACGAGGTGGCTGAACCGGGCAAGCCCACCCGGCGGAAGATGGCGCCGCCCGGGGTACCCGACCCGGACGAGTGGGGCGGGGACTGGCGGTGATTCCGGTCGGGCTGGAGGTCGCGCTGAAGCTCGCGGCTTGCTTGGGAGCGTTCCTGACCCTGCCGCTGCTGGTCGGGCAGATGGAGCACAAGGCGATGGCGCACATGCAGTCCCGGGTAGGGCCGATGTACGCGGGGGGTTTCCACGGTTGGGCGCAGCTGGTGGCCGACGGGGTGAAGTTCGCCCAGAAGGAGCAGATCACTCCGGCGGCGGCGGACCGGTCGGTGTTCGCGCTGGCTCCGGTGGTGGCGCTACTGCCGTACCTGCTGGTACTGGTGGTGATCCCGATCGGCCCCGGCGGGCAGGTGGCCCAGGCTTTGGACGTCGGGCTGTTCTTCGCCCTGGCCGCGACCAGCATCGCCGTGCTCGGTCCGCTGATGGCCGGCTGGGCGAGCGCCAACAAGTACGCGCTTCTCGGCGGGCTGCGGGCCGGCGCGCAGCTGATGGCCTACGAGCTGCCGCTGGTTCTGGCCGCGGCCTCGGCGGCGATGGCCGCCGGCACGCTGTCCCTGCCCGGGATCGCGGCGGCCTGGCAGTGGTGGTGGCTGCCGTACCAGGGGATCGCCGCGTTCGTCTTCTTCACCGCCGGCCTCGCCGAGCTGCGCCGGCCGCCGTTCGACATGCCGGTGGCCGACTCCGAGATCGTCTTCGGCCCGTACACCGAGTACTCCGGGCTGCGGTTTGCGTTCTTCCTGCTCGCCGAGTACGCCGGGATCGTGGTGCTCGCCGCGCTCACCACCGTGCTGTTCCTCGGCGGCTGGCGGGGGCCGTTCCTCGACATCCAGCTCGGCTGGCTGTGGACGCTTACCAAGGTGATGGCGCTGGCGTTTGTGGTGATCTGGCTGCGGGTCAGCTATCCGCGGCTGCGCGCGGACCAGCTGCAGCGCTTCGCCTGGACCGTACTGGTGCCGCTGGCGTTGGCTCAGCTGATGCTCACCGGGGTGGTCGAGGTGATCCGAGCATGACCGGCGTACCGGGCAAGGGTCTGGCCACCGGGCTGGGCGTCACGCTGCGCGCCATGACCAAGCGGTCGGTGACCGCGGAGTATCCCGACGTCGAGCCGGAGCTGCCGCCGCGCAGCCGCGGGGTGATCGCGCTGTTCGAGGAGAACTGCACGGTCTGCATGCTGTGCGCGCGGGAGTGCCCGGATTGGTGCATCTACATCGACTCGCACAAGGAGACCCTGCCGGCGCCGGAGGGCGGCCGGCCGCGGGTCCGCAACGTGCTCGACCGGTTCGCGATCGACTTCTCGCTCTGCATGTACTGCGGGATCTGCATCGAGGTCTGCCCGTTCGACGCGCTGTTCTGGACCCCGGAGTTCGCCTACGCGGACACCGACATCCTCGACCTGACGCACGAGCGGGACCGGCTGCGGGACTGGATGTGGACCGTACCGGAGCCGCCGGCGCTCGATCCCGGCGCGGAGCCGGCGAAGGAAGTGGGTGCGGCCGAGAAGGCGCTGGCCCGGCCGCCGCGAGGCGCCGCCGGCTCGGGAGCCGACCGCCCGGCTCGCGCCGCACCCGCCGCACGCGCGCCTCGCCCCCCTCGTGATCCAGGGCGAGAAGTTGTCGGAAATCCGAGCACAAGTCGCCAACGATCACCCCAGGCCGAGCCGGTGGACCAGCCACCCGACGACCCGCCGGCGGGCGAGGCACCGTGACGGCGGCGGATGTGGTGTTCGGCGCCCTCGGTCTCGTTGTCCTGGGCGCGGCCGTACTGGTTGTCACCGCCCGCAATGTCATTCACGCAGCGCTGTGGCTGGTGGTGTGCTTCGGGGCACTCGCCGGCTGTTACCTGCTGCTCACCGCGGAGTTCGTGGCGTGGGTACAGGTACTGATCTACGTCGGTGCCATCGTCGTCCTGCTGCTCTTCGCAGCCATGCTCACCCGGGCGCCGATCGGGCCCAGTCAGGATCTCGACTCAGGAAACCGCCCCGCCGCGGTGGTGGTGGCACTCGCGGTCGCGGTCACGTTCGGAACGTTGCTGGTCCAGGCTTTCCGCACGTCGTACGTGGACCTGCACCGGGTAGCCGGCAGCGGCGGCGGCCAGCCGATCGGTGAGGCCATATTCCGCAACTACGTGTTGCCGTTCGAGATCGCTTCGGTGCTGCTGCTGGCCGCCCTGGTCGGCGCGATCGTGCTCTCCCGGCCGGAGATCGGCGACCGCTGATGCACCTGATCGTCCCGCTGCTGTTGGCCGCGCTGTTGTTCGCGGTCGGCGTCTACGGCTTATTGGCGCGACGGAACGCGGTGGCCGTGCTGATGGCCGTCGAGTTGATGCTGAACGCGGCGAACCTCAACTTCGTCGCGTTCTCCGCGTACCTTCGCGATTCCGCCGGCCAGGTGTTCGCCCTGTTCGTCATCGTGCTGGCCGCGGCCGAGGTCGGCATCGGGCTGGCAATCGTGCTGCTGCTGTTCCGGAACCGGGGCACGGTCGCGATTGACGAAGTACGGAGCTTGGCCGACGCCGACCCGCCGGAGCCGGCGCCGGCAGGCGCCCGGTGACCGCAGCGCTCATCCCAGCGCTGCCGTTCGTCGCCGCGCTGGTCGGGCTGTTCCTCGGCCGTCGGTTGCCCGGCGGGCCGGCCGCGGTCGCGGTACTGGGCACCACGGCCTCGACCGTATTGGCGATCGACCTGCTGCTGTCCACCGAGAGCGGCACGTTGACCGAGCACAGCACCACGCTGACCCCGATCGGCGGTCTGGCGATCACGCTCGGTACCCGAGTCGATCCGTTGGCCGTCACCATCACCCTGATGGTCTGCACGGTGGCGCTACTGGTGCAGGTGTACTCGATCGGCTACCTCGGCGGCGATCCCCGCTACGGCGCGTACGCCGCGCAGGTCTCCCTCTTCACGGCCGCCATGCTCACCGTCGTCCTCGCCGCCGGCCTGCTGCTGCTGCTGGTCGGCTGGGAGGTGATGGGGCTGTGTTCGTACCTGCTCATCGGGCACTACCGGGAGCAGCCCACGGCCAGCGCGGCTGCGATCAAGGCGTTCCTCACCACTCGGATCGGCGACGTCGGATTCCTCTTCGGCATCTTCACCCTGGGCATGGCGGCCGGCTCGTTCCGGATCGCCGACGTGCTCTCCGCGCCGCTCAGCCACACCACCGTGCTCGTCGGAACCCTGCTGCTCACCTGCGGCGTGGTCGGCAAGAGCGCTCAATTCCCGCTGCACACCTGGCTGCCGGACGCGATGGCCGGCCCGACCCCGATCTCCGCCCTGATCCACGCGGCCACCATGGT
>JBDUDX010000145.1:0-16918 GCA_040002735.1 Frankiaceae bacterium | reverse complement strand
CGAGGCCGACGCCTTCTGCCACTCGATGGTGCGGGCGCTGGTCGGGGCGTTGCTCGCCGTCGGCGAGGGTCGACGTCCGGTGAAATGGCCGGCCACAGTCCTCGCTGGTCGGCAACGCGATGCCGCCGTCCTGGTGGCCCCGGCTCGCGGCCTCACCCTGGAAGTGGTCCGCTACCCGCCCGATTCCGAGCTGGCGGAGCGCGCCCGCCGTACCCGACGGGTCCGCACCGGCTGCTGACGCGGCTGATTACCGTTCGCAGACCGTACCGTCTCCGTCGCGGTCGCGATACCAGCTGTACGCTGCGTCGGCGCCGCGACGGTACGGGCCGTAGCCGGCGGCGATCGCGGCGCGGCAGGTCGCAAAGCGCGGATCGCCGGCTGCGGCGGCCGGATGGGTGGGGGTCGGCGGCCTGCGGCGCGGCGCGGTCGTGGCCGCTTCGCCGGCTCCCGTCGGTGGGGTCGAGCAGCGAGCCAGTACCCGTACCATCGCCTGCTGCTCGGCCGCCGTAACGCCGATCACGTACCTGGCCTTCACGGCGACCTGCCGCCCCACGTAGAGGCAGCGGAAGCTCTTATTCGGCGGCAACCAGGAAGCGGCGTCGGAATCGCCCTTGGCCATGTTCGCCGGACCGTCGACCGCCAGCAGGTTGAGCGGATCGTTGGCGAATGTCACCCGCTTGTCCTGCGTCCAGCCGGCCGCACCCATCTGCCAGGCGTCGGAGAGCGCCACCACATGATCGATCTGCACGGCGGAGGCATCCGTCTTGCTGAACGCGATGTTCCGGCCGGTGTAGGGGTCGGCCAGGACTCCGGCGAGTACGACGCAGCCGGCGGTGCCGGAACGCAGCAACGCCCCGGTCAGGTCGCGTTTCAGGATGTCATTGCGGGTATCGCAGCCGTTGCGGTCGGTGTCCACCCAGCCCGGGCCAAACTGCTGCCGGGAGTACCCGGTCCTCGGTCCCCGCCCCTGCACCCGCAGCGCGCCCACCAAGCGCAGCGCTGAGCCGGTTGCCGGCGATGAAGCCGTGCTCCGAACCGCGGCGAGCGGGGCATGGAGCGGGCTCGGGCGTACGGAGCTCGAGCGCGCGGGCGCGGTAACCGGGAGGGGCGCCGCGGCCGGTTCGAGGTGCCGTTCCGGCGGTCCGCACGCGGCGAGCAGCACAGCGACGCTCGCCGCGATCACGGCGGCGCCCGGAGCCTTGGCCCGCGAGCAGCAGTCCGACGACCTCACGATCTCTCGCATCGGCCACCAACATGCCAGGCTGAATGGCCCACCTGCCGCAGCCACGTCCACGTCGCCGGTCCCGAGTGCTCTCGTAGGGTCAACGGAAGGATGATCCCGCTGTCGAGGAGCCCGCGTTGATTCCGACCGCACCCGCCGTGGAACGGGTGAAGCCTCCCCGGTTCCTGGTGAAGATGATCAACCCGGTGATGCGCCGAGTACTCTCCTCACCGCTGCACGGCCTGGTCAGCCGCCATGTGCTCCTGCTGGAGTTGACCGGCCGCAGGACGGGCCGACGGTATGCCATTCCGGTGGGACTTTCACCATCGACGGGCTGCTCACGGTGATCACCAACTCCGGTTGGCGGCGGAATCTGCGGGACCGACGGGACGTATCCGTGACCTTGCGCGGACAGCGCCACGTCGGGTACGCGACCGTGGTCGAGGACCCGGACGCGGTGGCCGCCGCCTACCTCGGCGTGATCGAGCGGTTGGGTTGGCAGGCCGCGCAACGTCGGCTCGGCATCAAGATCTCAGTCGGCCGTATTCCGACGGCCGAAGAACTTGCCGATGCGGTACGACGCAGCGGGTTGTCGCTGATCCGGCTCGACCTGCGGTGACGGGTGGCGCGGTCCTGGTCACCGGCGCGACCGAGACCGTCGGTCGGCATGTCGTCGAGCAGCTGATCGCGGCCGGTGAGCCGGTCCGGGCGGCGGTGCGCGATCCGCAGTCGGTGCTTGCGGCCGGGCAGCCGGTGCGCTTCGACTTCGCCGATCCGACCAGCTGGACGGGGGCGCTGGACGGCGTCGACCGGCTGTTCCTGATGCGCCCGCCGGCGATCAGTGACGTCGCGACCTACCTGCGCCCGGTGATCGACTTGGCCGCCAGCCGAGGCGTGCGCCACATCGTGTTCCTGTCCCTGATCGGGGTCAACCGGGTGATGCCGCACTGGCGGGTGGAGCAGGACATCGCGGCGTCCGGGCTGGCGTACACGTTTCTGCGGCCGTCCTTTTTCGCCGAGAACCTGCTCACCGCCTATCGCGCGGACATCCGGGATCGGGACGAGATCCGGATGCCGGCGGGTCGCGGCCGGACGGCGTTCGTCGACACCCGGGACGTCACGGAGGTGGCGGCTCGGGTGCTGAGCCGTCCGGAAGACCACGTCAGCTGCGCGTACAGCCTCACCGGCGAGCAGGCGCTGCGCTGGGACGACGTCGCGGTGCTGCTCACCCGCGAACTACAGCGACCGATCAGGTACACCTCGATCAGCTTTCGCCGGTACCGCCGTGAGCTCCTGGCGGCCGGTGCGGATCCGGTGTACGTCCGGGTTCAGCTCGGTATCCATCTGGTCGCCCGGCTCGGCCTGGCCGGACGGATCACCCCGACACTGCGGGAACTGCTGGGGCGGCCGCCGCGCACCCTGGCCGCCTTTATCACTGATCACGCGGCCGCCTGGCGGCCGGCTGAAATCGGATGACAGCTGCGGTCGCGCCCGGCGACACTATCCCGTGGGCTCCGTCGATCTCTCGCACCTGCGCTACCTGCTGCCGGATGGCCGGCCCCTGTTCGAGGACGTGTCCTGCCGGGTGGGGGAGGGCAGCAAGACCGCGTTGATCGGTGCCAACGGCACCGGAAAGACCACGCTGCTGCGCTTGGTGGCGGGTGACCTTGCGGCCACCGACGGCACGATTCGCGGGAGCGGCGGGCTGGGCGTGATGCGCCAATTCATCGGTTCGGTACGCGACGACTCCTCGGTGCGGGATCTGCTGCTCTCGGTGGCCCCACCCCGGGTGCGGGACACCGCCCAGGCGCTGGCGGACGCCGAACTGGCGATGATGGAGGCCGACGACGAACCCACCCAACTGCGTTACGCCACCGCGCTCGCCGACTGGGCGGACGCCGGCGGTTACCAGGCTGAGGTGCAGTGGGATGTCTGCACCGTCGCGGCGCTGGGGCTGTCGTATGACCGAGCCCAGTGGCGGGAGGTCCGGACGCTGTCCGGCGGGGAGCAGAAACGGCTGGTGCTGGAGGCGCTGCTGCGCGGGCCGGACGACGTGCTGCTGCTCGACGAGCCGGACAACTACCTCGACGTGCCGGCGAAACGGTGGCTGGAGGAGTCGCTGCGGACCTCGGCGAAGACCGTGCTGTACGTGTCCCACGACCGCGAACTGCTGGCCCGTACCGCCGACCGGGTGGTCACCCTGGAGGCGGGGTCGGCCTGGACGCACGGCGGCGGCTTCGCCTCCTACGCCGAAGCGCGCCGAGCGCGGTTGGAGCGGCTCGATGAGCTGCACCGCCGCTGGGAGGAGGAGCATCACCGGCTGCGCGAGTTGGTCCGTACCTTGCAGCAGCAGGCGAAGAACTCCGAGGCGATGGCCGGAAAGTACGCCGCGATGCAGACCCGGCTGGCCAAGTTCGAGGCCGCCGGCCCGCCGCCGGAGCGCCCGGTGGAGCAGCGGGTCCGGATGCGCCTCGGCGGCGGCCGAACCGGGGTACGGGCGCTGACCTGCGAGCGGCTGGAACTGACCGGGCTGGTCCGCCCGTTCGACCTGGAGGTGTTCTACGGCGAGCGGGTGGCCGTCCTGGGCGGGAACGGCTCCGGCAAGTCGCACTTCCTGCGGCTGCTCGTCGGGGCTCCGGTGCGCCATGCCGGATCCTGGCGCCTTGGCGCGCGCGTGGTACCGGGACACTTCGCGCAGACCCACGCCCATCCCGAGCTGCTCGACCGCACCCTGGTGGACGCGCTGTGGCACGAGGCGCACGACCGCGGCCCGGCGATGAGCGCGCTGCGCCGGTACGAGCTGCTGGAGCAGGCGGACCAGACCTTCGGCACGCTCTCCGGTGGCCAGCAGGCGCGGTTTCAGATCCTGCTGCTGGAGATCGGCGGTACGACGATGCTGTTGCTCGACGAGCCCACGGACAACCTGGACCTGGCGAGTGTGGAAGCCCTGGAGGAGGGGCTGGCGGCCTACGACGGCACCGTGCTGGCGGTGACCCACGACCGCTGGTTCGCGCGGAGATTCGACCGGTACCTGGTCTTCGGCGGTGACGGCGAGGTGTACGAAGCACCCGAGCCGGTATGGGACGAGCGGCGTCCGGTGCGTTGATCCAGGTACGGATCCGACGCTTCTTTGACCCTGCTCGCGACCGCCGGTTATCCTGACGTGTCGTCGTCCGGCCGCCGCGCGCCCGGACGACTGCCGCCCGTGTCGCGTACCGCTCAGGGGAACGCGATGATTCGACCACTTCGACCGAAGGCAGTTCCGTGCGTACCTACAGCCCGAAACCGGCAGACGTGCAGCGCCAGTGGCACGTCATCGACGCGACCGACGTCGTGCTGGGCAGGCTGGCGAGCCAGACGGCGATCCTGCTCCGCGGCAAGCACAAGCCCATCTTCGCTCCGCACGTGGACACCGGTGACTTCGTGATCATTGTGAACGCGGCCAAGGTGGCGCTGAGCGGGTCCAAGCGCGACCAGAAGATGGCTTACCGCCACTCCGGCTACCCGGGTGGGCTCAAGGCGGTGCCCTACGGTGAGATGCTGGCCAAGAAGCCGGCGCGGGTCGTGGAAAAGGCGATCAAGGGCATGCTGCCGCACAACACGTTGGGCCGGCAGATGGGCTCGAAGCTCAAGGTGTATCCCGGCCCCGACCATCCGCACCAGGCTCAGCAGCCGGTGCCTTATGAGATCACGCAGGTTGCGCAGTGACTTCTGACATGACCGAATCGACCATCACCCTGCCGGGGACCGAGGACGCCGCCGATCTACCGACGCCGGACACCGAGATTCCCGCCGGCGTACTGAGAACCGACGTGCTCGAAGCGCCCGTTCCGCGGGTGGTGACCACCGGCAACGCCGGTGCGACCGGTCGCCGCAAGGAGGCGATCGCCCGGGTGCGCCTGACCCCCGGCTCCGGCCGCTGGGTGATCAACGGTAAGTCGCTGGAGGAGTACTTCCCCAACAAGGTGCACCAGCAGCTGGTGAAGGATCCGTTCACCACGCTGGAGATCGGTGACGCCTTCGACGTCGTCGCCCGGCTCACCGGCGGCGGGGTCTCCGGGCAGGCCGGCGCGCTGCGGCTAGGCATCTCCCGGGCGCTCACCGAGATCGACCTGGAGAACCGGCCGGCGCTGAAGAAGGCGGGTTTCCTCACCCGGGACGCCCGGGTCAAGGAGCGCCGCAAGTACGGCCTGAAGAAGGCCCGTAAGGCTCCGCAGTACTCCAAGCGCTAGTGGGCGCACGGCTCTTCGGTACCGACGGCATTCGGGGCGTCGCTAACGTCGACCTCACCGCCGAGTTGGCCCTAGATCTCGCGGTTTCCGCCGCGCATGTGCTGATCGAGCACCTGCACACCGGTTCCCGGCGGCCGACCGCGCTGGTCGGCCGGGACCCGCGCGCCTCCGGGGAGTTCCTGGAGGCGGCCGTGGTAGCCGGGCTGGCCAGTGCCGGCGTGGACGTGGTGCGCCTCGACGTGGTGCCCACCCCCGCGGTCGCCTACCTTACCGCCGCCTCCGGGGCCGACCTCGGGGTGATGCTCTCGGCGAGCCACAATCCGATGCCGGACAACGGCATCAAGCTGTTCGACTCGGGCGGGTTCAAGCTGGCCGATTCGGTCGAGGACGAGATCGAGGCCCGGCTCGGTGAGGACTGGCGCCGGCCGGTGGGTGCCGCGGTGGGGCGGGTCCGCACCGATCGGCCGGCGGTCGGCCGATATCTGGAGCATCTGCTCGCCACCCTGCCGCACTCCCTCGACGGGATGCGGGTGGTGGTGGACGCCGCCCACGGCGCCGCCGCGGAGGTAGCCCCGGAAGCGCTTCGGCGAGCGGGGGCCGAGGTGATCGCGATCGGTGCCGAGCCCGACGGGTGGAACATCAACGACGGTTACGGCTCCACGTACCCCGAACGGCTGTCGGCGGCCGTGCTGGAGCACGGGGCCGATGTCGGGATCGCCCACGACGGGGACGCCGACCGATGCCTCGCGGTCGACGCGACCGGCGAGCTGATCGACGGGGACGCCATCCTGGCGATCTGCGCGCTGGCTGAGCGCAACGCCGGCCGACTCGTCGGCAATACCGTCGTCACCACGGTGATGACCAACTTGGGCTTCAAGCACGCCATGCAGGCCGAGGGCATCGGCGTGGTGCAGACCCCGGTCGGGGACCGGTACGTGCTCGACGCCATGCGCCAACGGGGCTTCACCCTGGGCGGTGAGCAGTCCGGACACGTGGTCTTCCTCGACCACGCCACCACCGGCGACGGCGTGCTCACCGCGCTGCAGCTGCTCGGTCATACCCGGGCAGCGGGGATGCCGATCCGCGAGCTGGCGGCGGTGATGACCCGGCTGCCGCAGGTGCTGGTCAATGTGAAGGTGATCGACCAGGCGGCGGCGATGAACGATGCTGCGGTGCGGGACGAGGTGGCTGCCGTGGAGGCCGACCTCGGGGGGGACGGCCGGGTGTTGGTACGTCCGAGCGGCACCGAGCCGCTGGTACGGGTGATGGTCGAGGCGACCACCGGCGAACGGGCCCGGGCCGCCGCGGAACGCATCGCCGTACTGCTCCGCTGATCGGGCCGCCGGGACGTCACGGCTCGAAGCGGTACCCCATCCCCGGTTCGGTGAGCAGATGCCGTGGCGCTGACGGGTCCGGTTCCAGCTTCCGGCGCAGTTGGGCAAGGTAGACCCGCAGGTAGTTCGTCTCCGTGCCGTAGTTGGGTCCCCATACCTCCTGCAGCAGGTGGCGTTGGCTGACCAGCTTCCCTGGATGGCGGATCAGTACCTCCAACAGGTGCCATTCGGTGGGCGTGAGACGCACCTCGCCGGCCGCGGTGGTCACCCGTCGGGCGGCGAGGTCCACGGTGAAGTTGTCGGTGACCACCACCGGCAGCTCACCGACCGGCGCTCCGCGCCGGAGCGCCGCCCGAAGCCGGGCGAGCAGTTCATCCATCCCGAACGGCTTGGTGATGTAGTCATCGGCGCCGGCGTCGAGCGCGGTCACCTTGTCGGGTTGGCCGTCCCGGGCGGAGAGCACGACGATCGGGACGTTGGACCACCCGCGCAGACCGCGGACCACGTCGATGCCGTCCATGTCGGGTAGTCCCAGGTCGAGCACGATGACGTCCGGCAGCTGGCGGCTGGCCGCGGCGAGCGCCGACCGGCCGTCCGCCGCAGTGACCACCTCGTACTGCCGGGCCCGCAGGTTGATGCCCAGCGCCCGCAGCAGCGGGGCGTCGTCGTCGACGATCAGTACCCGGGTCACCGGGCCACCGGCAGGGTGAGGGTCATGGTGAGTCCGCCGCCGGCCGTATCGGTGGGTACCAGGGTCCCGCCCATCGCCTCGGTGAAGCCGCGGGCGATGGCCAGGCCGAGCCCGACGCCGCCGGGGGTGCGGTCCCCGAGCCGCTGGAACGGCGCAAACATCTGCTCCCGCGCTGCGGCGGATACCCCGGGGCCGTGGTCGATGACGTCCAGGCGGACCGCCGAGCCGGCCGAGGCGGCGGCGACGGTCACCGGTCGGTGCGGCGGTGCGTACCGCAGCGCGTTGGCCACCAGGTTGGCGACGGCACGCTCCAGCAGGCCCGGATCGGCGAGTACCAGCGGCAGCGTGTCGGCCACCCGGACCTCGACCCGGCCGGCCGGCGCGGGCAGCAGCGCGGCCGGAACCACCTCGTCGAGCGCGACCGGCCGCAGCTCCACCGACAGCGCCCCGGCCTGCAGCCGGCTCATGTCCAGCAGGTTCGCCACCAGGGCGGTGAGCCGGTCCGCGGACTCCTCCACCGTGGCGAGCAGGTCCTCGGTTTCTTGCGGCGACCAGGCGACGTCGTGCTGGCGGAGGCTGGATACGGCGGCCTTGATTCCCGCGAGGGGAGTCCGCAGGTCGTGTCCCACCGCAGCGAGCAGCGCGGCCAGGAGCTGGTCGACGAGGGCGAGTTCACGGGCCCTGGCGGCTTCCTCGGCCAGCTGCTGGGTGTGCAGAGCGCGCGCCGCGGTGGCGGCGTACGCGGCGAGCACCCGCCGGTCCTCGGCGAAGACCGCGGGGCCGCAGCCCACCAGCCGCAGGGTGGGATCGAGTTCGGAGACGATCTCGCCCCGCCCGGTCGACCAGTCCTGGTCGGCACCGACCGCGGCGACCGGCGACCAGCTGCCGTCGGTGACCCGCAGCAGGGCCACCGAGGTCATGCCGAACGTTCCGCGTACCTGTTCCAGTACGGCCGGCAGCGGCTGCTCGGCGAGCGGGCCGGTCACCAACCGGGACATGGTGGCGGCTTCCGCACTGCTGTTCGCCGCTGAAACGCGTTGCCGCCCGGCCAGATCGACGGTGACGCTCACGGTCAGCGCGACGATCAAGAAAACGATCAATGCGAGCAGGTGGTCGCGTTGCGCGATGGAGAACGTCAAGTACGGCCGGGTGAACCAGTAGTTGAGGAGCAGGCTCGCCGCGACCGCGGCGACCGCGGCGGGTACCACGCCGCCGACCACCGCCACCAGGACCACCGCCAGCAGATACAGCAACAGGTCACTGGGCAGCGAGAGCGTCGGTCTCAGGGGCACCAGTACCGCAGTGAGCGCCGGGAGTCCGAGGATCAGGAGCGCCCACCCCGCGATCTGACGGCTCCGGCTCAGGCCCGCCAGCGGCCGCGCCCGGTCGGCAGCGCCGGCCGCCGGCCCTACGCCGCCGACCGGCGCCAACGCATTGCTCACCTGGCTACTGTCGCACCAGGTCCCGGGGTGTGCTGGCGGAGCGGCGCACGTCCTCCGGTACCAGATCGTCGACGGGCGGCAGGTCCGGCTCGCCCGCCACCGGCACCGGCCCGGACGGGGCGGCCGGCCCCTCGGGATGCGGTTCGTCCGGTAGGAGCAGGTACGGGACGCTGGCCACCATCACGCCCGGCTGGAAGAGCAGGCGGCTCTTCAGGCGAAGGGCGCCCTGGTTGTGCAACAGCTGCTCCCACCAGCGCGCCACGACGTACTCCGGAACGAAGACGCAGACCACGTCACGCGGGCTCTGCCGTCGGATGCCCGCGACGTAGTCGAGTACCGGCTTGGTGACGTCGCGATACCTAACGGCCGTGCCGCCGGTTCTGACGGGCCTCTGACGCCGACCGCCGCGGAGCCAACGGCGGCACCTCGCGTTCCGGTGATGGTTAGTCTCGAAGGATGTGCGGCATCGTCGGCTACGTAGGCAGCAACTCCGCGCGCGACGTGGTCATGGAGGGGCTCCGCCGCCTGGAGTACCGGGGATATGACAGCGCCGGCGTCGCGGTGCTCGCCAACTCCGGCGACGGTGGGCTGCACGTGGTGAAGAAGGCCGGCAAGCTGGCCAACCTGGAGAAGGAACTCCACGACGTACCGATGCCCGGTGCCACCGGCATGGGGCACACCCGGTGGGCCACCCACGGCGGCCCGACTGATCGCAACGCCCATCCGCACGTCTCCTGCGACGGCGCCGCCGCGGTGATCCACAACGGCATCATCGAGAACTTCGTCGAACTGCGGGACGCCCTGGAGAGCCGGGGCCACACCATGGCCAGCGAGACCGACACCGAGGTGGTCGCGCACCTGCTCGAGGAGCGGTACGACGGCGATCTCGCGGCCGCGCTCCGCAGCGTCTGCGCCGACCTGGAGGGCGCGTTCACGTTGGTGGCGCTGCACCGGGACTCGCCCGGCGTGGTGGTCGGCGCCCGGCGGAACTCCCCGCTGGTGGTGGGCTGCGGGGTCGGGGAGAATTTCCTGGCTAGCGACGTGGCCGCGTTCATCGCCCACACCCGCGAGGCGGTGGAGATCGGCCAAGACGAGGTGGTGGAGCTCCGGGCCGACGGCTACACCCTCACCGACTTCGCCGGCTCGCCGGTCTCCGGCCGGGCGTACCACGTCGACTGGGACCTGTCGGCGGCGGAGAAGGGCGGCTATCCGTACTTCATGCTCAAAGAAATCGCCGAGCAGCCGACCGCGATCGAGGACACCCTGCGCGGGCGCCTGGCCGAGGACGGGTCGATCGTCCTGGACGAGATCCGGCTCTCGGATGAGGATCTGCGCGATGTCGACAAGGTGTTCATCGTCGCCTGCGGTACCGCGTTCTACGCCGGGCTGATCGCCAAGTACGCGATCGAGCACTGGACCCGGATTCCGTGTGAGGTGGACATCTCCTCGGAGTTCCGCTACCGCGACCCGGTGCTCGACCGGCGCACCCTGGTGGTCGCCATCAGCCAGAGCGGCGAGACGCTGGACACCCTGATGGCGGTGAAGCATGCCCGCGAGCAGGGTGCCCGGGTGCTGGCCATCTCCAATACCAACGGCTCGACGATTCCGCGAGAATCCGACGCGGTGCTCTACACCCGGGCCGGGCCGGAGATCGGGGTGGCCGCGACCAAGACCTTCATCACTCAGGTCACCGCCACCTACCTCGTTGCACTCGCGCTCGCCCAGGCGCGCGGGCTGAAGTGGGGCGACGAGGTGGCCGCGGTGGTGCACCAGCTGGAGGCCATGCCGGCGCTGGTGCAGCGGGTACTGGGAACTGTGGAGCCGGTACGAGCCCTGGCCCGGGAACTCGCCGATGCCCGGGTGGTGCTCTTCCTCGGCCGCCACGTCGGATACCCGGTGGCGTTGGAGGGTGCGCTGAAGCTGAAGGAACTGGCGTACATGCACGCCGAGGGCTTCCCGGCCGGGGAACTGAAGCACGGCCCGATCGCGCTGGTCGAGCCGGGCGTACCGGTGGTGGTCGTGGTGCCGGCGCGGGGACGTGGCTCGCTGCACGACAAGGTGATCTCCAACATCCAGGAGGTTCGCGCCCGGGGCGCCCGGACGGTGGTGATCGCCGAGGAGGACGATCTCTCGGTCCGGCCGTACGCCGACGTGCTGATCCCGGTACCGGCCACGCCCACCTTGCTGGCTCCGCTGGTGACCGTCGTACCGCTGCAGGTCTTCGCCTGCGAACTTGCCCAGGCGCGTGGGTTGGACGTGGACCAGCCGCGCAACCTGGCGAAGTCGGTCACCGTCGAGTGAGTCGCCGGGCAGGGGGTGTGGAGTTCTTGACCGGCTCTGGCCGGTCTGATCCTCCACACCTCGGTCGGACGGGGTGATCATCGGGATCGGGGTCGATCTGGTGGACGTACGCCGATTCGCCGCCGTGTGCGACCGTACGCCCGCGCTGGTGGAGCGCTGCTTTACCGCCGCGGAGCAGGTCGGGCCGGTGCGGTGGCTGGCCGGTAGCTTCGCCGCCAAGGAGGCGATCGCCAAGGCCCTCGACGCGCCGCCCGGCTTGCGCTGGCAGGATGCCGAGGTGCTCCGTACCGAAACTGGTCGCCCCCACCTGGTTCTTCGGGGGGCCGTCGCGGCCGCTGCCGAGGCCCGCGGAATCCAGCGTTGGCACCTGTCGCTGAGTCACGACGGCCCGATGGTGGTGGCCATGGTGGTGGCCGAGTCGTGAGAGCCCTGCACTCCGTCGCGGAGGTCCGCGCCGCGGAAGCGGCGCTGATGGCTCGGTTGCCCGAAGGCGCGCTGATGCAGCGGGCCGCCGCCGGCCTCGCCCGCCGCTGCGCGCAGCTGCTCGGGCAGGTGTACGGATCCCCTGTCGTGCTGCTGGTCGGCGGTGGCGACAACGGCGGCGATGCGCTGTACGCCGGTGCGCGGCTGGCCGGACGCGGCGCGCGGGTGCACGCGCTGCTCACCGGCGAGAAGGCCCACCCCGGCGGACTGGCCGCTCTGCGCCGCGCCGGTGGCCGAATCGGGGGCGACGCCGCCCAGCTGCTGGTTGGCGCCGACCTGGTGGTGGACGGGGTTCTTGGTATCGGCGGCCGGGGCGGGCTGCGTGAGCCGGCGGCGAGTTGGGCGTCCGCGGTGGCGAGCGGCCGCGCGGACGTGGTCGCGGTGGACATCCCCAGCGGCGTGGATGCCGATAGCGGCCGGGTGGACGGCGTGGCGGTCCGGGCGGACGTGACGGTCACCTTCGGCACCCGCAAGCCCGGGCTCGTGGTGTCCCCGGGCGCGTCGTACGCCGGGATCGTGGAGTGCGTCGACATCGGGCTGGAGTTGCCGGACGCGCGGTTGACGATGCTCGATGCGCAGGACGTCGCCGCCCGGATTCCGCAGGCTGACGCCGGCTCCAACAAGTACCGCCGCGGCGTGGTCGGCATCGTCGCCGGCAGTGAGACCTACACCGGGGCCGCGGTCCTGGCCACCGGAGGCGCGCTGCGGTCCGGCGCCGGCATGGTGCGTTACGTCGGGCCGCCGCACCCCGCCGAGGTCGTTCGTCATCGGTGGCCGGAGGCGGTGGTCACGGTAACCGAGGAGGGTGCCGACCCGACCGTCGCCGGGCAGGTACAGGCCTGGGTGGTGGGGCCTGGGCTGGGTACCGGCGAGGCGGCCGAGAACGTCGTCGCGGCCGTATTGCGCACCGACGTGCCGGTGCTCGTCGACGCCGACGGGCTGACCGTACTGAGCCGGCACCGGGAATGGCTCGTGGGCCGGTCAGCGCCGACGCTCCTGACCCCGCACGCCGGCGAGTTCGCGCGGCTGATGCGCACCGAGCGGGCCACGGTGGAGGCCGACCAGCTCGCCTGGGTCACCCGGGCGGCAGCCGAGTTGGGCGTCACCGTGCTGCTGAAAGGTGCCGCCACGCTCGTCGCCGACCCGTCCGGCCGGGTCCGGGTCAACCCGACCGGTACGCCGTGGCTCGCCACCGCCGGCAGCGGCGATGTGCTATCCGGTGGCGCGGGGGCGCTGCTCGCCGGGGGCCTCAGCCCGCTCGACGCGGGCTCTTGCGGCGCGTTCCTGCACGGCCTCGCCGGTCAGTTGGCCGCCGGGCCTGGGGTATCGATCGTCGCGGCCGACCTGGTCGCCCAGTGGCCGGCGGCGGTGGCGGCCCTACGCTGACGAGCGCGATCCACCGCGAGGGCGTCGCGTCAGCCGGCATCTCCAGCGCCGGCTCGCCCTGAGAGACTGCAGTACGTGATCGCCGCCTGCAGGATCGACCTCGACGCCATCCGGAACAATGTTGCCAACCTGGCGTCCCGGGCACCGAGCGCAGCCGTGATGGCCGTGGTGAAGGCGGATGGGTACGGCCATGGCATGGTGCCGGCCGCCCGGGCGGCGCTGGACGGCGGCGCCAGCTGGCTGGGAGTCGCCGTCCTCGCCGAAGCGTTCGGCCTGCGGGCCGCCGGCATTGCGGCGCCCGTCCTGGCCTGGCTGATCGGGCCGGACGAGGAGCTGACCGACGCCATCCGCCAGCAGATCGATGTGGGGGTGTACGCGGAGCCTGGGCTGGCCGCGGCGGCGGCCGCGGCGCACGAGGTCGGCGCCCCGGCGAGGGTGCATCTCAAGGTGGACACCGGCCTGTCCCGCGGTGGCGCGACCGCCGCCGACTGGCCGGGGTTGCTCGATGCGGCCGCGAAGGCCGCGGCCGACCGCACGGTCGAGGTGGTGGGCATCTGGTCGCACTTCGCCTACGCCGATGCACCCGGCCATCCCACCATCGGCCGCCAGATCACCCGGTTCACCGATGCGGTGGAGGTGGCCGAGCGGGCCGGCGTACGCCCGCAGCTGCGTCATCTGGCGAACTCCGCGGCCACCCTCACGCTGCCGGCGGCGCACTTCGATCTGGTCCGCCCGGGTATCGCCGCGTACGGCGTCTCCCCGGGACCCGACGTGGGTACGCCGGCGGACTTCGGCCTGCGCCCGGCGATGACCCTCACCGGACAGGTGGTTCTCGCCAAGCGGGTCGCCGCCGGTGAGGGGGTCTCCTACGGTCACCGGTACACCACACCCCGCGACACCCGGCTCGCCCTGGTGCCGCTCGGTTACGCCGACGGCATCCCGCGGGCAGCGTCGAGTACCGGCGAGGTGCTGCTCGGCGGCCGACGGCGCCGGATCGCCGGCACGGTGTGCATGGATCAGGTGGTCTTCGACGTCGGGGACGATCCGGTGACCGCCGGCGACGAGGCGGTCTTCTTCGGCCCGGGGGACGCCGGCGAACCGACCGCCCAGGAGTGGGCGGAGGCGCTCGGCACGATCGGGTACGAAATCGTCACCCGGGTCGGGCCGCGGGTGCCTCGGGTCTACACCGGCGGCCGGAAATGACGACTGCTCGGCGTCGGCTGGGCCCGATCCTCACCCATCCGCCCAGGCCCGGCCGTCGGGCCACCGCAGCCAGTGCGGCTGCGGCGGCGGCCGGACTGGCAGCCGCGGGCGCCGGGCTGGTCGCCCGTCGGCGCAGTGCCGCCACTCGCCCGCTGCCGCCGGGTGCCGTCGACCTGCTCGGCGACCTGCCGGGGGAGCGGACGTCGGTACGGGCGGACGACGGCTGCCCGCTCGACGTGGTGCGCACCGGCGACGGACCGGTGACCGTGATCTTCGTCCACGGCTACTGCGTGGACCGGCGCTGCTGGCACTACCAGTGGCGCTCGCTCGGGCAGTGGCGGGACGGCAGCGCGCGGCTGGTCGCCTACGACCAGCGCAGCCACGGTCGCTCCGGACGCAGCCGGGCCGACCGGTGCACCATCGATCAACTCGGGCAGGACCTGCGTGCCGTCATGGACACGATGGCGCCGTCCGGCCCGGTGGTGGTGATCGGTCACTCCATGGGCGGTATGACGATCATGGCGCTGGCGGATGCCTTTCCGGAGATCTTCGGGGATCGGATCGTCGGCGTTGCGCTGGTGAGTACGTCCGCCGGAAAGCTCAGTGAGGCCACGTACGGCCTGCCCGCCGGCCTCAGCGCGATCGGGTACCGGCTGGCGCCTTGGGTGCTGCCCCGCCTCACTCGCCGGGCGCATCTGGTGGACGCCGGACGGAAGGCCAACGCGGCGGTCGGCGTATGGCTCACCAAGCGGTACTCCTTCGCCTCCGAGGTGCCACCGGAGCGGATGGCCCTGATGGCCACGCTGATCGAGAGCACCCCGTTCGCGGTGATGGCAGAGTTCTTCCCGGCCTTCGCCAACCACAACAAGCTGAAGGCACTGGGGGTGCTCAAGAAGGTTCCGACGCTGGTCCTGGTCGGCGACCATGACCTGCAGACACCGCCGGATCACAGTCGTTCGATGGCTGCGGAGTTGGCGACCGCGGATCTGGTCGTCGTACCGCGGGCCGGGCACATGGTGATGTTGGAGCACCCCGACACGGTCAACGCCGCCCTGGCCGGCCTGCTGGAGCGGGCGTGCCCGCGCTGAGCGACCCGCCGATCGATTACCCCGCGCTGGCGTCCCGGATCGCGTCCTGCAAGGCGTGTCCGCTCTCGGTCGGGCGGCGCCGGGTGGTGGTCGGCTCCGGACCGGTACCGGGGCCGCTGCTGCTCGTCGGCGAAGGGCCGGGCGCGCAGGAGGACGCGCTGGGCCTACCGTTCGTCGGCCGGGCCGGTCAGCTGCTCGACCGGCTGCTCGCCGAAGCCGGCCTGGACCGGGCGGACGTAGCCGTGACGAACGTCGTCAAGTGCCGTCCCCCCGGCAACCGGCCGCCCAGCCGGCGAGAGGTGGACACCTGCCGGGGATGGCTGACCGCGCAGCTCGACGCGATCGACCCCCGGGTGATCGTCTCGCTCGGCGGTACGGCCACCGCCTGGTTCCTCGGCCGCGGCCGGCGGCTGGCGGACGTCCGCGGCCGAACCCACGACGTCGCCGGCCGGGCCGTGCTGCCGACTTACCACCCGTCGGCGGCGCTGAGGTTCGGGCCGGCCGGCGAGCCGATGGCGCTGCTCCGGGCGGACCTGGCGATGGCGGCCGGGCTGTCGAGGTGAGTGCCGGGCCGGTCAGCGTGCCGACCGCTGCGGCGATGCGCGAATTGGGTGCGGCGCTGGCCGAGGCGTTGCGGCCGGGCGATCTGGTGCTGCTGATCGGCGCACTCGGGGCCGGCAAGACCACATTCGCCCAGGGGGTCGGCGCCGGCCTCGCCGTCCCGGGCGCGATCCGGTCCCCGACCTTCGTACTGGCCCGGGTACATCGCGGCGGGCGGCTTCCGCTGGTGCATGTGGACGCCTATCGACTCGGCTCGGTGGCGGAGTTGGATGATCTCGACGTGGACGCCTCTCTGGCCGAGTCCGTGACCCTGGTCGAGTGGGGAGAAGGGCTGGCCGAGGTACTCGCGCCGCACCGGTTGGAGGTAAGGATCAGCCGGCCGGTGGACCCCGCGGACGACAACCGGACGGTGCGGTTCGGCGGCTTCGGCGACCGTTGGGAAGGCGTACCGCTTCCGCCAACCTAGGGTGGGGAGTTGTGCGCATCCTCGCCCTGGACACCTCGACGCCGGCCGTGACGGTCGCGCTCGTCGACGACGGGCAGGTCCTTGCCGAGCGCTGCGAGGTCGGCGTCAACCGGCACGGCGAGGTGCTTGCGCCGCTGATCGCCGACGTGCTGGCCAACGCCGGCATGGACCGGGCCGGCATCGGTGCGATCGGCGTGGGCACCGGACCCGGTCCGTTCACCGGACTCCGGGTCGGCCTGGTGACCGCAGCGGCCCTCGCCGACGCTCTCGGCATTCCGGCGTACTCGGTCTGTTCCCTCGACATCCTGGCCCGCGGTCGCGGTGCGGTACTGGTGGCTACCGACGCCCGTCGCCGGGAGGTGTACTGGGCGGCCTACGACGCCACCGGCGCGCGGATCGCCGGGCCGGCAGTGGACCGGCCGGCGGACGTACCAGTCGATGGCCGCCGGATCGTCGGACCGGCCACGGCGCTCTATCCCGACCTTCTGCCGGGCGAACCGGCTTGGCCG
>JBDUDX010000144.1:0-17339 GCA_040002735.1 Frankiaceae bacterium | reverse complement strand
GCTGGTCGCCCCGGCGATCACCGACATCGCGGGTCCGCGGATTTCTATCCGGCCCGTGGCCGGCCTGCCGCTGCTGCACGTCGACCACCCGGAGTTCACCGGCGCCCGGCGCATCATCAAGGGCGGGTTCGATCGGGTGGTGGCCCTCGCGGCGGTCGTGGTGCTGGCCCCGATCCTGCTGGGCATCGCACTGGCCATCCGGACGACCAGCCCCGGTCCGGCGCTGTTCCGGCAACGCCGGGTCGGCCGCAAGAGCGAGCAGTTCACGATCTACAAGTTCCGCACCATGCGGACCGACGCCGAGGCGGCACTTCCCGGACTCGCCGCAGCCAACGAGCAGACCGACGGCGTGCTCTTCAAGATGCGCAAGGATCCCCGGATCACGCGGCTCGGAGCGGTCCTGCGAAGGTACTCCGTCGATGAACTGCCGCAGTTGCTCAACGTGCTCCGTGGCCAGATGTCGCTGGTAGGCCCGCGGCCTCCGCTACCCGCCGAGGTGGCGCAGTATACCGACGACGTGTACCGGCGGCTGCTGGTCAAGCCCGGGCTCACCGGACTGTGGCAGGTCAGCGGTCGCTCGGATCTGCCCTGGGAGGAGGCGGTACGGCTGGATCTTGACTACGTGGAGAACTGGTCCTTGCCCTTGGACCTGGCGATACTCTGGCGGACCGGGGCCGCCGTTCTCGCCAGTCGCGGCGCCTACTGAGCGCTCGCCCCACTCCCCGCTCCGGAAAACTCCCTTCGGCTCCGGCGGCTCCGGTGTTACTGTTTCTCGGGGTTGCGCCAGTACGCTAGGAGGCGTTGGAAGAGACTGACCGCCGCTGGCGTTATACCTGCCGCGGTCCACCGCTGGGTGAGCCGGTCGGGCTCCCGCGAACCGAGAGTTCGGCGTACCGCAGTGAATTACCGCACGAACCCGAGACGCCACAAGTGAGGACATCCGTGACCCCGGCCAGTACGGCGCATGCCGCCGTTCCCTCTCCCGGCTCCGACGACCACGCCAGCGTGGCGCTGGAAGCGTTGTTGGCCCAAGGTCGCGACCGCGGTGAGGTGGCTATTGATGATCTTCGACGGGCCTTCGACGAGGCCGGAGTTCCGGTCACTCAGGGTAAGAAGATCTTGCGCCAGCTCACCGATTCGGGGGTGGCACTAGTGGTTGAGGATGGCCGCTCGGCCGCCGCTCCGAAGGCCCGGCGGTCGAAGGCGTCAGCAGCCGACCGAACCGAATCGGTCGCAAAGCCGGTCCGACCAGCACGCATGGCGAAGGTGGCGGCTGAGAGCCCGGTTGCGAGTACGCCCGAGCCGGTCGGCACGCCGCCCGCAGCCGAAGCACCAGCGAAGAAGACCACCCCCCGCCGCAAGCCGGCAGGTGCGTCGCCGCCGAGCCAGGCCGCAGTAGGGCAGCCCAGTGACCCGGCGGTGGAGCCGGCTGCTCAGGCGGTGGAGCCGGCGGCTCAGGCGGCAGCTCCCCCGCGACCCAGCCGTCGCAAAACAGCGGCCGCAGACAACCGGCCGTTGACCGTCGTACCGCCGGTCAACCCGGCCGAGCCCTCGGTGGTCGCGTCGCCGAGTGCGGCGGTTCCGGCCGCCGACGTGCCGGTTCCCCTCGCCGAAGCCGAGCCGAAGCCGGAGGAACTCGAGGAGGACGACGCCGCCGACGCGGTCGTGGAGGACACCACCCCCGGCGTGTCCGCCGACCTGGTACGGGTCTACCTGCGCGAGATCGGCAAGGTCGCCCTGCTGAACGCGGTGCAGGAGGTCGAGCTCGCCAAGCGGGTGGAGGCGGGCTTGTTCGCTGCGCAGAAACTGCGCGAGGCGGAGCAGAGTGACGAACGACTGCCCTCGCAGTTGCGACGTGACCTGGAGGAGATCCGCCGGGACGGTTCGCGGGCCAAGGACCACTTGCTGGAGGCCAACCTGCGCCTGGTGGTCTCCGTCGCCAAGCGCTATACCGGCCGCGGGATGGCGTTTCTCGACCTGATCCAGGAGGGCAACCTGGGCCTGGTACGCGCGGTAGAGAAGTTTGACTACACCAAGGGCTACAAGTTCTCCACCTACGCCACCTGGTGGATCCGCCAGGCGATCACTCGGGCGATGGCCGACCAGTCGCGGACCATCCGTATTCCGGTGCACATGGTCGAGATCATCAACCGGGTGACCCGCGCCCAGCGGCAGATGCTCGCCGACCTGGGTCGCGAGCCCACCCCGGTGGAGTTGGCCGCCCAGGTGGAGATGACCCCGGACAAGGTCGTGGAGATTCTGCGGTACTCCCGGGACCCGGTGAGCCTGGACCAGACCGTCGGCGACGACGGCGACTCACTCCTCGGTGACTTCATCGAAGACGCCGACGCGCCGGTCGCCATCGACGTGGTGAACTTCGGGTTGCTGCAGGACCAGATCGAGGATGTACTGGCCACCCTGCCGGAGCGTGAGGCGATGGTGGTCCGGCTGCGCTTCGGTCTTACCGACGGTCAGCCGCGCACGCTGGACGAGATCGGCCGCGCGCTGGGACTGACCCGGGAGCGGATCCGCCAGATCGAGTCCAAGACGATGTCGAAGCTGCGGCACCCCTCCCGGTCGCGCGTGCTGCGCGACTACATGGAGGAGTAGGGTCCGTCGGCTCCCGTGGGCCTACGATCTCTGCGATGAGTGCCCCGGTACGGCGACGCGTGCTGGTGCGCGGGCGGGTACAGGGCGTCTCCTTCCGGGACAGTTGCCGGCGGCGGGCTCACGCCGCGCACCTCGCCGGCACGGTCAGCAATCTGACTGACGGCTCGGTAGAGGCGATCTTCGAGGGCCCGGCGGAGTCAGTCGAGGAGTTGGTCGCCTGGTGCCGTCGTGGTACGCGGCTCGCCGACGTCACGTCTGTAGACGTGTCGGAGGAGACCCCGCAAGGGCTCACGGCCTTCACTATCAGCTGAGTCGGCTCACCATCGTCCGGTACCGAACGAACCTGTCTGCCGCCGGCACCCAGACCGGGTCCGGGTCGGTCCATTCCACGGCACCCTGATCGACGGCGGAGAACTCCGCCGCCCACCCGGCGCTCTGCGCGGCGAGCAGGCCGGCACCGAAGGCCGTGCTGCACAGCTTTGAACGCGCCGCCGAGTTGTTCACCGGTGGAGTGCTCGACCCGGACATCAGGATCATCCACCGCTTCCCGCTGGCGGACTACCCGAAGGCTCTCGACCAGTTCACGAACGGCGTCGGCCGTAGGATTCATTCTATGCCCCGGGGTTGATGCCACCCCCCACTCCTCGTTGGGCCGATGGCCGGTCATGAGGCCGATGGCCGGGCACCGAGGAGGAAGCAGGCGATCGCCGCGGCGGCGGCCACGTTGAGCGAATCGACACCGGCGGCCATCGGGATGCGCACTGATCGGTCAGCCCGCTCGCGGGCGGCCGCGCTGAGCCCCGGCCCCTCGGCTCCGAGCATCAGAGCGAGCCGCGCCTCGGCCGCCGCCGGTGCCGTCAGCGGGCTGGCGCTGGGATCGGGTGTCAGCGCGAGGAGCCGAAAACCCGCTTCGCGCACCGCGACCAGATCGCCGGGCCAGTTCGACAGTCGGGCGTACGGCACCGCGAACACCGCTCCCATGGACACCCGCACCGCCCGCCGGTACAGCGGGTCGACGCAGTCCGGGCTCAACAGCACGGCATCGATACCCAGGGCGGCGGCGCAACGAAATATCGCGCCGGCGTTCGTCGGGTTGCTCAGACCCTCCAAGACCAGCAGCCGACGACTCGCGGACATCAGACTGGCCGGCGCCGGGAGCGGCCGGCGGTTCAGCGCGGCCAACACGCCGCGATGGACGTCGAAACCGGTGATTGCCGCCAGCGTCTCCGCGCTGCCGAGATAGACCGGCGCGCCGCCGGCGAGCGGCTCCAACTCGGCGGCGTACCGGGGAAGCAGCAACATGGACCGGACCGAGTATCCGGCCGCCACGGCCCGGCGCAGCACCAGTTCGCCCTCGGCGATGAACATTCCGGTGGCCGGCTCATGACGGCGACGCAGCGCCACGTCGGTCAGCCGTGCGTAGTCGGTCAGACGCGGATCCGACGCCTCGGCGATGGGAATCCGCACAAGGCATTCTCGCCTGCTTCGGCGGAGCGCGAGTAGCGGAATCTAGTCGGGGCATAGTTGGTTTGCACAAGTAGTGAAACCATCGACTCGCAGGAAGTCGGACGCCATGGCCGCAGTACGCGTCGACCACACCCCCACCAAGCATGCCCGCCGAGGGGATGCCGCTAGTGAATACGACCCCATCGTCCTCGGCATCTCGCCGGCAACGCTGCCTGAGCAGACAGACGATCCGGACACCGCACAGCCCCCGGCGGCCTCGCTGCGAAGTGAACCCGTACCGGCTCTCGACATCGAGGAGCCGTCGCTCGATGAAGAAGCTGTCGGCACCGATCTGGTCCGGCAATATCTGACCGAGATCGGCCGGGTGCCGCTGCTCACCGCCGAGCAGGAGGTCGACCTCGCCAAGCGGGTGGAAGCCGGCCTTTACGCCGAGGCGCTGCTGAACGGCATTCCGGAGACGGACCAGCAGGACGCCCGGCGTCATCACCTGAGGATGATCGTCGCCGATGGCGAGCGTGCCAAGCGCCATCTGCTGGAAGCGAACCTGCGGCTGGTGGTTTCCCTGGCGAAGCGGTACCAGGGGCGCGGGCTGCCGCTGCTCGATCTGGTGCAGGAAGGCAACATCGGGCTGGTCCGCGCGGTGGAGAAGTTCGACTTCGCCAAGGGTTACAAGTTCTCGACGTACGCCACCTGGTGGATCCGCCAGGCCCTGCAGCGGTCACTGGCTGATCAGGGTCGCACCATCCGGGTGCCGGTGCACATGACCGAGCAGATCAACCGCGCCCTGCGGATGCGGCGGGACCTCGCCCAGCAGTTGGCCCGCGATCCGTCCTCGACGGAGGTTGCTGAGGCTTTGGGCCTCACCAAGGAGCGAGTGGAACAGGTCCTGCGGTACGGCCGGGACCCGGTGAGCCTCGATGCCCCGGTCGGAGACGAGGGTGATTCGGTCTTCGGTGACTTCATCGAAGACGCGGACGCGCCGACCGCGACGGACGCCATCGACTTCGGCCTGCTCCAAGCCCGGCTGCGGGAGGTGCTCGCCACGGTCCCCGAGCGTTCGGCCGCGGTGGTGCGGCTGAGGTACGGGCTGGAGGACGGGCGTCCGCGTACCCTGGACGAGGTCGGTCGGGAACTCAATCTGACCCGGGAACGCATTCGGCAGATCGAGCGCGAGACGCTCAAGGAGTTGCGTCACCCAGAGCTGCGAGAGTACTTGCGGTAGCCGGCACTGGTGCGGCGGCGGGTCTACTTCCGAGCCGCCTCACCAGCCCAGGGCCTGCAGCCTGTCGTCGTCAATGCCGAAGTGATGGGCTACCTCATGGACCACCGTGACCCGTACTTCGCGCTGCAAGTCGGCCACGTCACGGCTGTACCGGCAGAGGGGTCCCCGAAAGATGGTGATCCGATCGGGCAGTACACCGCTGTAGTAGCTGTCCCGCTCGGTGAGTGGAATCCCCTCATACAGCCCGAGCAGGCCAGGCTCGGTCGGCTCTTCCTCGACCAGCACCACAACGTTGCGGAGCAGCCGGCCGAGGTTCGGGGGCAATCCGTCCAGTGCCTCGGTGACCAGGCGGTCGAACTCGGCGCCCCCGATCTCGACCAGCTCAGGACTCCGCGTCCACGACGGCGACGCCCACCGGGCAGGACACGCCCGTCCCCCCGAGGCCGCAATATCCCCCCGGGACCTTGTGCAGGTACTGCTGGTGGTACTCCTCGGCGAAGTAGAAGGTCCCAGCAGGCGCGATCTCGGTCGTGATGTCGCCGTGACCAGCCTCCCGCAGGACCACTTGGAAGGCGTCTCGGGTGGCCGTCGCCGCCTGCCGCTGACCGTCGTCGTGGGTGTAGATCGCCGACCGGTACTGGGTTCACACGTCATTTCCCTGGCGCATGTATTGCGTCGGGTCATGCCCCTGGAAGAAGACCCGGAGTAGGTCGCTATAGGTGATCCGGCTCGGGTCGAACACCACCTGCACGGCCTCGGTGTGGCCGGTCCGGCCGGAGCACACCTCTTCATAGGTGGGATGCGGGGTCGAACCGCCGGCGTAACCGACGGCGGTACTCCACACTCCGGGAAGCTGCCAGAAGAGGCGCTCGGCTCCCCAGAAGCACCCCATCCCGAAGATCGCCACGCCATAGCCATCCGGGTACGGCGGTTCCAGTGACGTACCGAGGACGGCGTGCCGGCCGGACAGGCGGAAGGGCCGTTCGGGCCGCCCCGGGAGGGTGGAGTCGGGCGAAGGCAAGGTGGTCTTGTGCCGACCGAACAACACGGGCTGGCTCCTTGCTGCTGGGAATCGTGGTCGCTGGGAATCGTGCCTGCTGGGAATCGTTCCTGCTGTGGTTTCGCCGGGAGGGCACCGGCGCTGGTGGGGCGCGCAGGCGTCAGCCAAGACAACCCTCGGCCTGGTCAGCCGATTCCCTCAGCGTCGCCGTCGGCGGGTCCCCCGCTGCTGCAGACGGCGGGCCTTTGCCGGGTCGACGCCCTCATCGAGTAGCCGCTCGATCAGCTGCGCCAGCCGGTAGGTCGGGTCGCTCGCCAGGGCCCGCTCGACCGCCATTCGAGCAAACGCGCCGTTTCCGGCGTGCCAGGCGGCATGGGCCAGCAGCGTCGCCGGCGCGACGTCGTAGGGCGCCGGTGAGCGGCGGGTCAGCTCTCGCCAGAGGGACTGCACCGACGCCGCCGCCTCCTCCCCCCGACTGCTGGACCATTCCGCGGCTACGTCGCGCGTCGGGATGTCGGCCAGCGCGATGAGCAGGTCGGCCAGCTGCTGATCGGAGATGACGGGGGGCGGGATTTGACGGCTCCACTGCGTCACGAAACCCACCACATGCCGTTGCCACTCCCGTCGGCAGGCCGCCAGACCGCCGGGCTGAACGACCCGCCGGACGATGTCGCGGGCCGCCGGATCGAGATAGGCCTGGACAGCGGCCAGCGCATCTGGTCCCGCAGCTGCAACGCTGGCGGCAAGTTCTTCGCGGCTGCTCAATGCCACCATGCCGGCGCTGACCAACTCGGCACCCACCCTGCTCGGCCCACCGGATTCCCCGGGCGAAAGGATCACCGTCCCAGCGGCCGGGCAACAACTCGGGTTGTCGCAGAAGTAGGACCACCAGCGACCGTCGGCCACCCGGAGTGCTTCCCTGATCACCAGCGCCTCGTCCGCCAAGGCCTCAGCGAGGGCTGCCCAGAAATCCGCCGCGTCCGCCTCCTGGGCATAGAGCACTGCGATGACCGCCTCAGCGCCGTTGCGACACAGTTGCTCAGCCAGGAGCGCGACCGCGTTCCGAGCTTCGCCAGGCGGTGGCAGGTCCGCCCTCAACGTGAGGCCGACGCGCTGTCGGGCACCGCGAAGGGAGAGTAAGACAACGCTGGAAGCCGGCTGGAACCCCAGCAGATACGGCACCGCGGCCACCACGTCGGCCGGAGCACTGAGCTTCAAGCGGGTGGGAGCGTCGCCATGCGGGTGTGGGGCGGTATCGGTCATACGGGACACCTTGCGATGTCCAGCCGGCCGGCAGCTAGGGCCAATACGACGGCTGGGGACAACCTCGAGCCGGCGAAAGGCGCGGGCTGGGGACATCTGCCGGGCACATGGCTGTCTCCGTTGAGCAGCGGCTATCGGGGGGTACATCGCACCCCATGCCCGTTGCCACGCCACCACCACCCGTCGACGGACTGACGTTCATCGGGAACGTCACCACCCTCCTCCGGCATGCCGGCTTCACGATCTTGACGGATCAGAATTTCCTGCGCCGAGGCCAGTTCGTCTACCTGGGACGTGTTCACCTCAGTCGCCGCCGGAAGGATCCGGCGCTCGGCATCGAACAACTGCCCGCTCTGGACGCGGTCGTACTGTCCCACCTGCACGGTGATCACTGGGATCGGTGGCTCGGCGAGGCCTGTCCCGGTGCCACCGATCGTCACCACTCGGCATGGCCGCCCGGCGGCTCCGACGGCAAGGCTTCGGCGAGGCCACCGCGTGGGCTACCTGGGAGAGCCATGAGCTGCGGAAGGGAGATGCACTGCTGCGGATCACTGCGATGCCCGGCCAGCATGGCCGGGGCCGGTCGCGTTTGCTGGCTCCGCCACCGGTGATGGGTAGTCTGCTGGAGTTTGTCGCGACACCGAGTGACCGCCCGCTCCGGATCTTCCTCACCGTGACACGCCTACGACGGGTTGGCGGACATCGGCGAGCGATGCCCGGACATCGACCTCGCGCTGGTCCACCTCGGTGGCACCCGGGTACTCGGCATGCTCCTCACCACGAGTTCACCGAGGCTGCTCACGACCGGGGATGGGCGGACCGGATCCGCTATGTCGGCCGTGGGGAGACCATGCCGCTTCTCGGCTGATCTTCGGCAATCCCTACAGATACAACCCGGTCCCGCCGTCGTCCAGCCGTTCCGAGGCCACCGCGTGAATCTCCCTTTCCCGGAGGAGTACGTACGCGGAGCCGTGTAACTCCACTTCAGCCCGCTCCTGTGGATCGAACAGGACGCGGTCACCGATCTGCACACTGCGCACGCTCGGGCCCAGACCCACCACTTCCGCCCAGGACAAGCGCTTTCCACCTGCGCTGTGGCCGGAATGACGATGCCGGCGTTGGACCGCCGCTCGCCTTCGGGATCCGCGGCAACCAATACACGGTCATGGAGCATGCGGATCGGCAGCTTCGCGTCGTGGGGGTCCGCCATGTCTCGACCGTACCTGTCGAGGCGCTGACCGACGCTCGACATTCAAGGTCGCGGAGAGGGACCTCGACGCACGCCGACGGGACGATTGAGGGAGACTGCGCGGGTGGACAAACAGGAGGCCAAGAACGTGCTCGCCGACGTGCTCGACGAGCTCCACCGAACGCCGTACGAGCAGCTGATGGAGCGGTTTCTCGGCGTGCGGGAGAAGCGCGTCGTCCGAGGCACCAGTGGCACGGACTACGACCTGGAGATCGGAGCGGAGTGGGTGGACCATCCGGATGGCGCCCTTCGCGTGCTGGCGACCGTGGATGCCGACTTCTGCCGTAGCTGGAAGCCCATGACGGACGACTTCATCGTCACTCCGGGCGGCGCCTCCGAGGGAGGCACCGTGGCCGAGCGGCTGCGCCACGCCGCGACCGCGGCGTGGGCTCGTCGGCGATCCCGCGCCCACTCGCGATGAACTGCCCCCTCCTGCTCCGCGCTACCCGTGGGCCGCGTCGGGCCGGGAGCGCGCCGGCTCCGCACTGGGAGTTGCGGCGCGCGCCCGGACTGACCGCCGGCCTGCGGATCGCCCTACCTCAGCTGCAGCCGCTGGTGCTCCCACAGGACTCGCACACATAGCAACTGCCGGCCGGGCGCATCCGAATGCCACACGTGAAGCACAACGGGGCGTCCACAGCGGTCTGTGAACTGATCGTCGCCCCCGAGCCGGCATCGCGTCCGCGCAATGCCGGCGCCGTCGTCACGGAATCCACCGACCTGGTGGGTGCCGCCTCCGCGGACTCGACCGGTGCGGACGTCTGCAACGACTCCACCTGAGCTTGCACATCGTCGGCGTTGACCGGGCCGCCACCGTACGTCGCCGCCACCGCAGCCGCCCGCTCTTCGGCAGTGAAGATGCCGAACTCAGCGCGTTGGTCGTACGGCAGATAGTCCAGCGCGAGTCGCCGGAAGATGTAGTCCATCACCGACTGCGCCATGCGAATATCTGGGTCATCGGTCATGCCGGCCGGATCAAAGCGCATGTTGATGAACTTGGAGACATAGGTCTCCAAGGGAACGCCGTACTGCAGGGCGATGGAGATAGCGATGGAGAAGGCGTCCATCACTCCGGCCAGCGTGGAGCCCTGCTTGCTCATCTTGAGGAACACCTCGCCGAGACCGTCGTCCGGATAGGACGACGCCGTCATGTAACCCTCAGCTCCGGCAACCGCAAAGGAGACCGTTTGGCTTGGCCGCTTCTTCGGCAGTCGCTTGCGCACCGGCTTGTACTCCAGCGGAACCTCGGCCGGCACCGCTGCCACCTTTGCCTTCGCGTTGGACAGCGGCTGGCCGACCTTGCAGTTGTCCCGGTAAATCGCCAAGGCTTTCAAGCCGAGCTTCCAGCCTTCGAGATAGATCCGCTCGATTTCCTCCACGGTGGCTGTCTCCGGCATGTTCACCGTCTTGCTGATGGCGCCAGAAAGGTGCGGTTGCACAGCCGCCATCATCCGCACGTGTCCCATCGGGCCAATCGCACGGTCACCAATGGCGCAATCGAACACGTCATAGTGCTCCGTACGCAGACCCGGGGCATCCACGACGCTGCCGTGCTCAGCGATGTGTTCGATCATTGCTTCAACCTGTTCAGACTGATATCCGAGGCTGTGCAGGGCGCGCGGGACGACCTGATTCACGATGGACATCGAACCGCCACCCACCAGCTTCTTCGACTTCACTAAGGCGAAGTCGGGTTCGATGCCCGTGGTGTCGGCATCCATCATGAAGCCGATCGTGCCGGTGGGAGCCAACAAACTGGCCTGTGCGTTACGCCACCCATGCTGGTCACCAACGCTCAGCGCCTCTTCCCATTGCCGCGAAGCCACCGCGGCGATCCGCACATCATCGGCGGCCGCTGGGCGGATGCTGTCGATTGCTGCGGCGTGCTTGCGCATCACGCGGCGATGAGGGTCGGCATTACGTGCATAGCCGTCGTACGCCCCCACGATTCCGGCGAGTTCGGCCGACCGGCGATAAGCCGTACCAGTCATCAACGCTGTGATTGCTGCTGCGAGCGCTCGGCCGCCTTCGGAGTCGTATCCGTGGCCGGTCGCCATGAGCAGCGCGCCAAGATTGCAATACCCGACTCCCAGTTGGCGATACGCCCGAGTCGTCTGAGCGATCGCTTCGGTGGGGAAGTCCGCGAAACAGATGGAGATGTCCATAGCGGTGGTCACCAGTTCGACCGCCCGAACGAAGCGCTCGGAGTCGAAGGTGTCGTCGTCCCGCAAGAAACTCAGTAGGTTGAGCGACGCGAGGTTGCAGGAGGAGTTGTCCAACGACATGTATTCCGAGCACGGGTTGCTCGCCGTGATGCGCCCGGTCTCGGGGTTGGTGTGCCAGTCATTGATGGTGTCGTCGTACTGGATCCCCGGATCGGCGCAACTCCAGGCCGCCTCGGCCATGGTGCGGAATAACGTCCGTGCGTCGACAGTCTCGATCACCCGACCGTCCAATCGAGCTCGCAGGAAGAAATCGCCACCCTCCTCCACCGCAGTCATGAAGGCATCCGTAACCCGCACTGAATTGTTGGCGTTCTGATACTGAACGCTGGTGATGTCGAGCCCACCGAGGTCCATATCGAAGCCCGCATCGCGAAGCACCCGAATCTTCCGCTCCTCGCGGGCCTTGGTCTCGATGAATTCAGCGATATCCGGATGGTCCACATCGAGCACCACCATCTTCGCCGCTCGCCGCGTTGCGCCACCCGACTTGATCGTGCCGGCTGAGGCGTCCGCGCCACGCATGAAGCTCACCGGACCGCTGGCCGTCCCGCCGGAGGACAGCAGCTCTTTGGAGGAGCGAATTCGTGACAGGTTCACTCCGGCACCGGACCCGCCCTTGAAAATATGTCCTTCTTCGCGGTACCAGTTCAGGATGGACTCCATGGTGTCCTCGACCGCCAGGATGAAACACGCACTCACCTGCGCCGGGGCCGATGTGCCGATGTTGAACCACACGGGTGAGTTAAAGGAGAAGATCTGATGCAACAGCATGAACGTCAGCTCATGCTGAAACGCTTCGGCGTCGTCATCGGTGGCAAAGTACCCATGCTCTCGGCCAGCCGCGGTATAGGTCGTGACCACCCGGTCGAGCAACTGCTTGAGACTCCACTCGCGGTCCGCGGTGCCTACCGCGCCACGGAAGTATTTCGTCGTGACAATGTTCGCCGCATTCACGGACCAGAAATCCGGAAACTCAACGCCACGCTGCTCGAAGTTGATCGACCCGTCCCGCCAGTTCGTCAGGATGACGTCCCGCCGCTGCCAGGTAACCTCGTCGTAGGGATGCACATCCGGACGGGTATACACGCGTTCGATACGTAGGCCGCTCACCAATCGGCCATTGCTGTCCTGGGCGCTACCGACGGTCTCGGTCATACAATCTGCCTTTCCGGGCAATAGGTAATGTGGCTTCCGTTGCCGCGATGCTCGGAGGGCTAACTGGCGGGCGTGCGCGCCAGCCGCCGGGCCGACTCTGGCGGATCGGCGGGCATGGGGGACTCCGATGACGTGCTGGACTCCGACGTCCGGCGCAGCATCGCGATCTCCGCTTCGAAGTCGGCGAGAGACGCGAACGAGCGATAGACCGAGGCAAACCGGAGATAGGCCACCTCGTCGAGCCGTCGAAGCGGGGCAAGCACCGCCCGACCGATGTCCTGACTGGAAACCTCTGCGGCGCCCCGTCCGCGAACGGTTTCCTCAATGACGTGTCCGAGCACGGCCAAGTCGTCATCGTCGACCGGCCGTCCTTGACACGCCTTCCGTACCCCGGCGAGCACCTTCCGGGTCGAGAACGGTTCCCGAATGCCCGACCGCTTCAGGACCAGCAGCGTTGCGGTCTCTAATGTGGTGAAGCGCGCGCCACAAACCGAGCAGCACCGGCGACGCCTGATGGCGGCTCCCTCCTCGGCCTCGCGGCTGTCGACCACCCGGCTGTCCGGGTGCAGACAGAAGGGACAACGCACGGCGACTCCTTTCCGTTCCGTCCCGACGAGCCGCCTGGGCGGGGCTTCGTACCGTCTGGTGTAGCCCGGGCTGTGCACTGACCGGTGTGGAAGCTGTGGACACAGCACCACAACCTGTGGAGAACTACAGCGCTGTAACTACCAGATGTTGTGACCGTAGGCCGATTCTGGTCCTCGGGCAAGCCGATCGGGCAAACCCGCAGGTCAGCCGGTGCGCCCGGGCGTGTCGCGATCGGCCCATAGATGCGCCCGCCGACCTCAAGCCCGCGCATACGTCGATGCGGATGGGCTCAAGGCATCGGCACTCGCAATGTCTGCCCAGGATGGAGCTCGGCCCGGAGTCCGGAATTGAGGCGCGCGATGGTGGCGATCGTGCTCCGGCGATCCGCATCCGGCGCCACCTCGCCGGCGATTTGCCACAGAGACTGACCACGCTGCACTACCACCGTTGCGATAGCCCCGCGGGTGTCGGCTGAAGCGGCGTTCGTGGCACGTCCCGCCCCGAGGGCTCCGACGATGACAGCCAGTGCCACCAGGCAGGCCACGACACGGCCGCGCGTGGTCAGACGAGGCGGCTGGTGGCAGCAGAGTCGGCCAAGCCGTGCCTCGACCGGGAGAGTATCCATCGGCCGACCCGCCGAGTACTGCTGGAGCACGACCGAAGACCCGCCGGCCGCCGGCAGGATGTGCCACCGGTGCGGACGGTGCCCTCGGGAGCGGCGCGGCACCGGCCGGGAGCTTTGCCGTCGCGGGGCATCCACGAGGCGGCGGAGATCATCGCCGCCCGGGTCGTCGGCCGCACCTCGGGGGCACGGGGGGCGATGGGCGCGGGTGTCGGCAGTTGCCGTCACTGTGGTCATGGGCGCTCCTGATGGGGGCCGCGGGCTCGAACACCCGTTCGACACTGTTGTACCACGAGCGGACGACAAAATTCCGACACGTTCGAACTGGTGTTTGAATCTTGTCGGGAATTGCCGATACCGTGCCCTCAGCGCCCGAAACGCATCGTCAGGGCGGCCGCACCGCAAGAAGCACCTCGGAGGCATCCATGACAACCGGAAAGTCAAGTGACCGTCCGTCACGGCAACCCAGCAAGGCCCGGCGCGCCAGCGCCGCCAACGGAGTGGCCGAGGTGTCCCGGTTACCGGATGGTCCGCCGGACGCCGCTGGCCTCACGCAGCGGCAACGAAGAGTCCTCGAGGTGATTACCAACTCCGTGGACCGCCGAGGGTATCCGCCCAGCATGCGGGAGATCGGGGAAGCTGTGGGCCTCACCAGCACCAGCAGCGTCGCCCATCAACTGACCACATTGCAACGTAAAGGGTTCCTCAAGCGGGACGCCAACCGGCCTCGCGCGGTCGAGGTAGTGCAGTCCGGCGGCGGCGATGACACCGGGGTGGGCGACCGTACGCCCACCCCCGCCTACGTGCCGGTCGTCGGCCGCATTGCCGCGGGTGGCCCAGTGGTCGCTGAACAGATAGTCGAGGATGTGTTCCCGTTGCCCCGGCAATTGGTCGGAGAGGGAACGCTCTTCCTGCTCAGGGTGACGGGGAACTCGATGATTGAAGCGGCCATCACCGATGGCGACTGGGTCGTTGTCCGCCAGCAAGCCGTGGCCGAAAACGGCGACATCGTGGCGGCAATGATTGAGGGCGAGGCGACGGTGAAGACCTTGCAGAGACGCGACGACGCGATGTGGTTGATGCCTGCCAACTCCGCCTACGCTCCCTTGCGGGGCGATGAGGCCACGATCCTGGGCAAGGTCACCGCAGTGCTGCGCCGGGTCTGAACGATGCCGACGATCAATGGGCGAGTTCCTCCATCAGCGTCCGATACTGGTGCATTCCCCGGCGCAGATCCTCGGTCGTCGCCTCGCGCCGTTCGTTCCGCTGGTAGATCTCGTGCGCCGCGCGAAAACGATCCAGCGTCTCGGCATGCTCGGGAGCCAAGTCGACGGAGAGGTCCCCGAGGAGCTGACTCCGGTCCTCAGTCGGATATCCGCGCTCCGCCAACACGTCGGTGACGAGACGGTCAGCGTCCCGGATCGCGACGTCTGGGGCATCGACGAACGCGGTCTGGATGCTCAGCCACGTGTCGCGGTAGCGCTCACGGGCCTCCGGGGTCAGGGGACGCACCTCATAGGTCGCTCGATGTCGCTCGCGAGCCGTGAGATCGGCTTCCGCCTCTCGGGCATTTCCGGCCTGCGCCACCGTACGGTCGTACTCGGGACCGAAACGAGTGCGCAACCCTTCTCGTCGGCGTCGCGACGACACCCCCGCACCGGCCGCCAAAGCGATCAGAACCAGCAGCAGCAGCAAGATGATCACCGTCTTCATGACCGAACGGTACCGGTCAGGAAGAGCGACGGCCCCACGACGGTAGCGTTATCCGGTCACGACCACCGCGTAGGGTTCCAGTTCGGCAGCCAGGCTGGCCGGGACTTTCGCGGTCAACCGGGTGCCGTCCGCGGTGTGCTCTTCGGCGGACAGGTCGCCGTATTGGTGAAGCTTGGACACCAAATCCCCCCGGTCGTAGGGAACCAGCACCGTAACCGGAATCTGTGGTCGGGGCAGCGCGTTGGCTACCGCGTCGATGAGGGCAGGCAGGCCGGCTCCGGTACGCGCACTTACGACGATGGCCGACGGCTCTCGGCGGGCGAGTCGAGCGAGGGTAAGCGGATCTGCCGCGTCGCTCTTGTTCACCACGACGATCTCCGGAATGGCGCTCGCGTCGATGTCCCCGAGTACCTCTCGGACGGCGACCAGTTGGCTCTCCGGATCGGTGTCCGAACCGTCCACCACGTGCAGGATAAGGTCCGCTTTCGCTACCTCCTCCAGCGTGGACCGAAACGCCTCCACCAACTGGTGCGGCAGGTGGCGTACGAAGCCGACGGTGTCGGTCAGGGTGTACGTCCGGCCGTCCGGCGTCTGCGCTTGGCGGACCGTGGGGTCCAGGGTCGCGAACAACGCATCTTGCACGAGCACGCCGGCGTCAGTGAGCCGGTTGAGCAACGAGGATTTCCCGGCGTTGGTGTAGCCGGCGATGGCCACCGAGGGAATGGCGTGGCGCACCCGCTCCTGTCGTTTGGTGCCCCGTGCGATAGCCATCCCGGAAATCTCTTTCCGGAGTTTCGCCATCCGGTTGCGAATACGCCGCCGATCTGTCTCGATTTTCGTTTCGCCCGGGCCCCGGGTGCCGATGCCGGCTCCACCGGATACCCGGCCACCCGCCTGGCGGGACAACGACTCACCCCAACCGCGGAGCCGGGGCAGCATGTAGGTCATCTGCGCCAACTCCACCTGCGCCTTGCCCTCCCGGCTGGTGGCGTGCTGGGCGAAGATGTCCAAGATCAGTGCGGTTCGGTCGACCACCTTGACCTTGACCACATCTTCGAGCTGGCGCAACTGGCCCGGAGTCAGCTCGCCGTCGCAGATCACCGTGTCCGCGGCAGCGGCGGCAACCATGTCGCGCAACTCCCGTGCCTTGCCGGAACCGACGTACGTGGCCGGGTCCGGCTTGTCGCGCCGTTGGATTGCCGCGTCACAGACGACGGAACCGGCGGTTTCGGCGAGGGCCGCCAGCTCCGCCATCGAGTGCTGGGCGTCCGCGGCAGTGCCCTGCGTCCAGACGCCGATCAGCACCACGCGTTCCAAGCGAAGTTGGCGGTACTCGACCTCGGTGACGTCGGCGAGTTCGGTGGCCAACCCCGGCACCCGGCGCAGAGCCTGGCGGTCCGCGACAAGGTCGCGGCTGTCCCAGGCATCCTGATCCTTTCCGTCAGGCTCACGGCTCGGGTCGCCGGCCAGGTGGGCGGCAGCTCCGATGTCGGCATCGTCAAAGGCGGTGGATTCGGTCATCGCATCGATCGTCGCACGGTCCCGACGGGCCGTCACGCGATATTTCTTCTGCTACGGAACGTCCGGTCCCCTAGCGGAGTCGTCCAGCGGGGCAATGCCCGCGTTCCGCTGAAACAACTCGGACCGCAGTACGCCCTCGGCCACCAACACTGCTGGCCCGCTCAGCAGCACCCGGTTCCCGGCCCAGCGCACCAGCAGCTGCCCGCCCGGCACGTCCACCCGCCAGTCCCGACCGGGCCCGGCCGCCACCGCTGCGGCGCACGCCCCCGTACCGCAGGAGCGCGTCTCCCCCACCCCGCGCTCGATCACCCGCATCCGCAGCCGGCCGGGCGAAACGACATTCACGAATTCCACATTGGCCCCGGCCGGGAAGGCAGCGCGGGGCACGATCGGTGCGGCGGTAAGGTCCAGACCGCCCACCGGGTCCTCCATCATGACGACAGCGTGCGGATTCCCCAGGTCAACCGGCAACGCCGGACGGCGCACCCCACCGACAGTGATCGTCACGGGCATATTGGCGGTTTCGGCGAGCCCCATATCAACGGTGATCAAGTCGCCGACCGCCTCTCCCCAGACGTCTCGGATGCCGTGGCGGGTGGCCAACCGCAGCGGTCCGGATTCGATAAGTCCGGCGTCGAGCAGGTACCGCGCGTAGACCCGCACCCCGTTGCCGCACATCTCCGCGACGCTGCCGTCGGCGTTGC
>JBDUDX010000143.1:0-5226 GCA_040002735.1 Frankiaceae bacterium | reverse complement strand
GCGTAGCCGCTCGGCGTCGGTCAGCTGCAAGTCCGGGTCGAGCAGCGTTGCCGCTAGTTCTTCAGTCGAGTCGCTACGGAAGAATGTCACGTCGCCCGTGACAGTCAACTCGATCTCCGGCGCATGCGGTTCCGATTCGGCCACCACCATCGGTGCACCGAAACACAGGCTCTGCGTCAGGCTCAGCCCGGCATAACCGGGCGACACGGAGCAGATGGCGCGGGAGTAGAGCGCGCGCAGGTCGCCCAAGGAGTGCACGACGCCGAGGAACGACACCTGACGCTGAAGCCCAAGTGACTCGACAGTCGCCTGCAACTGCTCTGTCGAAGCGCCACCCCCCACGAAGACCAGATGGCGGTCCGGATGCGACTCCGCAAGCTGTGCGAATGCGGCTAATAGCAACTCCGGCTTCTTCATCGGCTCCAGCCGGCCGACGTAGAGGTACGTGTCTCGCACCTGACCTGGAACCACGCCCATCTCCGCCGATCGGTACAGCGCGTTGGGCGCGACCCACACCGGCTCAGAGGGAAACTTGGCCCGCACGGACTCGGCATCGGCATAGGAGTAGACGATGCAGCCGTCGGCCAGGCGGCGCATCCAGGTCCGGAAGCCGGCGCTTCGTGCGCCCGCACCGGCCCGCGGGTGCAAGTGGCCCCAGAGCAACGTGCGCCGACGCAACAGCCGTCGCATCAGCAGCAGAAGCCATGTGGAGATTGACCGCGGGTTGAGATCGAGGATGGCGGTGTCCACGCGCAGCGCGACTTCCCAGTGTCCCCACTGAAGCAATACGCGTCGGCCGAGCAAAGTCACGTTGAGAATGGGGACGTAGAGACCGACGTTCCCCGCCGAACGCACAGTGGGGTCGAGGTGGCGGTCGCCGGCGTACGCAGTCCACTCCGGCCCGAGCTTCGCGATCAGGATCTCCAGGCAAGCTTGCCGGTACGGCGGCAGCACCGCCGTGTAGAGACAGTAACGGCTCGTCATCGGACACCCCTTCTGGCAGTAACGAATTTCGGAGCGACGGCCATCACGTCCCTGCGAACCACATCACCGGCGGGGATGACCGCCGCCGCTTCTACCGTGACGCCCCGCAGGACGACCGCGCGGGCCGAGACCCACACGCCATCACCGATGACGATTCGACCGTTGTCGTACTCGAACGTCGGCGAGCGCCGGTCGTGGCTGCCGGTGCAGAGAAAGGCGCCTTGGGAGAGGCAGACGTCGTTGCCCAACACAATGGGTTCCAGGTTGAGCAACCAGGCGTCCTCACCGATCCAGCAATCGTCACCAACGGTGAGTTTCCAGGGCCACAGCACCCGCACCCGGTGCCGGATGAAGGCCCGCTCCCCCACCGAGGCGCCAAAGGCCCGCAAGAGAACTGGTCGAAGCCGCAGAGGGCACCACCACGCGCCGAACAGGATATTCTGGGTGGCGAACCACAGGGCTTGCCAGAGCACCCCCCGACCCTTGTCGTAGCCCACACCGGTGAAGCCGCGAAGGCGGCGGCGGACGGGAAGAGTCTCACCCGGAATTGCGGCGGTGGCGGTCATGTGGGAGTTCATCGGCCGGCAGCCCGGACGACCTGAGTCAGCGTCCGCAACATGATCTTGAAGTCCAGCCACAACGACCAGTTCTCGATGTAGTAATTGTCCAGCCGGGCTCGCTCCAAGATGGACGTGTCGCCACGCAAGCCGTTGACCTGCGCCCAGCCGGTGAGGCCGCACGGCACTCGATGCCGCCAGGCGTACTCCTCGTCCTGGAGGCTGAACCGGTCGACGAAGTGGGGTCGCTCCGGCCGGGGACCAACCAGGGTCATGTCGCCCTGCAGGATGTTCCACAGCTGCGCCAATTCATCGAGGGATGTCCGGCGCAGGATCCGACCCACCCGGGTGACCCGGGAATCGGTGGCGACGCTCCAGTTGGTCGCGCTTTCCGTCGGGTTCGCCGGGCGCATCGTTCGGAACTTCAGCAGCCAGAAGTGCTTTCCGTCCCGGCCGACCCTGACCTGTCGGAACAGCACCGGACGGCCACTGTCGAGCAGTACGGTCAGCGCCACCGCGAGCAGCAGCGCGATCAGGAGGACGCCGGCAGATCCGGCGACGACGACGTCGACCACCCGTTTGAGCCGCCACGTCATTGCCCGGTACGCCGGTCGGCGTAAGCGAACCAGCGGCACGCCGGAGAGCGATTCCACCAGGCCGCCGATGGCCTGCACTTGATGCAACCGGGGCAGAGCGTAGATTTCCACGTCGGTCCGGTCGCACAGCCGGATCGCGGCCACCACCTCGGCGTCGGTGGCGTCGGTGGTGCCGATGATGACGGTGTCCGCCCGGTTCTCCGAGATGACCCGGGCCAGCGCGTCCAGATCCCCGAGTACGGGCAGCAGGTCAGAGGTATCAGCCGCCGAGTTGTCCACCACGAAACCGATCGGATAGAGCCCGTGCTCGCGGTGGTCGAACAGGGCCTTGGCGATCTGCGGCCCGAGCCCGGTGCCCCCGACGATGACCGTCGGCTGCATGATCGCCCCGCTGACCCGGAGGCCGCGAATGACCGCATAGCTTGTCATACGGGCCACCGCCAACAGACCGACCAGCAGCAGGGCCATCCGCACGAAGTCGGACAGCAGGTCTTCCTCGCCGGCCAGGACGATGTAGACCAGCCCGACCCCGAGCCCGGCGAAGAGCGCCCGCCCGAGCAGGGGGAGGTCGTCGAGGACCGAGAGCGTGAGGCGCGGCCGAAAGAGGCCCGCTTGACCGAACAGCAGCAGCGCCACTCCGAACACCACAGTGAGCGTCGGTCGAAGCTCCGGAAGGGCCGTCAGCAGTGGCGCCCCGGCAGCGAGGTCGAATCCCAGCAGGATGAGGGTCAGCAGCTCTCGGTGACGTAGCGAGTTGGTACGCCTGAGAAAGCGCCGTGGGCCGCGCCGAGGCGAGGACGGGCGCGGAGTACGAAGGCGTGCGAGGCGACGCCGCGGTGCCAACCGCTGCGAGGGGATGGTCAGCGTGGGGTCATTGGTGATCGTCACGCGGCACGGCCGGCGAGAACGGTCCGAGTGTGGGCGCCGGCGTCCAGCAGCCCCTCCGCGAAGGAAAGGTAGCGCTGACGGGCTGCGTCGGCGTTCAGGGTCTGTCGGGCGAAGTTCCGACCCCGCTCCCCCATCTGCAGCAGGTCACCTGGTGCCGCGGCCAGCCGTTCCACAGCACGTGCAAGCGCTGCGGGATCACCAGCCGCCACCACAACCGCGGCACCACCCGTTCTTGCCAGTTCGGCGGCACAGGCACCGCCGTTACCGACGGCCGCGAGGATCGGGCCGCCCGCGGCGAGGTAGGACGTCAGCTTGCTGGGCAGCGACATGTCACCCACTGTCGGTCGTTCGTTGACCAGCAGCAGATCAGCCGCGGCGAGTACGTCGGGATAGCGTGCCGAATCCACCGGATCCAGAAAGCTCAGGTTGCCCAGTCCTGCAGCCTGTCTCTCGAGTGCGGCGCGCTGGCTGCCATCCCCGAGCAGAACGAAGTGCTTGTCCGGCCCACTTCGCCGGGCCGCTGCGATCACGTTGCCGAGATCCTGTTTGAGGCCCATGTTTCCGGTGTGCAGGACGACGAACCGGCCATCGTTCCATCCCAGTCGCTGGCGAGTCGCCGCATCGCCCTGTTGCCGCGGCACGATGTGCGTCCAGTTTGCCAGTACCTGCACCTGGGAATCCGCGATGCCGTACTCGGCGAGTTGCGTCCGGAAGGTGTCGGAGACCACGGCGACGGAATCCGCCCGACGGAGCACGGCACCCTCGACCCGAGCGACGAGTCCGGCGACCGAGCCGCCGCCGGCGAGTCCGCTCTGCCGTACGCCCTGGCCGACCAGGTCCTGCACCACCACCCCGAACGGCACCCGGTACCGGGCCGCCAACGCCGCCCCCACCACGCCGCTGGCCAGACCGGGCGTCGAGGCGATCACCAGGTCTGGCGCATGCGGCAACCGGTAGATTCCCGCATGGGCCAGGAACGTGCCTTCCCACAACAGTCGGCGCAGCGCATCCTGTTGCCGCGGTACGTAGTGCCGCAGGTGGTGCACCTCGACTCCACGAAGCCGCTCGGAATGACGCAGGCGCCAGCGGTACGCCGGGTCCACCCGCCAACTCGGGTAATGCGGGATACCACACACCACATCGACCGACCGGGCTTGCGCCGCGAGCATTTCGGCCATCCCCGCGGTGTATGGGGCGCTGCCAGTCGGCTCTGGCGCATAGTTGACTCCGACAACGGCGATACGTGCAGCGGCGAGATTCAGTGTTAGCACCTCAAACATGGACGAGGGCGTGTCCGCACAGCCGAGGCTCCGCGGCTCTCCTATCCCGCAAGCAATCGACGGCCCGGTGCCCGATCTGACGGCTAAGCCGGATGGCTCACCCGTTTGGGCGGCCATTCGGCTTCAGTGCTCGGCCACATGGTCGATGTCCGGAAGGTGGGCTCACCTGTTCCACCGAGAAGAGAAGGCTCCGTCGAAGGGGACCGTTGTCCATGAACCTGCGCGACTACGCACGATCGCTGCGTAATCACTGGCTGCTGCTGACGGCCTGCACCCTTGCCTGCGTGCTGGCCGCGCTCGGGGTCACGCTGGCCCAGTCGCCGGTGTACGAAGCCTCCGCCCGCCTCTTCGTGTCCGTTCAGACCACCGGCCAGGACTCCTCCGGTCTGGCCCAGGGCGGCCAGTTCACGCAGCAGCGGGTGAAGTCCTACGCCAGTATCGTGAACAGCCCTCAGGTGTCGGCCGCCGTGCTCAAGCAGCTGAAGCTTCCGGGGACGGCAGAATCGCTCAGTAAGCAGGTCACGGCGAGCGCGCCGCTGGATACTGTGCTGATCGACGTCGCTGTTCGGGACGGCTCCGCGGCCCGCGCCCGGAACATCGCCAATGCCGTGGCCGCGCAGTTCGGACTGCTGGTCAACGAACTGGAGACCCCGCAGGGCGTAAAAGTCTCCCCGGTCAAAGTGAGTGTCGTACGCCAGGCCAGCCTGCCGGCCTCGCCGGCCAGTCCGAATCGAACACTGAACCTCGCGCTCGGCCTGCTGGTCGGCCTGGCGCTCGGGGCGGCCGGCGCCGTACTCCGCGACACCCTGGACACCTCGGTCAAGAGCCCGGATGAGCTGCACGAACGAACCGGCATCGTCACCCTGGCGGCCATCGCCAACGACCCGGATGCCGCCAAGCAGCCGCTCATCGTGCAGGCCC
>JBDUDX010000142.1:0-4998 GCA_040002735.1 Frankiaceae bacterium | reverse complement strand
CAGCGGGGTCAGGATCCCGCTCAGGTTCCCCACCCGCTACAACTCCCCCCACCCGCTACAACTCCCCACCCGCTACAACTCCCCCCACCCGCCGCGGCTCCCGTCTTGCCGGACCTCGACGACGGGTCCCGGACCGTTGGCGAACCGCTCGGCGAGTTGGCACGCCGCACTGGGCAGTCAAGCGCGGCTCAGTGAGCGGCGTCGTGCCAGGTCCGGCCCGCGCCGACGCTGACGTCCATCGCGACGTCGAGCGGATACGCGCCGCCCATCTCGCGCCGGACGATCTCCTCAACGGCCGCTCGTTCCCCGGACGCCACTTCCAGTACCAGCTCGTCATGCACCTGCAGCAGCAGCCGCGACGCCAAGCCCCCGGCGTTCAGGGCCTCATCCACCCGGAGCATGGCCACCTTGATGATGTCCGCGGCGCTGCCTTGGATGGGCGCGTTGAGTGCCATCCGCTCGGCCATCTGGCGGCGCTGAGCGTTGTCGCTGGTGAGGTCCGGCAGGTACCGCCGGCGCCCGAGGATGGTCTCGGTGTAGCCGTCCCGCCGCGCCTGGTTGACCACCTCGCGCAGGTAGGTCCGGACCCCGCCGAAACGGTCGAAGTACGCCTCCATCTGCAGCTTGGCGTCCTCGGTGCTGATTCCGAGTTGCTGTGCCAGGCCGAATGCGGAGAGTCCGTACGCCAACCCGTAGGACATCGCCTTGATCCGCCGCCGCATCTCCAGGTCGACCTGCTCCGGCCGAACGTCATGCGCCTTGGACGCGACGAAGGTGTGCAGATCCTCCCCGGAGCTGAACGCTTCGATCAGGCCCTCGTCCTTGGACAGATGCGCCATGATCCGCATCTCGATCTGGGAGTAGTCGGCGGTGAGCAGGCACTCGTACCCCGGCCCGACCACGAACGCCTCGCGGATCTCCCGCCCCTCCGCGGTCCGGATCGGCACGTTCTGCAGGTTGGGATCGGTGCTGGACAGCCGACCGGTGGCCGCGATGATCTGGCTGTACGTGGTGTGGATCCGGCCGCCGTCATCCACCATCGGAATCAGTGAATCGACCACGGTCTTCAGCCGGGACACGTCCCGGTGCCGCAGCAGATGGCCGAGTACCGGATGATCATTCTGCCCGGCGAGCCAGGTGAGGGCGTCCGCGTCGGTGGTGTACCCGGTCTTGATCCGCTTCGTCTTGGGCAGGCCGAGTTCGTCGAAGAGCACCTGCTGCAGCTGCTTGGGCGAGCCGAGGTTGAACTCGTGCCCCACACAGGCGTACGCCTCCTGCGTGACCGTCTTGACCTGCTCGGCAAACCGTGCCTGCAGGTTCGCCAGGTGCTCGGAGTCGGCAGCGATGCCGGCGATCTCCATCTTGGCGAGCAAGGAGCTCAGCGGCAGCTCGACGTCGTGCAGCAGCCGGGTGCCCCCCCGGCGTTCCAGGTCGGCGTCGAGGGAGTCGGCGAGATCCACCACCGCCCGGGCCCGGACCATGTCGGCCTGGGCCCGGCTGGCCTCATCGCCACCGTCCAGCGACAGTTGCCCGTCGAGGTCGGCCTCGGCCCGTAATTCGCGCCGTAGGTAGCGCAGCGCCAGGTCGGCGAGGTCAAAGGAGCGCTGGCCGGGGAGCGCCAGGTACGCGGCGAGCGCGGTATCGCTGGTCACGCCGCGCAACTCCCAGCCGGCCGCGGCGAGCGCCAACATGGGTCCCTTGACGTCGTGCGCCGCCTTCGGTCGGTCCGGGTCCGCGAGCCAGGCCGCCAGCGCCCGGTCGTCCTCCTCGGTGACCTGGGTGGGGTCGATCCAGGCACCCGCCGAGCTCGGCCCGGCCAGCGCCAGGCCGGTCAAGATACCGGTCCCGCGGCCCCAGGTACCGCTGATCGCCAGCCCGAGCCGGGCAGGCGCGACGGCGTGCTCGGCGAGCCAACCGGCCACCTCGCCGGGCTGCAGCGGGCCACCGGCGACGTCGAAACCCTCGTCGGCTTCCGGCTCGACCGCCTGCAGGGTGGCATAGAGCCGTTCGCGAAGCACCCGGAACTGCAGGTCGTCGAAGAGCCGGTGCACCTCGTCGCGATCCCACTGCCCGAGGTGCAGATCGTGCGGGCCGACGTCCAGCGGCACGTCCCGGGCGAGCTGGGTGAGGCTGCGGTTGCGCACCACCTGGCCGAGCGCGTGGCGCAGCGCCGCACCGGCCTTCCCCGGTACTTCGTCGACCCGGTCGACAATCGCGTCCAGCGAGCCGAACTCGCGCACCCACTTCGCGGCCGTCTTCTCCCCCACCCCGGGAATGTTGGGCAGGTTGTCGCTCGGGTCCCCCCGGATGGCGGCAAAGTCCGGGTACTGCTCGGGGGTCAGCCCGTACTTCGTCTGGACTTCGTCCGGCGTGAACCGGGTCATGTCGCTGATTCCCCGGCGGGTCATCAACACCGTGGTGGTGGCGTTGACCAGTTGCAGGGCGTCCCGATCGCCGGTGACGATCAGCGCTTCCATGCCGAGGCCGCCCGCTTGGGTGGCCAATGTGGCGATCACGTCGTCCGCCTCGAAGCCCGCAGCGCTCACCATCGGAATGGCGAGTGCGGTCAGCACTTCCCGGATCAGACTGACTTGACCGCGGAAGTCCGTCGGCGTCTCCGCCCGCCCGGCCTTGTATTCGGCGTACTGCTCGTGCCGGAACGTCGGCCCGGAGAGGTCGAAGGCGACCGCGAGATGGGTGGGTTGCTCATCGCGCAGCACGTTGATCAACATGGCGGTGAACCCGTACACCGCGTTCGTCGGTTGACCCGTGGTGGTCGAGAAGTTCTCCACCGGCAGGGCGAAGAAGGCGCGGTAGGCGAGCGAATGCCCGTCGAGGAGCAGCAGGCGGTCGGGCATCCCCCGATACTAGGTACGCGGTGGGACAGTTTTCGCGCCCCTGGGTCGGCCGCCGCGACACCCCGGCGCACCGGCATCCGGCACGCTAGCCTGACCACTCGCTTCCCAATAGCCGGGTTGATAGACGGCGATTCTGGACGGCACCGTGGTAAACGACACCGTGATCGACGGCATGGATCTGATGAGTCCGGCCGATCTCCTGGCCGCCATCAACGCATCGGCCGGCGCGTTGGCGCACAGCATGGGCATCACGTTCTCCGAAGTTGCCGTCGAGCGCCTGGTCGCCACCATGCCGGTGGAGGGAAACACCCAGCCGTACGGCCTGCTACACGGCGGCGCCTCGGCCGTCCTCGCCGAATCGCTCGGCTCGACCGGCGCCGCCCTGCACGCCGGACAGGACCGGGTCGCCGTGGGGCTAGACCTCAACGTCACTCATCACCGCACCACCCGAGAGGGCGTGCTCACCGGAGTGGCGACACCCCTGCATCTCGGCCGCAACGTCGCCTGCTACGAGGTGGCCGTCCACGACAACGCCGGGCGACGCATCTCCACGGCGCGGCTCACCTGCGCACTCCGGGACAGCTGAGCGCAGGAAATTTCAGCGACTGCTGGCTGCCCCCGGCAGGCTCCGCCGGGCGGTCGGCCTGCGGATCAATCGCCGGCGGGTGAGGTCATCCACCGCGGCGCGGCGTTCCGGGGAAGCCAACTTCCGCATCAGGGCCGGTACGGATGTCGTCCGCCGGACCAGCACGGGGGCGAAGCCCAGCCGAGCGTAGAACCGGTTGCTCTCCCGATCCGACGGCACCACGGCGACGGCAAGCTGCTCCGCGCCGATGATCTCGGCATGGGTACCGGCGGCAGCCACCAGCGCGCGGCCCACACCTTGGCGGCGCGCTCGGCGGGACACCATCGCGTAGTCCATTCGGACGGCCGGCACGTCGGTGAGCGAGGTCAACGGTGCGGAGGTCAGCACCGCCATGCCGACCGCGTTGCCGTCGGCCGATTCGGCCAGCAGGATGGACGCCGCATCATCGCTGAGGAGCTCATGCAGCCTTTCCCCTAGAGCCAAGGTCTCGCGCAGCAATGGCCGGGAGCTGCGGGCGCTGGAGCTCCGCAGCTCGGCCAACAAGTCCAGCAGTGCCGTTAGGTCGATCAGAGCGGCACGACGGACGGATATCGCGGGACGAGTGCTGGGTCGGGGCACGGTTCCCTCCTCCTGCTGCTGTGGGACACGGGGCGGACTGAGCGGGGCGCGGGAAGGTTTCGTCGTCGCTCGTTGGTCGCCGATCGACGATGCGGACGGAGCGAACACTACGCCAGTACATTCTTTCCATCACGGCGAGGTCACGACGCCCAACACTGTGAAGCCTTTGAGACCGCTCTACGTCGCCACGATCTCCTCGCCGAGGTAGGCCGCGCGGATGCGGTCGTCAGCAAGCAGCTCGCGGCCGGTGCCCTCCAGTACCAAGTCACCGGTTTCCAACACGTACCCGCGATTGGCCAGGGCGAGGGCCTGTGCGGCGTTCTGCTCGACCAGCAAGACGGTGACGCCGCCGGTGTTGATCTCCCGGATGATGTCGAAGATCTGCGCCACCACCAGCGGCGCCAGGCCCATCGACGGCTCGTCCAGCAGCAGCAGTCGAGGCTTCCCCATCAGGGCCCGACCGATGGCCAGCATCTGCTGCTCGCCACCGGAGAGGGTCCCGGCCTGCTGGCGGATGCGCTCCCGCAGCCGAGGGAACATCTCCAGCACCCGCTCCAGGTCCGCAGCATCCACGTGTTTGAACCGGAACGCCCCCATCTCCAGGTTCTCCTCCACGGTCATCCGCGGGAAGACGTGCCGCCCCTCGGGCACATGACAGATGCCGAGGGAGATGAGTTCGTGCGCCGGGATGCCGTCGATCCGGCGACCTTCGTAGGTGATGGACCCGGCGGAAGGCCGCAACATTCCGGAGACGGTCTTCTGGGTCGTGGTCTTGCCGGCCCCGTTGGCGCCGAGCAGCGCGACGATCTCGCCGGCACGTACGTTGAAGGAGATGCCCTTCAGCGCGCGGATCGCGCCGTAGCGCACCTCCATCTCGGACACGTCGAGCATGCTTTCAGTGGGGGTTCCGGCGCTGGTCATGATTCTTCGCCCTCC
>JBDUDX010000141.1:0-40811 GCA_040002735.1 Frankiaceae bacterium | reverse complement strand
CGCCGAACCCCTCCGGACCGCCCACGCCGCGGCCGCCGGAGACCACGATCGCCGCCTCGGCGAGCTCGGGGCGGGCGCCGGTCTTCTCCACTACCCGGTCGAGTACCCGGGCGCCCTTCGCCGCATCGGGAAGCGTGACGGTGACCGGGGTGACGGACGGGCTGGCCGCCGACGGCTCCGGCGGCACCGAGTTGGGCCGTACGGTGAAGATCGGCGTACCGGTCACCACCTTGGACGTGACGAAGATGCCACCGCCGAAGATCGACTGATTGGCTTCCAAGTCGGCGCTCAGTCCGACGGCGTCGGTGATCACACCGGAGTTGGTCTTGATGGCGAGCCGGCCGGCGATCTCCTTGCCCTCGGCGCTGGATGCGATCAGTACCGCCGCCGGGGAGCGCTCGGCCACCAACTGCGCGAGTACCTCCGCCTTCGGGGCGACGGCGTACTGCTCGAGCTCCGGATCCGCCGCGGCGTACACCTGCTGGGCGCCGTACTCACCGAGCTTGTCCAATGCCGTGTCCGCGCCGTCACCGATCCACACCGCGCTCGGCTCACCGAGAGTGCGGGCCAGGGTGAGCAACTCGTTGGTCACCTTCTTCGGGGCGCCGTCGAGGTGTTCCACCAGTACCAGGATCTCTGCCATCGCCTACGTCCCTCTCGCGCGAACCTACTCGGGCCTACACGAACTTCTTGCTGGCCAGGAACTCGGCCAGCTTCCGGCCGCCGTCCCCGTCGTCGTTGACCACCGTGCCGGCCACCCGCGGCGGCGCCTCGGTGAATCCGGTCACCGTCGTCGCCGCGGCGGCCAAGCCGACGAGCGCCGGTTCGATACCCGCGTCGGCGACGGTGAGGGTGGTCAGCGGCTTCTTCTTCGCCGCCATGATGCCCTTGAATGACGGGTATCGCGGCTCGTTGATCTTCTCGACCACGCTCACGATGGCCGGCGTGCTGCCTTCCACGACGTCGTATCCGGCCTCGGTGAGGCGCTCGATCCGTACCGTTGCGGAGCCGTTGCTACCGGAGATCTCGACCTTGCGGGCGAAGGTGAGTTGCGTGGCGCCGAGCCGCTCGGCGAGCATCGCCGGCAACACGCTCATCCGGGCGTCGGTGGACTCCGAGCCGAGCACGACGAGGTCCCATTGCAGCGTGCCCAGCGCCTGGGTCATGGCGTAGGAGGTCTGTAGCGCGTCCGAGCCGTGCAGGGCGTCGTCGAGCAGATGGACCGCCGAGTCGGCGCCCATCGACAGGGCCTTGCGGATCGACTCGGTCGCCTTGGCCGGACCCATGGTGAGCACGGTCACCGTACTGTCGCCGCCCACGGACTCCTTGATCTGCAGGGCTTCCTCGATGGCGTACTCGTCGAGTTCGTTGATCACACCGTCCACCGATTCGCGATCCACAGTGTTGTCCGCGGCGCTCAGCTTCTTCTCCGCCCAGGTGTCCGGTACCTGCTTCACACATACGACGATCTTCATCGGGGTACGCCACCTCCGGTTACGATTGCTTTGCATTCTCCCGCATGGGCCGCCGCGGGGAACAACCGGCTCCGCACCTGAGCGATGCCTGGGCAGAAGGTCAGTAGGCTGCCCGGGTGTCCACCACCGCTGCCAGCGCGACCAGCGCCGGACGCAGGCAGGCCGAACTGATCCTCACCGGTGAGCGGACGCTGCCGGGGATCGCCGAGGAGAATTACTGGTTCCGTCGCCACGAGGCGGCCTACCTGGCGGTGGCCCCGTTCGTTCGGGGCGCGGTGGTGCTGGAGGCCGGTTGCGGCGAGGGGTACGGCGCCGCGCTGCTCGCGCAGCACGCATCCCGAGTACTCGCCGTGGACCTGGACGCGACGACCGTCCGGCATGTGCGGACCCGGTACCCGGACACCGTGAGCGCGCTGCGCGGCGACCTGCAGCGGCTGCCGGTGACTGCGGGTGCGGTCGAGGTGGTGGCCTTGCTGCAGACCGTGGAGCACCTGCACGACCAGGCCGGTTTTCTCCGCGAGTGCGCCCGGGTCCTGCGGCCCGCCGGCACGCTGATTCTCAGCACGCCGAACCGACTCACCTTCTCCCCCGGGCTGGCGCGGCCGCTCAATCCTTTCCACACCCGCGAGCTGGATCCGGCCGAACTGGACGACCTCCTCGCGCCGGCCTTCCTCACCGTGCGGCGCTGGGGCTTGCGGCACGGCCGGCGGCTGCGGCGCTGGGAACGGCGGCACGGCTCGCTGGTCGAGACGCTGCTGGCCACGCCGCCGCCGGCGTGGCCGGCGGAACTGGCGGCCCTGGTCACCTCGGTCACCGCCGCGGACTTCGTCATTGACGAGGCCGCCCGCGAGAACTGCCTGGACCTGGTCGCCGTCGCAGTACGGCGCTGACGCGGGCCGCTACGTCACATCGGCAGGTCACCCCGCAAGCCCCAGCGCATCGCGGAGGTCCCGCGCCGGTACCAGATGCCGGTCGACGGCCGGAACACCGCGATCTCGCTTCGTCCGTCACCGGTGAAATCCTTCGCCACCGGCACATCGCCGCGAACCCCATACACGGCGGTACCGACCGAGCGGAGGTACCAGCGGCCGGTGGACGGGCGGAAGACGGCAACCTCGCTACGCCCGTCACCGGTGTAGTCCGCGGCCACCGGGATATCGCCGCGCACGCCGTACCGTACGGTCGTCATCCCCCGGACGTACCAGATCCCGGTCGAGGGCCGGAAGACCGCGATGTCCGTCCGGCCGTCACCGTTGTAGTCCCCGGGTACCGGGATGTCGCCGTTGACGCCGTACCGAACCGCGGTAACACCTCGGACGTACCACCGCCCGGTCGAAGGCCGGAAGACCGCGAGATCGGCGCGGCCGTCGCCGTTGTAGTCGCCCGCCGCCGGGATGTCACCGTTGGCGCCGTACCGGACGGCGGCGATACCGCGGACGTACCAGCGGCCGGTCGACGGCCGGAACACCGCAAGATCGGTGCGCCCATCGCCGTTGAAGTCCGCGGGCGCCGCCTTATCACCCCGTACTCCCCACCGCATGGGGCGGTATCCGCGCAGGTAGAACGCGTTGCTCGCCGAGCGGTACACGGCCACATCGGATCGGCCGTCACCGGTGTAGTCCCCCCGCGGGAACGGCGCCGCACCGTCAGTGGCGCGGCGCAAGCCCAGCGCCCGCGAGCAGGCCGGCCAGGCGCCCCACCCCTGACGTGCCAGTACCCGGTCGGCGATGCGGATCTGCTCGACGCGACTCGCCAGGTCAGCGCGCGCGGCATACCCTCCGCCGCCGTAGGCCCGCCAGGTGCCGGCGTCGAACTGCACTCCGCCGTAGTAACCGTTGCCGGTGTTGATATTCCAGCGGCCGCCGCTTTCGCAGTGCGCGAGCCGATCCCAGCTCACCGCCGGGGCCGCGGATGCCGCCGGAGCGGCCAGCATGGGGGCACACACCGCGCCGGCGGCTGCAACGGCGGGCAAGGCGCGACGCAGTATTCGGCTGCCGCGGCCGGACGGAAGGGGAATTGTGGGCGTGCTTCGCCGCATGGCGCAGTCCTCTCACCGCCGGCGAAGTCAGCTGTCGGGTTAGGGCGAGAGGTGCCCCGCGCTGGGTAAGCGCTTCACCCCGGGGGCCGGTGACCGGCCCCAATGGGTCCCCCGCTCCTGCCCAAGGGGAGATGAGTCGATCGGCGGCGGGCAGGAATAGGCGGGCCGCGTCTCATCCACGCGACGCGTGGACTGCGACATCCTAGGGGCAACCTCGCGAAAGCACCAAGTTCAGCGTTGCCCATCCCGACTGGCCAGCAGGTCCCGCGCAGCGGGCGCGGTCTTGCCTCCGATGGCGGCCGCTGCAGCCCGGCGCGCCTCTTTGGCGGCGTGGTCAGACACCCGATTGCGCAGTACCCGGGCCGGCACCCCGCCCACCACCGAGTACGGCGGGACGTCGCGGGTCACCACCGCGTGCGCCCCGACCACGCTGCCCGACCCGATCCGTACGCCCCGGGTCACGGTGCACTTGGTGCCCAGCCAGACATCCGGACCGATCCGCACCGGCAGCTTGGCGATTCCCTGGTCCTTGATCGGCATATCGAGCACGTCGAACCGGTGGTCGAAGTCGGCGATGTACACCCAGTCGGCGACCAGCGTGGCGGCCCCGATCTCGATATCCAGCTGGCAATTCACCCGGGTGTCCGCGCCGAAGACGACCTTGTCGCCGATCGTCAGCGTGCCCTCATGGGCCCGGAGCTTGGTGCCGTCGCCGAGATGCACCCAGCGACCGAGGATGATCCGGCCGTAGCCGGGCCGGGCGTACAGCTCCACGTCCTTGCCGAGGAAGACCAGCCCAGTCAAGATCACATCGCCGGTCCGCCGCAGGCGCAACAGCCGCCAGTACCGCACCAGATGGTACGGGGTCCAGGCCCGGTGCCGCAGCACCCAACGCAGCGATCCGAGGGAAAGGAAACGAGCCTGCCTTGGATCCCGGGACCGCCATGGAAGGAGGGGCACGACGAGCCAGGCTAGCTGCGATCCGCGGGGCCGCGCCGATCGGGGCCGGCTCGGTGGGAGACTAGGGCCGGGTACCGGTGAGCAACACGTTGTAGAACAGCTGCGCCGGCACGACCCGGGCCAGCACCAGGGAGTCCACCGCCATCAGCTGCCGCCAACTCCGGTAGACGAAGGACGCCCACGGCCAGCCCAGCCGCTCCGGTCGGACCGCCGCCTCGAACGTACGTACCGGCCAGCCGAACCACGCGGCGGTGAGTTCCTCGGTACGGGTCCGTACGTCCGCCGCCCCCGCCCGCAGCGCCATCCGGGCCAGCCCCCCCGGGTCGAAGGTGTGCAGGTCGACCACGGCCTCGAGCGCGGCGTCGGCCGAGGACTTCGCCAACTCATCCGTCGGACGGCGCCAGGAGGACGGCAGGAGCCGGATGGAAGTTTCCCAGGTCACGCGGGACAACCGGCGGGCGACCACGTCGCCGTACCGGGTCGGTTCGCCGGCGAACACGAACCGGCCACCGGGGCGCAGTACCCGCAGCACTTCCCGCAGGGCCAACTCGACGTCCGGAACGTGATGCAACACCGCGTGCCCGACGACCAGATCGAAGGTGGCGTCTGGATAAGAAATCGACTCCGCGTCGGCGACGCGCCCCTCGACGGTGAAGTCCAGCTGCTCCGCGTTGCGCACCGCCACGTCCACCATGCCCGGTGAGATGTCGGTGACGTATCCCTCGTCCAGCACGCCGGCCGACTTCAGGTTCAACAGGAAGAAGCCGGTGCCGCAGCCGAGCTCCAAGGCCTTGCCGTACGGCCAGCCGGCCGTTCCGGCGATGGTGGTGAAGCGCTCCCGGGCGTACCGGATGCAGCGCTCGTCGTAGGAGATCGACCACTTGTGGTCGTAGCTCTCCGCCTCCCAGTCATGGTAGCGGACGTTCGCTTCCTTCGGATCCAGCAGCACGGGGGGATCCAGGTGCGCCGGATCGAGCGTCCTAGCGTCCAACGAACTGCGCCTTGCCCGGGCCCTGCTCGACGAATGACTTCATGCCGATCGCTCGGTCCTCGGTGGCGAACAACGATGCGAACTGGATCCGCTCGTACTCCAAGCCGCTGGCGAGGTCCACCTCCAGGCCGGAGTCGATGGCCTGCTTCGCCGCGCGGAGCGCGTACGGCGCCGACTGGGTGAACTGGCCGGCCCACTCCAACGCTGCGGAGTACACGTCGTCCGGGGCGACCACCTGGTCGACCAGCCCCAGATGCAGCGCCTCGGCCGCGTCCACGAACCGGCCGGAATAGATCAATTCCTTGGCCCGGGACGGGCCGATCAACCGCGGTAAGCGCTGGGTCCCGCCGGCTCCCGGGATGATGCCCAGCGAGACCTCCGGCTGACCCCACTTGGCGTTGTCTCCGCAGATCCGTCGGTCCGCACAGAGGGCAAGCTCGCAGCCACCGCCGAGCGCGTACCCGGTCACCGCGGCCACCACCGGCTTCGGGATCGCGGCGATCGCACTGAGGGCGGACTGCAACCCGGCCGAGCGCTGCACCATGTCGACATAGCTCATGGCGGACATCTCCTTGACGTCCGCCCCGGCGGCGAAGACCTTCGGCCCGCCGTACAACACGACGGCCCGTACCTCCGCGCGCTCCGTCGCCGCCAGCGACGCCGCCCGCAACTCTTCCTGAACCACGACGTTGAGCGCGTTCATCGGCGGCCGGTTCAGCCGGATCGTACCGATGCCCCGGTCGATGTCCAGGGTCACGAACTCCGCGCTGGTTCCGGTCATGGCCGGCAGCCTAACGTCGACCGGGGGCACCCGCTGTTGCGGTGCCCCCGGTCGATGCCTCGGCCAGCCGTGCGCTACAGGTTGGCGCTCCAGGTTGGCGCTCCAGGTTGGCGCTACAGGTTGGCGGTGGTGTTGTACAGGTCCCGGGCGTCGTTGCCGAAGTACGGGCCGTTCCACTTGTACCGAACGCCGTTGCCGTCCCAGAAGACCCAGCTGTTGACGGAGTCGAGGTATCCAAACGTGCCGCCGAACCGAGCCAGCCAAGGGCCGCCGCTGGCGCCTTCGGTCATGTTGCAGTTGATGCCTTCGTTACCGCCGTCGTTGTAGGTCCATCCGGAGCAGTACTGCAGCGTGCCACCGTTGAAGGGCGACCGCGCCGGGTAGCCGAACTGGTAGACGTACTGCTCCAGCGGGTAGTTCCACTCCAGGCCCTGGCCGCCGACGATGTTGACGATGTGCTGCCCGCCCAGGGTGTTCATCACCGCCACGCCGATGTCGTAGGCCCGGTTGCCGTTCTGGGTCCAGAGCGTCCAACTCCACAGCTGGCGGGAGGACCAGGTGCCGTAGGGCGCGCTGCCGTTGGTGTAGCGCGGGACGAAGACCCAGTTGCTGAACCAGGTACCGGTGCCGCCGGGGTGCACGCAGTGCCCGGCGGTGAAGACCAGGTTCTTGCCGCTGCTGTTCACCGTACTGCCGGAGCAGGAGTAACCGAGCCCGTCGTTACCGGTAAAGAAGATCCGCCCTGACGTGGTGGCCGGTGGGCTGGTCGGGGCGCCGTACCAGCCGGCGGCGGTGGCGCCGAAGCCGGGCCCGGACTTCAGCGTGTTGCGGGCGACCTGGGCTGATCCGGCCTGCGCTGATCCGACCTGCGCCGTGCCGGCCTTTGCGGTGGCCGCCTGCGGGGCGGAGCGTCCCGGCGTGCCACGGGCGACCGTGGCCGCTGCCTGGGCCAGGGTGCGGGCCTGCGCGGCGCTCACCGCAGTGTCCAGCGAACGGGCGCCGCGCATCCGGTTGCTCGTCCAGTACGCTTTCGCGGTGCTCGCAGCTGCCACCGTCGGACTGGCTGCTGCCATGCCGGCGGCCGGGGACGGCTTCGCCGCAGCCGGTGACAGGCCGGCCAGACCCGCGGTGACCAGACTCGCCGTCAACAACCCGGCCAACGTCAGCGGAGCGTGCTTACTCGCCATAGTGGTGCCTTCCGCTTGGTGTGACGAACCGGTCGCCCGCCACGACTCGCGCAGCGGGCTTCCGAAGCGGTGCCGTTGCGCACTGGAGAGAGCGCGGGATGGGCTGGTCAGATACATCGGGCCCGGTGGGATCTGGTGGCGTCCTTCGGCGAGAATTACCCCGTGACGCCACACGCCGCCGAGAAGCCGTCCGCACCAGGGGCCGGGACCTGGCCCGGCCGGCCGCACCCACTCGGCGCGACCTGGGACGGTGCCGGCGTCAACATCGCACTCTTCGCGCCCGGCGCCGACGCCGTGACCGTCTGTCTGTTCGAGGGGACCTCGGAAACGCAGATCCCTCTGCGGGAGCGAACGAATGCGGTGTGGCACGGATACCTGCCCGGCGTCGGACCCGGCCAGCGGTACGGGTTCCGGGTACACGGCCCGTTCGCGTCGAGCCGCGGCCTGCGCTACAACCCGGCGAAGTTGTTACTCGACCCGTACGCCCGGGCCATCGACGGAGACCTGAGCGTCGAGGGCGTGCGTGGCGGCGAGGTCTTCGGCGGCGATATCGCGCCGGACTGCCGAGATTCCGCGCCCTTCGTTCCGCGCTCGGTCGTGGTGGCCGACGTGGCCGCCCCGGCTGCCGGCGAGGACCGGCGGCCGAACACACCGTGGGAACAGACCGTGATCTATGAAGCCCATGTCCGTGGCTTCACCAAGAATCATCCCGAGGTGCCTGAGCACCTGCGCGGAACGTACGCCGGACTCGCCACGCCGGCGGCCGTCGCGCACCTGGTGGACCTCGGCGTGACCGCGGTGGAATTGCTGCCGGTACAGCAGTTCCTCAGCGAGCCCGGCTTGCTGCGCAAGGGGTTGCGGAACTACTGGGGCTACAACACGATCGGCTACTTCGCTCCGCACGGCGGTTACGCCGCCGGCGGCACCGCCGGGGAGCAGGTGGCGGAGTTCCGGTCGATGGTGGCCGCGCTGCACCGCGCCGGCATCGAGGTACTCCTCGATGTGGTCTACAACCACACCGCCGAAGGGGACGAGCACGGCCCCACGCTGTGCTTCCGGGGCATCGACAACAACCTCTACTACCGGCTGCTCGACTTCGACCCGGGGCGCTATCGGGACTACACCGGTTGCGGCAACACCCTGGATGCCCGGCATCCGCAGGTGGTGGCCCTCATCCTGGATTCGCTGCGGTACTGGGCCCAGGAGATGAACGTCGACGGCTTCCGCTTCGATCTCGCCCCCGCCCTGACCCGGTCGCTGCACGGGGTGGACCTCTACTCGGCGTTTCTCACCGCGGTGCATCAGGACCCGGTACTCGCCGGACGCAAGCTGATCGCCGAGCCGTGGGACGCCCACGGCAGCGGTTATGCCGTCGGTCGATTCCCGGCGCCCTGGGCGGAGTGGAACGGCCGGTACCGGGACGCCGTCCGGGACTTCTGGCGGGGCCACTCGGCCAGCCTGTCCGAGCTTGGCACCCGCCTCGCCGGCTCGGCCGACCTCTACCAGGGATCGGGCCGGCAGCCCACCGCGTCGGTGAACTTCGTCACCAGCCACGACGGATTCCCCCTCGCCGACCAGGTCGCCTACAACGGCAAGCACAACGAGGCCAATCTGGACGGCAACCGCGACGGTACCGATGACAACCGCTCGTGGAACTGCGGAATCGAGGGCCCCACCGACGACCTCGAGGTGACCGCCCTGCGTCGGCGGCAGGTCCGCAACCTTCTGGCCACCGTGCTGCTGTCCTGCGGGGTACCCATGCTGCTCGCCGGCGACGAACTCGGGCACAGTCAGGGAGGCAATAACAACGCGTACTGCCAGGACAACGAGATGACCTGGCTGGCCTGGGAGTCCGCCGACCCAGAGCTGTTGCCCTTCGTGCAACGGTTGATCTCACTGCGGCGGAACTTCCCGGTACTGCGGCAGGGCGCTTTCTTCACCGGCCAGCCCATCGGGAACAACCGGGTCAAGGACCTGACGTGGTTCACACCGGACGGTCCGGAGTTCACCGCGAACAATTGGCACTCCCCGGACCGCAAGACGGTGGGGTGCTACCTCTCCGGCACGAATCTCCGTCAGCGCGGCCCGCGCGGCGAGATCCCCACCGACGCGTCGTACTTGCTGCTGATGCACGCCGGACCCGAGCCCTGCGCCTTCCGACTGCCCGGGGAGCCGTGGGCCGGCAGATACGAGTTGGTACTCGATACCGCGGCCGACGACCCGCTCCCGCACACCGGTAGGCGCCTCACGCCGGCGAGCGGCAGCTACCGGCTCGCGCCATACTCCCTGGCCTTGCTCCGCGCCCGCCCCTGAGCGCGATCCGGCGGCTACGCTCCGGCACATGCCGACCATTCGCCGTACCGGATCCCGGGTGGTCTACGCGAACTCCTGGCTGAGCGTGCGGGAGGACGACATCGTCCGCCCCGACGGTTCCACCGGCATCTACGGCGTGGTCGACAAGCCGGACTTCGCGTTGATCATCCCGCTGGACGGTGACGGCCCGGACGCGCGGGTGCACCTGGTCGAGCAGTACCGGTATCCGATCGGCCGGCGCTGCTGGGAGCTTCCGCAGGGCGGCTGGGCGGCCGAGACACTCGGCGATGCGGAGGCGCTGGCCCGGGCCGAACTCGCCGAGGAGACCGGCCTCACCGCGGCCTCGTTGCGCCACCTCGGCCGGTTGCAGTCCGCGTACGGCTACAGCAACCAGGCGTTCGACGTCTACCTAGCCACCGGGCTCACCGCGGGACCGCACGCTCGGGAACTGAGCGAGCAGGACATGCGGCAGAGCAGCGTGTCCCGCGCCGAGTTCGAGTCCAGCATCGCGCGCGGTGAGATCCTGGACGCGAACAGTGTCGCGGCCTGGTTGCTGCTCCGCCTGGACGAGGCAGCTGTCGCGGAGCGGGACCTCAGGCCGTAGCGGTGGCCACCAGCCCCAGGGCCGCCGGTCCCGGCAGCAGGTCGTTGCGCGGTACCACCCGGACGGTGTAGCCAAACGGACCGGTACGAGCCAGCGGTACCTCTCCGTCGTAGCGATAGCGACCGCCGTCGAGCTTCTCCCCGATCTCCAGCGACGCCACCGTGGGCGCCACCAGCGAGTCGGTCTCGTTGACCCGACCGTAGGCGACTTGGACGTCCACGTCGTCCGGCGACAACTCGCCGAGTGAGACCACCGCGCGCACCGCCAACTCGGTGTCCAACGCCGGTGTGTCCCCGACCCCGGAGGATTCCACGTGCTCGACCGCGACAGCTCGCCAGCCCGGCACGATCCGCGCCTTCCACTCGGCGAGACGCTTCGCCCCGTCGTAGGAGGAATCCGACATCCGGTGCGCGGCCTTCGCCCCCGGCACGTACAGCTGCAGCACGTAGTCCCGGACCATCCGGCTGGCCAGCACCTGCGGGCCGAGGGAGATCAGGGTGTGCCGGACCATCTCAATCCACCGCCGTGGCAGGTTGGCCCGGTCCCGGTCGTAGAACCGGGCGGCCACGTTGTTCTCGATCAGGTCGTAGAGCGCTCGGGCTTCGAGCTCGTCCCGGCGGTCCGGTGAGGCAACGCCGTCGGCGGTCGGAATCGCCCAGCCGTTCTCGCCGTCGTACATCTCATCCCACCAGCCGTCCCGCACCGACAGGTTGAGTCCGCCGTTGAGCGTGGCCTTCATGCCGGACGTGCCGCAGGCCTCCAACGGGCGCAGCGGGTTGTTCAGCCAGACATCGGTACCGGAGGTGAGGTAGGACGCCATGCCCATGTCGTAGTCGGGCAGGAACGCGATCCGGTGCCGAACCTCCTGGTCGTCGGCGAACCGGACTATCTGCTGTACCAGTGCCTTGCCGCCGTCGTCGGCCGGGTGCGCCTTGCCGGCGATCACCAACTGGACCGGTCGTTCCGGGTCCAGCAGCAGCGCCTTGAGTCGGGCCGGGTCGCGCAGCATCAGCGTCAGCCGCTTGTACGACGGCACCCGGCGGGCGAAACCGATCGTGAGGACGTCCGGGTCGAACGCCTTGTCGATCCAGGCCAGCTCCGCCGCCGGAGTTCCCCGGACCACCCAGCTCTCCCGGAGCCGGCGGCGGACTTCGCGGACCAGCCGCTCCCGCAAGATCCCGCGGGTGGCCCACAGGTCGTCATCGGAGACCTTGCGGATCTCGTCCCAGTTGCGGGCGTCCTCCACCAGGTCGGTGCCCACTTCGCGGGCAGCGATGTCCATCAACTCGCGGGCCACCCAGGTCGGCGCGTGCACGCCGTTGGTGATGGAGGAGATCGGCACCTCGGAGGTGTCGAAACCGGGCCACAGCCCGGCGAACATCTCCCGGCTCACCTCGCCGTGCAGCTTGCTGACGCCGTTGGCCCGGCCGGCGAGCCGCAGCCCCATCACCGCCATGTTGAACATCGACGGGTCACCCGCGGCGTAGTCCTCGGCGCCGAGGGCCAGGATGCGCTCCACGGGAATGCCGGCGCACGCATTGTCGCCGCCGAAGTAACGGCTGATCAGGTCGCGCGGGAAGCGGTCGATACCGGCCGGCACCGGCGTGTGGGTGGTGAAGACCGTACCGGCCCGGGCCGCCTCCAACGCCTCGTCGTAGCCGAGCCCGCCGGCCACGTACTCCCGGATCCGCTCCACACCCTGGAAGCCGGCGTGGCCCTCGTTGGTGTGGTACACCTCCGGCGTGGGGGCACCGGTGAGCTCGGAGTACGCCCGAAGCGCCCGGACGCCGCCGACACCGAGCAGCATTTCCTGCAGCAGGCGGTGGTCGCTGCCGCCGCCATAGAGCCGGTCGGTGACCTCCCGCTCGGCGGGGGCGTTGTCCTCGACGTCGGAGTCGAGCAACAGCAGCGGCACCCGGCCGACCTGCACTCGCCAGATCTGCGCGGCGAGCGTCCGGCCGCCGGGCAGCCCGACCGAAACCGTCACGGCGTTGCCGTCGGCGTCGCGCAGCTGCGTAAGGGGCAGCCCGTTGGGGTCGATCGGTGGGTAACGCTCCAGCTGCCATCCCTCCGGGGACAGCGACTGCTTGAAGTACCCGCGGCGGTAGAGCAGGCCGACGCCGACGATCGGCACGCCCAGGTCGCTGGCGGACTTCAGGTGGTCCCCGGCCAGAATGCCCAGGCCGCCGGAGTACTGCGGCAGCGACTGGGTGATGCCGAACTCCGGGGAGAAGTACGCGATCGCCGCCGGCGCATCCGGTACGGACTGGTACCAGCGCGGCGAGGAGACGTAGTCCGCCAGATCATCGGCGGCGTCCTGCAGCCGGCGGAGGAAGCGCCGGTCTCGGGCCAGCGCCGACATCCGCTCGGAGGAGACCTGGCCGAGCAGGCGTACCGGGTCGTTGCCGCAGGTCTCCCACACCTCGGAGTCGACCGCCGCGAACAGGTCGAGCGATTCCGGATGCCAGGACCAGCGAAGGTTCATCACCAGGTCGGCGAGCGGCTGCAGTTCCGTGGGCAGGGCTGCGCGGACGGTGAACCGGCGAAGGGCTTTCACGAGGCAGACCCTAGCGTCGCCGTCCGGTGCCTGTCGCAGATGGTAGCTAGTGCGCCAGCCAACCTTGATCCATCGGGAGCGCCCCGCCGGTGAAGGCGCGCCCCGCCGGGCTGAGCAGGAAGGCGGCGGCGGCTGCCACGTCAGCCGGCTCGATCAGTTCCTTAATCGCCTGACGGTCGAGCAGGATGTCGCTGAGTACCCGCTCCTCAGTGATGCCGTGGGCCTTCGCCTGGTCGGCGATCTGGGCCTCGACCAGCGGCGTGCGGACGTATCCCGGGCAGAGCGCCACCGCGCTGATGCCGACCGGCGCGCCCTCCAGGGCGAGCGTCTTGACCAGGCCGAGCACGCCGTGCTTCGCCGAGACGTATCCGGCCTTGAACGGCGACGCGACCAGCCCGTGCACCGAGGCCACCGCCAGAAACCGGCCGTCGCCGGAGTCCCGCAGCGCCGGCCACGCGGAGCGGGCCAGCAGGAACGGGCTGGTCAGCAGCAACGCCAGCAGCGCGTCCCACCGGTCCTCGTCGAAGCTCTCCACCGGTGAGACGTGCTGAAAACCGGCGTTGGCCACCACGGCGTCCAGTCGGCCGAAGCGGCGGAGCGCTTCCTCGATCGCCCCGCGGTTGCCGTCCCGGGTGGTCAAGTCGGCGGCGTAAGGCACTCCGGGGCCGTCGCTGGCCGGCGTGAGGTCGACCGCGAGCACTTCCGCACCGTCGGCCACCAGCCGACCGGCGATGGCTGCGCCGATTCCGCTGGCCGCACCGGTCACCACGATTGCACGGGTCATGTCGCCCTCCTGTGTCCTCGGCCATGTCGTGCGGATGCCGTGCGGATGCCGTGCGCCCAGCAACACCAGCCACTGTGCCCGGCCAGCCCGGCGACGGCAGCAGGGGGCACGCCTTCCGGCGACCGTTAGGGTTTCCCTTCCAGAGCAGAACACTCCCACCCCACTCAAGGAGAGGCCAGGCCATGGTGGTCGCCCCGTGATCGGCCGCATACCGGTCCTCGACGTTGCGCCGACAGTCAACTGCGGGCGCTGGCCGGTGAAGGCGGTCCCCGGCGAACTCATTCCGGTGAGTGCCACCGTGTTTCGGGAAGGCCATGACCGCCTGGGCTGCACTGTCGTCCTGCGCGGGCCGAAGGGTGAGCGGCAACCGTTCCGCCCGATGACCCCGGGCACTCCAGGTACCGACCGGTGGCACGGGAGCATGACGCCGACCGGAGAGGGCCGCTGGACATTCTGGGTGGAAGCCTGGGGCGATCCGTTCGCGACCTGGCGGCACGACGCCGGCATCAAGATTCCGGCCGACCAGGATGTCGAGTTGATGTTGGAGGAGGGTGCCCGGCTGTTGACCCGGGCCACGCGAGCCGTGCCGAAGGAGCAGCGTGGCGGCCTCATCAAGGCCGCCCTCGGACTTCGCGACGCCGCGGTGGATCCCGTCGAGCGGCTGGCCCTGGCGCTGGATCCCGCCGTGGTCGACCTGTTGGCGCGCTACCCGCTCCGGGAATTCGTCTCGAAATCCGCCACCGGCGTCCTGCAGGTGGATCGGCCGCGGGCGTTGTTCGGTAGCTGGTATGAGTTCTTTCCCCGGTCGGAGGGTGCGACGCTGGATCCGCCGCGCTCGGGCACGTTCGCCTCGGCCGCCGAACGGCTGCCGGCGATCGCCGACATGGGCTTCGACGTCGTATATCTCCCCCCGATCCATCCCATCGGCACCGCGTTCCGCAAGGGCGCGAACAATTCCCTGACCCCCGGCCCGGATGACCCCGGCAGCCCGTGGGCGATCGGCAGCCCGGACGGCGGACACGACGCGATCCACCCGGATCTCGGGTCGATCGCCGACTTCGATGCCTTTGTGACCCGAACCCGCGAACTCGGTATGGAAGTGGCCCTGGACCTCGCCTTGCAAGCAAGCCCGGACCACCCCTGGGTCACCGAGCATCCGGAGTGGTTCACCACCCGGGCGGACGGCTCGATCGCGTACGCGGAGAATCCTCCGAAGAAGTACCAGGACATCTATCCGATCAATTTCGACAACGATTACGCCGGGATCTACGCCGAGATCCGCCGCATTCTGCACTACTGGATGGACCACGGCGTACGGATCTTCCGGGTAGACAATCCACACACCAAGCCGGTGGCATTCTGGGAAGAGCTGCTCGCCGACATCCGGCGATCGGACCCGGATGTGCTGTTCCTCGCCGAGGCGTTCACCCGCCCAGCGATGATGCACACCCTCGGCAAAGTCGGCTTTCACCAGTCGTACACGTACTTCACGTGGCGCAACGAGAAGCATGAACTGCAGGAGTACCTGACCGAACTTGCGCACTTCAGCGCCGACTTTCTGCGCCCGAATTTCTTCGTCAACACCCAGGACATCCTGCACGCCTTCCTCCAGTACGGCGGCCCGCCGGCCTTTAAGATTCGGGCAGCCCTGGCGGCGATGCTCTCACCGACCTGGGGCGTCTATTCCGGGTACGAGTTGTACGAACACGTGGCCGTCCGACCCGGGAGTGAGGAGTACGACAACGCCGAGAAGTACGCCTATCGACCGCGGGACTGGGCAGCGGTGGAGCGGGACGGCGCTTCGCTGGCGCCCTACATTCGTCGGCTGAACGAGATCCGGCGGACGCATCCGGCACTGCATCAACTGCGGAACCTGCGTTTCCACGGTTCCGACGACCCGGCCATCATGGCGTTCTCCAAGGCGGTCGATGTGCCGCCGGACAGCAACGGCGACGCTGATGTGATCCTCGTCGTGATCAATCTCGACCCGCACGCCGCGCGGGAGACCACGGTGAGCTTGAACCTGCCGGAGCTCGGAGTCGACTGGGGAGATCACCTCGCCGTGACGGACGAGCTCACCGGCGCCAGCTATGAGTGGGGGCAGTACAACTACGTTCGGCTCGACTCCTACCGGGAGCCGGCTCATATCTTCACCGTCCGGCCGGGCACGCCTCGCTGATGGCGACCTGATGGATACCACCCAGCAGCAGGATCCACAGTGGTATAAGCGGGCCGTTTTCTACGAGGTGTTGATTCGGGGCTTCGCCGACTCCAACGGAGACGGCACGGGTGACATCAACGGACTGACGGCCAAGCTGGATTACATCTCCTGGCTGGGCGTGGATTGCATCTGGCTGCTGCCCATCTACGAGTCGCCGTTACGCGACGGCGGGTACGACATCAGTGACTTCCTCAAGGTCCTGCCGGACTTCGGTGACCTCGGCGACTTCGTGAATCTGGTCGATCAAGCGCATCGGCGCGGCATCCGGGTGATCGCCGATCTGGTGATGAACCACACCTCCGACGCCCACCCCTGGTTTCAGGCGTCCCGATCGGATCCCACCGGCCCCTACGGCGACTTCTACGTCTGGTCCGACACCGACGCCCCTTATCCCGAAGCCCGGGTCATCTTCGTGGACACCGAGAAGTCCAACTGGACGTTCGATTCGGTGCGCCAGCAGTACTACTGGCACCGCTTCTTCGGCCACCAGCCGGACCTGAATTACGAGAATCCGGCCGTGCAGGACGCCATGATCGAAGTTCTTCGGTTCTGGCTCGATCTCGGTATCGACGGTTTCCGGCTCGACGCGGTGCCCTATTTGTACGAAGCCGAGGGCACCCACTGCGAGAACCTGCCGGCAACGCACGACTACCTCAAGCGGGTCCGCAAAGAAGTCGACGCCATGTTCGAGGACAAGGTGCTCCTCGCCGAGGCCAATCAGTGGCCGGCCGACGTCGTCGAATATTTTGGTGACTTTCAATCCGGTGGCGACGAGTGCCACATGGCCTTTCACTTCCCGTTGATGCCGCGCATCTTCATGGCCGTGCGCCGGGAGCAGCGCTACCCGATCTCGGAGATCATGGCCAGTACCCCGGAGATACCGGCGAACTGTCAGTGGGGCATCTTCCTGCGCAATCACGACGAGTTGACGCTGGAAATGGTCACCGACGAAGAGCGTGACTACATGTACGCCGAATACGCCAAAGACCCACGGATGAAGGCCAACATCGGCATCCGGCGCCGGCTTGCGCCGCTGCTGGACAACTCGCGCGACCAGATGGAGTTGTTCACCGGACTCCTGCTCTCCCTGCCCGGCTCGCCGGTGCTCTATTACGGTGACGAGATCGCCATGGGCGACAACATCTGGCTCGGTGACCGGGACGGCGTACGGACACCGATGCAGTGGACGCCGGACCGCAACGCCGGATTCTCCACCTGCGACCCCGCGCGGCTTTACCTCCCAGTGCTGCTCGATCCGATCTACGGTTATCAGGCGCTCAATGTCGAGGCGCAGGAGCGGCAGCAGACCTCGTTCTTGCACTGGACCCAGCGCATGATCGAGGTCCGTAAGCAGCATCCGACGTTCGGCCTGGGAAGCTTCACCGAACTCGGTTCCTCCAACCCCTCGGTCTTGGCCTTTGTCCGTGAGTTCGGCGAGGATGTGGTGCTCTGCGTCAACAACCTGTCCCGCTTCCCGCAGCCGGTGGAACTCTCGCTCTCCCGTTTCGAGGGCCGAACACCGGTCGAGCTGGTTGGCCGGGTGCATTTCCCCCGAATCGGTGAGTTGCCGTATCTGCTCACGCTGCCCGGCCACGGGTTCTTCTGGTTCCAACTGGTGGAGGAGAGCTGACGTGCGCGAAGACCTGACGGAGTTCCTGCCGGAGTGGCTGGCCAAGCAGCGCTGGTTCGCCGGTAAGGGACGGCCGATCGCATCCACCGCCGTCGAGAGCGACATCGTGGTCGAGGACTGGGAGCCGGTGTCGCTGCACGCGCTGGTGATCCGGGTCGACTACGTCGAAGGGCCGTGCGAGCGGTACTCCGTGCTCGTCGGCGCCCGGCACGAAGCGATCCATCGGCTGGAGTACGGCTCCATCGCGCACTTCGCCGACGGTGAGGTGATCTACGACGCCCTGCACGACACCGACCTGATGGGTGCGGTCCTGCGCCGGATCGCCGAGCAGCGCAGTGTCGACGGGCTCACCTTCGCCCGGCTGCAAGCCGATGAGCAGCCGGCGCCGATCACCACCGACCTGCCGAACCGGCTGAACACCACAGAGCAGTCCAACAGCTCGGTGATCTACGGAGATACCTACATCCTCAAGCTGTTTCGCCGGGTCGCCCCGGGAATCAACCCGGATCTGGAGATCAGCCGGGCGCTGGCCCTGGCCGGGTCGGCTCACGTCGCGCCGCCGCTGGGGTGGATCGAGGGCTCGGTGGAAGGCGAGACGGCGACGCTCGGCCTGCTGCAGCCGTTCTTCACCTCAGCTACCGAGGCGTGGACGCTGGCGACCACCAGCGTGCGGGACCTCTACGCCGAGGCCGACCTGCACGCGGACGAGGTGGGTGGCGACTTCGCCGGCGAGTCGGCGCGCCTGGGCGTCGCGACCGCCGAGGTGCACGCCGATCTGGCCCGGGCGCTCGGCGCCCAGCGCGCCGAGGACACCTACCTGCGCTCCCTCGGCGAGGCGATGATCTCCAGGCTGCAGGAGGCCGTCGAGGTCGTCCCGGACCTGCGGCCGTACCAGGACCGGTTGAGCGCCGCCTTTCTCGCCGTGGAAGACCTGCCGGAACCGCTGACCCTGCAGCGGATCCACGGCGACTTCCACCTCGGCCAGGCGCTGCGGGTGGACAACGGCTGGATCCTGCTCGATTTCGAAGGCGAGCCGGTGAAATCACTCGCCGAGCGCCGGCGGCCGGACAGTCCGTTGCGCGATGTGGCCGGCATGCTGCGCTCGTTCGACTACGCGGCCCGCTTCCTGCTCGCGGACCGACCCCGCAATGCCACACTGGAATTCCGCGCGACCGAGTGGGCACAGCGCAACCGGGACGCCTTCTGCGACGGCTACGCGGAGGCCGCCGGTCCCGACCCGCGGGACTGTGCGCCGTTGCTGCGGGCCTACGAATTGGACAAGGCGGTATACGAAGTGGTGTACGAAGCCCGCCACCGACCGGCCTGGCAAGCCATCCCGCTGAACTCTATTGAACGGCTGGTGGCCCGATGACCCGGAAGAAGCCGGCTAAGCCGCCGGTGTCCGCACCGGCCGGCGCGGTGGCTTTGCCGCCGCCGGCGGAGCCGCCCAAGTACTTCCCGGTGTCCGACGCCGACCTGAGCATGCTCAGCGCGGGTGCGCACTCCCAGCCGCACAGCATTCTCGGCGCGCATCCGCACGGAGATGTGGTAACCATCCGTACCCTGCGGCACCGTGCCGACGCCGTCACCGTGGTGGCCGGCGACACCCGCATCCCGCTGGAGCACGAACGGGGCGGCATCTGGGTGGGAAACTGGCCCGGAAGCACTGTGCCCGATTACCGCCTCGACGTGCGCTACGGCGAGGACACTCAACCGGTCGACGATCCGTACCGCTACCTGCCGACACTCGGCGACATCGATCTGCATCTGATCTCCGAGGGCCGACATGAGCGGCTCTGGGACGTACTCGGTTCGCATGTCCGCAGCTATCAGACGCTGATCGGCCCGGTGAGCGGTACCTCCTTCGCGGTGTGGGCGCCCAACGCCCAGGCCGTCCGGGTGGTCGGTGACCTCAACGGCTGGGACGGGCGCAGCTCCCAGATGCGGTCGATGGGCACCACCGGGGTCTGGGAGCTGTTCATCCCGCACATCGGGGACGGCACCAAGTACAAGTACGAGATCCTCGGCCGGGACGGGACCTGGCGGCAGAAGGCAGATCCGTTCGCCTTCGCCACCGAGCACCCGCCGCGCACCGCGTCGGTGGTCTTCACCCCCCGGCACGACTGGGGTGACACCGCCTGGCTGGAGCGCCGGCGGCAGACCGATGCGCTGCGCTCGCCGATGGCCGCCTACGAGGTCCATCTCGGCTCCTGGCGGCCGGGCTTGTCCTACCGACAGCTTGCCGAGGAGCTCGTGGAGTACGTCTCCGAGCTTGGCTTCACCCACGTGGAACTGCTGCCACCGGCCGAGCATCCGTTCGGTGGGTCCTGGGGGTACCAGGTGTCGGCGTACTTCGCCCCGACCTCCCGCTTCGGCTCGCCGGACGACTTCCGCTACCTGGTCGACCGGCTGCACCAGGCCGGCATCGGCGTGCTCGTGGACTGGGTACCGGCACACTTCCCGAAGGACGCCTGGGCGCTCGGCCGCTTCGACGGCACGCCGCTGTACGAGCACCCCGACCCGAGCCGTGGCGAGCAGCCGGACTGGGGCACGTACGTGTTCAACTTCGGCCGTACCGAGGTCCGTAACTTCCTGGTCGCGAACGCGCTGTTCTGGCTGGAGGAGTTTCATATCGACGGCCTGCGGGTCGACGCGGTGGCCTCGATGCTCTACCTGGACTACTCCCGCTCCGAAGGCCAGTGGACGCCGAACAAGTACGGCGGGCGGGAGAACCTGGAGGCCGTGGAGTTCCTGCAGGAGATGAACGCGACCGTCTACCGGCGGGTGCCCGGCGCGATCACCATCGCGGAGGAGTCCACCTCCTGGCCCGGGGTGTCCCGCCCGACCTATCTCGGGGGGCTCGGTTTCGGCTTCAAATGGAACATGGGCTGGATGCACGACACGCTCGGTTACGCGGCCACCGCGCCGATCTACCGGCAGTACCACCATCACCAGATGACGTTTTCGATGATGTACGCCTACACCGAGAACTTCGTGCTGCCGATCTCCCATGACGAGGTGGTGCACGGCAAGGGGTCGCTGCTGCGCAAGATGCCCGGGGACCGTTGGCAGCAACTGGCCAACGTCCGGGCGCTGCTGGGCTACATGTGGGCGCACCCCGGCAAGCAGCTGCTGTTCATGGGGTGCGAGTTTGGTCAGGAGGCAGAGTGGGCGGAGTCCCGTTCGCTGGACTGGTGGCTGCTGGATCATTCCGACCACGCGGGCCTGCACCAGATGGTCCGCGACCTCAACCGGGTGTACAAGGACCACGCCGCACTGTGGTCGCAGGACTCCGACCCGGCCGGTTTCTCCTGGATCGACGCGAACGACGCCGGCGACAACGTGTTCTCGTTCCTGCGGTTCGCGCCCGACGGCTCCGCGCTGGCCTGCGTGGCGAACTTCGCCGGCATACCGCACGAGCGTTACCAGCTCGGCCTGCCCAGCGCAGGGCGTTGGGCGGAGGTGCTCAACACCGACGCCGAGATCTACGCCGGTAGCGGCGTGGGCAACTACGGCGGCGTGGATGCGGTCGCCCAACCCTGGCACGCCCGACCGGCGTCCGCGACGATCACCCTGCCGCCGTTGGGCGTGCTCTGGCTGGCCGGGCCGACTCCCCCGGCGTCCTGAGAGCCATCCTGACGCGTCGATCTAGGCTTCCGGAATGCCTCCGTCCCCCGGTCCGACGCTCTCCCTCGCCCAGCACCCCGAGGCAGACGCGCTGCTCAACGCGAACCCGCTGGCTCTGTTGATCGCTATGCTGCTGGATCAGCAGATCCCGATGGAGCGCGCCTTCCTCGGCCCGTACGTGCTGGCGGAACGGCTCGGTGGCCGACTGGAGGCAGCGGACATCGCCGACCGAGATGCCGAGGAGTTCACCGAACTGGCCGCCCGACCACCGGCCATCCACCGTTTTCCGGCCTCGATGGCCACCCGGATCCAGGCGCTCTGCCGGCATCTGGTCGAGTCCTACGGCGGGCGGGCCGAGGCGGTCTGGGAGGACGCTGCCGACGGCGCGGAGCTGCAGCGCAGGCTGGTGGCACTGCCGGGCTTCGGCGCCCAGAAGGCGAAGATCTTCGCTGCCCTGCTCGGCAAGCAGGTGGGTGTCCGGCCGCCGGGCTGGGCGAAGGCCGCGGCGCCCTACACCGCCGAGGGCCAGTTCCAATCCGTCGCCGATGTGGTCGATGCGGAGTCGATCGAGCGGGTGCGGGCGCACAAGTCCGCGCAGAAGCGCGCCGCGAAGGGGCGATGAGGCTCGATTCAGCGGTGCGCGACGAAGAGGGACTGGGACCCGTACCCCACCACGCCCTCGACGTCGGACAGGGTCGAGCGGGCCAGGCCGACGGTGTGGGGGGCGATCGCCGTGACCGCATCCAGGTAGATCCACTCGCCGCGCGCCGGCCGGGTGAAGTGCACGGTGAGGTCCGGGTTGATGAACAGCCAGGAACCGATATCCAGCACGTTGCCCAACCCGCTGCCGGAGTCGGCGACCACCAGCGTCCGTTGCACCGGTGACACCGGCTCTCCTTCGACGAGCGGGACACGCATCCGGGTCCAGGCCGCACTCGGACCCGGCCGCAGCAGGTCCCCGTGGACCAGTCGCCATTCGATCGCCTCCAGGTATCCGGACCGCCACTGCGGTGGCAGGCTGAGCCCGCCGCGGTCCGAGGCTTCGGGTAACCGGTTCGGCGGGCCGGGGGGAGGTGCGGAGGGGACGTCGGAGGGGGCAATGCGTACCCGCCAGGCAGTGGCCCGCATCGCGGGTCGGCCGTGCGAGGTCAACTCGGCTTCCAGCAACTCCACGCTGCGGCCGGGACGGACCAGGTGCGCCGCCACATCGAGCTCGCCGAGCGGAACCGGTCCCAAGATGTCCACCGCGATCCGGGCGATCCAATGTTCCGGGCGAGGTCGCACCGCCTCGATGGCCCGGGCCAGCAGCGCGGCCGGCGGCCCGCCGTGCTGGTGGGCGGGATCCCACGGCCCGGCCGTGTGCTCCGTGGCCTCGAATCGGCCGGGAGACAGGGGGCGGTAGAAAGCCTCAGGCACAGCAGCGACGGTACGGCGTCGCGTGCGGCTCAGCCGCGCCGGCGGCGATCCCTCAACCGGTCCGCGAAGCGCCGTACCCCGGGCAGGAACACGGCAGGACCCGGTAGGTAGCTCCCGGGCCGTAACCCGAGGTAACCCCGATGCAGGCGCACACCGCTCGATCTCCATGGAGGTCGGAGGGGTGCCCGCAATGCTCGCAGAACGGCAAGGTCACCCCTCCATTGTCGGCACCTGCGGCTCCCCCTTGACCTCCGAAACCCCAGAAAGGTGGGGTGCCGGTACCACCCAAACGGGCCGGTGTGCCACTGTCGTCGGGACGATAGCTTGCCTCTATTCCAGGCAAGTTCCATCCGGATTCCGGCGGGATTCCAGGCCGATCTCGCTGGCCTTCCACGCAGCTCAAGGAGGAGCGAGTAGTGCCCCAGTTCATGGATGTGCACAAGGGAATGGAGGGCATCACCGACGAGGCCCTGGCGGAAGCCCACCGGGCCGATCTCGCCATTCAGGCCGAGGAGGGTGTGGATTTCAAGCACGCCTGGGCCAGTCCGGAGACCGGCACCGTGTTCTGTCTGTCCGAAGCGCCTTCTCGGGAGGCGGTCCGCCGGATTCACGAGCGGGCTGGCCACCCCACCGATGAGATCTATGAGGTGCCCGTTCAGGCGTGACCCAGACAGGGCGTAAGTCCTCTGGAGGGTACGCGACCCGCTCTCTAGCCTGTGGGCAACACGGGAGTTTCTATGGCAAAGACCGAGATCCGCCCGGCACGGGCCTTGCTGTGGGATGCGGCCAGCGATCGGGCAGCCGTCTCCGAGCCGGAATCGGCGAGCGTGTTCGGCGACGTCGCGAAGTTCCTGGTACCGGAGATCCTCTTCGGCAACGGAGCCCTGCGCGAGATCGGCCATGCCGCCCTCCGGTTGGGGGCCCAGCGGCCGATGCTGGTCACCGACCCGGGGGTCTGGGAGGCCGGTTGGTCGGCGGAGGCAGCCGGACATCTCACCGACGTTGGTCTGGAGTACACGCTGTGGACCGGGATCACGCCCAACCCGCGGGATTACGAAGTTGCGGCGGGCGCTGACCTCTACCGCGAGCACGAGTGCGACGTCATCGTGGCGGTCGGCGGCGGCAGCTGCATCGACGCCGCGAAGGGGGTCGCCGTGGTGGTCTCCAACGGCGGTCACATCCTGGACTACGAGGGCATCGACAAGGTCACCGAGCCGATGCCCCCGCTGGTGGCCGCACCGACCACCGCGGGCACCGGATCGGACCTTTCCCAGTTCGCCATCATCAGTGACGTAGCCCGGCGGGTGAAGGTCACGCTGCTCGGCCGGGCCCTGGTACCGGACATCTCCATCACCGACCCCCGGACGCTGGCCACCATGCCGGACTGGCTGGCTTCGACCACCGGCCTCGATGCGCTCACCCACGGCATCGAGGCGTTCGTCTCCCGATGTGCGAACTTCCTCACCGGCGGGCATGCCCTGCGAGCCATCACCCTCGCGCAGCGTCACCTTCCCCGCAGTGTGGAATACCCGCACGACACCGCCGCCCGCACCGGCATGGCCTGCGCCAGCATGTCCGCCGGCATCGCGTTCACCAACGCGATCCTGGGGGCGACGCACGCGATCTCTCACCAACTCGGCGGCGCGCTGGACCTACCGCACGGTCTGCTGAACGCGCTGCTGCTTCCCCACGTCGTGCGATTCAACGCCGAGGACTTCCCGGACAAGTTCCGGCCGATCGCGAGCGCCCTGGGCGCGGAGGGCACTCGGATGTCACCGACCGACGTCGCGGAGAGTATCGCCGCTACGGTGACGACCCTGTCGACGTACTTCGGGGTGCCGCAACGCCTTCGCGATCTCGATGTGAAGATCGAGGATTTGCCCGGTTACGCAGCGATGGCGATGCGCGACGCCTGCATGATCACCAACCCCCGGGCGGTGACTCGCTCCGACGTGCTCTCCTTGCTTGAGGCAGCGTACTGACGTGGCGGCCGAAGAGTCGCCCGACCTGGACGTGCTCGCCCTCCTCACCGGCCTCCGCAGCTCCAAGCTGTCCTTCTATAAGCAGTACCGGCGCACCTCGGCCAGCCTGGACCGCAGCATCCTGGCGCTGGCCTCGGTCTCCAAGGCGCTGACGGCGCTGGAGGCCGGCCCCGCCTCGCTCGTCGAGGGGTTCCTGCCGGCGGTGCTGGAGACGATGGGGGCGCAGTGGGCCGCGCTGGTCGCCGATTACACGGCCTTCCCGCACCAGCAGTACGTCCTGATGGCCACCGAGGACGGCGTGCTGCCCGCGGATGAGATACCGGTGACGGTCCTCCCGCTCACCCCGGAGCCGCCGCCGGCCGACTGGCACCGACCGAAGGACGGCAGTGAGATCGAGCGCTACTGCGCGCCGCTGCACTGGGCCGAGGCGGGCTGGGGATGGCTTGCGGTGGGACTTCCCCGCCGGCGCGGTACGGATGACACCGACGCCGCGTTGATGGTGACGCTGGCTCATCAGGTCGTCGCCGCCGTGCAAGCCAGCCACCTGCTCGCCGAACGGGAGCGGCTGCGCGCCGTGGCAAGCGCCGCGTACGAGGACGTCAGCGCGCACGCGCAACGGTTGGCCGGCACCAACCGGGCGCTGCGCCAAGCTCGGTCCGCGCTCGCCCGGGCGCGGGAGAAGGAGGTCGTCGAGGCGGAGCGGGAACGGTTGGCCCGCGAGCTTCATGACAGCGTTGCGCAGCGGGTGCTGGCGATCGGCATGTCGCTGGAGTGGTGCCGCGGAGTGGCCGAGGACGAGCGGCTGCAATCCCGGCTCGGTGAGGCCCAGGAGCTGGCCCGCGGCACCGTGGAGACGATCCGAAATGCCATCTTCGAACTCTCCGCCGTCGACGACCTGCTTCGGCGGCCTCGTCCCATCGATCCGCGCCATTGCCAGCCAGATGTCCGTCGACGGGCCCGCCGTTTCGGTACACCGGGTCGGGTCCGCGCCGCGGCTACCGCTGCCGGTGGAACGAACCCTGCTCATCGTCGCCCGGGAGGCGTTGTTCAATGTGGCGTTGCACTCCAGTGCCACCACGGCCGTGGTCCGCGTCGTGTACAGCCCCGAGGCGGTGACCATCACCGTGACCGACAACGGCAATGGCACGCCGGAAGAGCTGCACCGGCACCTGCGCGAAGCGCTGCGTTCCCGCAGCGGATACCACCGCGGCCTGTCCTTCGTGCACGGCCGGATCCATGAGCTCGGCGGCACGCTCACGGTCTCCGCCGGACCGGGCGGCGGCGTGCGGCTGTCCATGCGGGTTCCGGTCGATGATGTGATTGCGCCAGAATGACGGCGCGTCCGCCGGATCCGGCGCCCGCCTCGCCGACCCGACTGCTCATCGTGGACGATCACGCCATCGTCCGGCACGGGTTGCGGTCCATGCTCGACCGCGAACCGACGGTACGGGTGGTCGCCGAGGCGGGCACTCCGGCGGAAGCGCTGGCCGCGATCGAGGAGAGCACCCCGGACATCGTGCTGCTCGACCTGCGGCTCGGTGACAACAACGAAGAGGCCGGGTTGGCGCTGTGTGAGACCATCACCGCACGCTTCCCACAGGTCGGCGTGCTGGTGGTCACCACCTTCCTCACCGACCGACTCGTCCGGGACGCCATTCGCAACGGAGCGAAGGGCTACGTACTCAAAGACGTCGACGCGGTGCAACTGCTGCACAGCATCCGCGCGGTCAGCCGGGGCGAGAGCGCCTTCGACAGCCACACCGCAGCCGTGGTGGTCCGTTCCCTCGCCCGTACCTCCGACGCACCGGCCGGGGTGAACCTCACGGCCCGGGAACACGAGGTCTTGACCCTGGTCGCCCAAGGACTGTCCAACCGTGAAATCGGGTCGCGGCTCTACATCAGCGAGACCACGGTCAAGTCCCACGTGCACAACCTGATGAGTAAGGTGTCCGTGCGGCGGCGGGCGGAGCTGGTGTTCCAGGCCAGTCGACTGGAGCTGTTGTAGTCGCTCGGAGCAGTCGCCCCCTCCGAACGGACAGGCGCAGCCAGAGCCTCCGTACAGCCAAGCGTTCAGTATTCGCCGTCAGCTCTACCGCCGGGAACCGTAGCGCTTTATGGTCCGCGGTAAGCATTCGCGGAGAAGGGGTTTGTGATGACGGTCTATGCAGCGCCGGGTTCCCCGGGCAGTTTGGTGACCTTCGAGTCGCGTTATGACCACTGGATCGGTGGGGAGTTTGTGCCGCCGGCGAAAGGTCAGTACTTCGAGAACCTCAGCCCGGTGACGGGGCGGCCGTTCACCGAGATCGCGCGGGGGACGTCGGCGGATATTGAGGCGGCGTTGGACGCGGCGGAGGGAGCGGCACCGGCGTGGGGACGGGCGTCGGTCGCCGAACGGTCGAACGTGCTGTGGAAGATCGCGGACCGGATGGAGGCGAATCTGGAGCTCCTCGCGGTCGCGGAGTCCTGGGACAACGGGAAACCGGTCCGGGAAACCTTCGCCGCCGATATTCCGCTGGCGATCGATCACTTCCGGTATTTCGCCGGTGCGCTGCGGGCCCGGGAGGGCGGGATCTCCGAGGTCGATGAGAACACCATCGCCTACCACTTCCACGAGCCGCTCGGGGTGGTCGCACAGATCATCCCGTGGAACTTCCCGATCCTGATGGCCACCTGGAAACTCGCCCCCGCCCTCGCCGCCGGAAACGCGGTCGTGCTCAAGCCGGCGGAGCAGACTCCCGCGTCGATCCTGGTCCTGATGGGGCTGATCGGTGACCTGCTTCCCCCCGGGGTGCTGAACGTGGTCAACGGGTTCGGCGTGGAAGCCGGGAAACCCCTCGCCTCCAGCCCGCGGATCCGCAAAGTGGCGTTCACTGGCGAAACCACCACCGGCCGGCTGATCATGCAGTACGCCAGTGAGAACCTCATCCCGGTCACCCTCGAACTCGGTGGGAAGAGCCCCAACGTGTTCTTCGACGACGTCGCCTCAGCCAAGGACGCCTTCTACGACAAGGTGCTGGAAGGGTTCACCATGTTCGCCCTCAACCAGGGCGAAGTCTGCACCTGTCCGTCCCGCGCGCTGGTCCAGCGCTCCATCTACGACACGATCATGCCGGAGTTCGTCGCCCGCACCCAGGCGGTGAAGCAGGGCAACCCGCTCGACACGGACACCATGATCGGCGCCCAAGCCTCCAACGACCAGCTGGAGAAGATCCTCTCCTACATCGACATCGGTAAGCAGGAAGGCGCGAAGATCCTCACCGGCGGGGAACGCGTCGACCTTGGCGGTGACCTCACCGACGGCTACTACGTCCAACCCACCATCTTCGAAGGCGACAACTCCATGCGCGTCTTCCAAGAAGAAATCTTCGGCCCCGTCGTCTCCGTCACCAGCTTCCAGGACGAAGCCGACGCCCTGAAGATCGCCAACGACACCCTGTACGGCCTCGGCGCCGGCGTGTGGACCCGCGACATGAACCGCGCCTACCGCACCGGCCGCGGCATCCAAGCCGGCCGCGTCTGGGTCAACAACTACCACGCCTATCCGGCACACGCCGCCTTCGGCGGATACAAACAATCCGGTATCGGCCGCGAGAACCACCAGATGATGCTCGACCACTACAGCCAAACCAAGAACCTACTGGTCAGCTACAGCCCCGACGCCGTCGGATTCTTCTAACGACTGTTCCTGAGAACGGGCGGCGGAATACGCCGCCCGTTCTCAGTTCGGCCGGTCCAACCGGAGCCAGCCGCCGTCATACATCCACGCGGTGCTCCGCCAGCCGGAAGCGGCGCCCAACTTCCGCAGGGCGGCCACGGTGAAGGTCCGCACATGGCCGTACGCCGCCTGCGGCTCGTCCTCCAGCGGTACAGCAATGACGACCCGCCGGTCGGCCACCCGCAACGCCTCGGCCAGAACCCGACTACCCATGGCCGGCGGCAGATGTTCCAGCAGGTGCAGCACGGTGATGGTGTCCACCGCCCGATCCGGAAAAGGTAGCCGCGCGGCATCCGCGGCGAGGAAGCGCGCGCCGCTGCGGAGGCCGGCCCCGACGTGTCCGGCCAAGGCGACCGATGCCCCGGAGAGGTCACTGCCGATCACCAGGGCGTCCGGTCGCTGCTCGGCGAGCAGGATGGGCAGGAAGCCGAAGCAGCACCCGATGTCCAGGACACTGGATCCGAGAACTTGTCCAGCCGCCTCGGCGTAGATCCGGGCGAAGGTGGCCACCGACCCGGCGGACCGGTTCGGGTCCTGCGGTTCCCGCAGTCGCGTCAGGGTGTTGCGATAGAAGGAACTCCAGGCCAAGCCGGGGGTCGGTGCGCTGCCTTCCACCGTGCGGACGAACAGCCGCTCAAAGGCATCGAGGTCCGGGATGAGACCCAGCGGAGCCAGTTCGGCCACGATCGCATCGCCCAGATCGTTGTCCAGGTGGAGCCGATAGCGGGGCTCCACGCAGCCGCCGAGCACCCGGAAGTGCGGCGTTTCGACGAGCGCGGAGTCCCTGCCGGTGGCCATCAGACGGCGGATCAGGCCGGCCGGCTCAGTGCCGCCGTCATGTCCAGCGTCGCGGCGTCCAGTCCGTTCGCGTCCCGGACCACATGCACGGCTTGGCACATCTCGGCATAACCCGGAAGGTCGCAGCGGCCCAGCGTCCACGAATAACGCGGTTCCGGGGTCAACCAGACGACCCGGCGGGCCCGCCGGGCGATGCTCTCGAAGGCTTCGTATCCGGGGTCGGCTCCGTTGCTCCGGCCGTCGCCGAGCACCACGACAGACGTCCGGTGCGTGACCGCCGCCAGGTGGGTGTCGACGAATTCGCCGAAGGCGGAGCCGTAATCGGAGTTGCCGTCCACGTCGAGGAGTTCACCGCCGCCGAAGATCAGCCCGAGGGCCGCCTCCAAGGGATGTTCGGTGAAAAGTTCGGTGACTTCCACCAGATCGTCGACGAAGACAAACGTCCGGACCCGCGGAAACAGTCGTTGCAACCCGTGCACCAGGTGCAGGGTGAAGCGAGCCGAGTTGCGTACCGAAAGACTCACATCGGCGAGCACGACCAGCCGCGGGCGGTCCTCCTTGCGGGCTACGGTCACCGGGCGGAACGGCACTCCGTCGTGGCGGAGGTTCCGGCGCATGGTCTTCCCCACCGAAACCCGGCCCCTTCGGGCCGGATAGGTCCGCGAGGTGAGGGCACCGTGCAACTGCCGGGCGAGCCGGCGGGTGCCCTCCTCCATCCGGATCCGATCCCGCTCCGACACCCGCTCCAGATACGCCGGTGAGGTGTCGGCGGTGGGCTGCTCCAGCGACCGATTCTGCGCCGCCAGCCGGGCGAGATGGTCCCGCAGCAACTCCGGCAGATCGGCCAGCATCCCGTCCACCCGCCGGCGCAGCGCCTCGTCGGCCGCGTCCGGGTCGAGGTCGCGAGCGGAGTCCACCGCCAGCGCCTGACCGGCGATGCTGAGGTCGACATCGACCCGGGTACCGGACGTGGCGGACAACTCCCCCACCGACTCCGCGCCATGCAGCCGGTCGGTTTCGAGTTGCACCCGCTGGGCGTCGGGGCTGCTGCGCCGGCGCTGATCCTCGGCCAGCACGATGTGCTCGGTGAGCGAGGTCATGTCAATCTTTGAAGCGTCCTGGTGCAGGTTGTACGACGAGGCCAGATCACGCTCGTCGAAGTAGTCCCGGATGTCGGCCGGTTTGGCGTGATCGTGGCCGATCTGCGGGGCGGCAGCCGGCTCCCGGGACAGCGTGACGCGCTCGGCGACGAGCTCGTCCCGCAGGTTGTCATGGCCGTGGGCGTGGTCGTGCGCCACGCTGGCGTCGACCGGAGGTTCCAACCGGAAGAACCGATCGTAGAGATCGGAGTACAACGGCCAGTCCCGCGAGTCCTTCACCAGCGTGACGCCCAGCGCGATCTTGACGGTGTCGCGGTCCTGCAACTCCACCGCCGCGGCCGCCCGCAACGCGTCGACCGCCTCCCCGGTGGAGACCCGTACGCCGGCGGCGCGCAGCACACGGCTGAAGTGGACCAGGGCTTGCTCCATCGGGGGCGCCTTCCTTCCTTCCCCCGCACGCCGCTAGGTACGGGTGGGGAGTTCCGGGGTGCCGTAATAGCCGCGGGTGAAACGCCCCGGCGAGTTCTTGGCGAGCCGGGCGGCCCGTCACTCCGCGGTTCCGTTCGGATGGGGGTGCGGGTGCGGATGCGGATGCGAGTCGCTCCCGGCCGCCGCTGCCGTCCCGACACCGGCCTGCTCCAACAACGCGGGCAGCACGACGGTGGCTCGACTGACGTCCCGTTCGTACTTCAGAACCACCGACAAGGTGTCGGCCAACAGGTCGGCCCGCAGCTCGTTCGCCCCCAGGACGGCGAGCGTGCGGGCCCAGTCGATGGTCTCGGAGATACTCGGCGGCTTACGTAGGTCAAGCTCCCGCAGACTCCGGACCAGGTTCACCAGTACCCGGGTCAGCTCGGCCGGCAGTCCGGTGTTCTTGGACGCCACGATGGCCAGCTCCCGCTCGGCGTCGGGATACTCCAAGGCCAGATGCAGGCAGCGCCGCTTGAGCGCGGACGATAAGTCGCGGGTGTTGTTGGAGGTGAGTACCACGTAAGGCCGGTGGTCGGTGCGGAAGGTGCCGATCTCGGGCACCGAGACTTGGAAGTCGCCGAGGATTTCCAGCAGCACCGCTTCCAGCGCTTCATCCGCCCGGTCCACCTCGTCGATCAGCAAGACGATGGGCTCCGGAGCGCGTATGGCCTCCAGCAGCGGACGCGGCGCCAGGAACCGTTCGGAGAAGAAGATGCTCTGCGACTCGGTGATGCGATCCACGGCTTCTTCGAGATCGCGGGTATCGGCCAGCAGCTCGCTCATCTTGTCCCGCAGGATCTGGGTATACAGCAACTGCTTGCCGTAATCCCATTCGTACAGCGCCTTGGTGTCGTCCTGCCCCTCGTAACACTGCAAGCGCAGCAGCGGTCGACCGGTCACTTCGGCGAGGGTCTTCGCCAGCTCCGTCTTGCCGACCCCGGCCGGACCCTCCAGCAGCAGCGGCTTCTCCAGCCGGGTCAGCAGGAAAACGCTGGTGGCGATCCGCCGATCCGGGATGTAACCGCAGGCGCGATAGCTCTCCATCACGGCCTCGACATCGGCGAACTGCGGATCGGCGTCGGCCACCAGCGCTTCCCTCCTTGGGAGCGAACCCTTGTCAGCAAGAAAGTCGGGCGACCTACAGGAAGTCGTCCAGCGATCCGTTCATGCAGTGCTCCACAACCGGGCGGATCGTCTCGAAGGTCACTTCCTTGGCGTTGCCCGGAGTGCAGGCGTCACCCAGCACGTGCTGGCTGATCCGGTCTACGTCTTCCTGGTCGCCCTTGATCACCTTGGCCTGCTCGTAGTACTTGGTCGGACCCTGACCGAGCCTGTTCTTCACGTAGCTGTCCGGCTTGATGTCGACGAAGCGCTCGACGACCTCGACATCACGGAGCAGGCGAACGGCGGCCTTCAGAGCGGCGTCGGCGGCCTGCGGCTTCGTCATGCCGTGGGTGTCTACGCCCATCGCTTCGGCAATGTCGGCGTACCGCTCGTAGGCCGCCGGCATGTTGTAGGCCCATACCCGGGGCAAGGCGATCGCATTGTTCAAGCCGTGATGGGTGTCGTAGAAGGCAGACACCGCGTGCGAGATCGAGTGAATGACGCCGAGCCCGCCCGAGTTGAACGCCTGGGTGGCGATGTACTGGGCGTACATCATGCCTTCCCGGCCGGCAAGGTCCAGCGGATTCCAGGTGGCCGCCCGCAGATGCTGCTGCGTCAGCCGAATGGCATAGAGGCCGTTGCCCAACGACGGCAAGAAGTTGAGCCGGGAGACATACGGCTCGGAGGCGTGGGCGAGCACATCGAAGCCGCACTGCGCGGTGTAGTCCTTCGGTACGTCGTAGTACAGCACCGGGTCGTCGATCGCCAGGGTGCAGACCGCTGCGTCGTCGAACGCCACGTACTTGTGCGGGTTGTCCGGGTCGGTAGTTGTGTCGGTGATGACGTAGGCCCAGGAGGTCTCAGAACCGGTACCGGCGGTGGTGGACACGGCGATGTGCGGCGGGTTCTTGGGGTTCTCGGACTTGTTGAATCCTTCGTATTCGTTCACGCTTCTGCCGTCATGCGCGATGGAGATGCGCGCGCCCTTACAAGCGTCGTGCGCCGAGCCGCCGCCGATGGAGATCATGCTGTCGCACTTCTCCTCCTGATACAGCGCGACCGCGTCCATCACGTTGTAGTCCTTGGGGTTGGACTCCACCTTGTCGAAGACCGCAACCTCAAGGCCGTGGTATTTCAGTGACTCCACGATCTTGTGCACAGTCTCCGAGCCGCGCAAGCCGGTCGTCATCACCAGTGGCTTGCGGAAGCCGAGCTTGATCGCTTCCGGCCCGATGATCTCGTGCGCGCCCGGACCCAGCAAGCCCCGATTCATCGGGTGGAACTCCTTGATGGGGAACGGCTTGAGCAATTCCTCGACTTGCATGACGGTCCTCCTAGGGATCGGAAACACGCGGTACCGGCGGCGCGTTGCTCACGAACGCTCAAGAACATCGCTCGCCGAGATTCGCGTTGGTGCGGCGGACGTTAGCGGCCTCGGCGGAGCGCGGAAAGACCTCGGCTCGGAAACTGTCTATCCAGCCTCCGCAACTCATCTTGGGCCCAGCGCGGCCCTATCCCTTCGTAGGGGTTTGGTCCGGCCGCTTCGCCAGTCGCTGGGTTGCGCTGAGCCGGTTACGGTCGGCTCACCCCCCGACGTACCAGCTCCGGACGGAGATGCCATGACTCGCTCCGCGAACGCCGTACCCACCGCCGAGGTCGCCACCGACGATCCCGACGGTGATTGCGAAGGTGGTGAGATGGAAAGCTCGCTGATAGAAGAGGTCTCAATCGACGGCCTCTGCGGCGTTTACTAATCGGCCCGGTACTCCTCACGTCATGACATTCGATGCCAACCGGTATTACCGGATCAGCTCCGCGGTGACCCTGCGACCCGAACCGTTCGGAGCGCTTGCTTACCACTTCGGCCAGCGCAGACTCACCTACCTGGCGGCAGCCGACCTGGTTGCGGTCATCGGCGAACTCGCCAAACCGGAGGGGCCGCACGGACGACGTAATGCCAGCCAGGCCATGGCCGCGGCCGGCGTGTCGGCGGATCGTCGTCCGGCGATCGAGAGCGCCCTGGCAAGTCTCGTGGACCGGGGTGTGCTCGATGCCACCTGAGAGCCGTAGTACTGGCGCCCCTGCCGGGCAGTTGGCGAGCCACGCCCGGAGCGGTCTGGATGCGCCGATCTGCCTCACGTGGGAACTGACCTACGCCTGCAACCTGTCCTGCATCCACTGCCTGTCGGCGTCCGGTCGCCGCGACCCGGCTGAGTTGAGCACCGCCGAGTGCAAGCGCGTGCTGGACGAGTTGGCCGCGATGCAGGTCTTCTACATCAACGTGGGCGGCGGCTAACCGACCGTACGCCACGACTTCTGGGAGTTGCTGGACTACTCGGTCGGAAACCGGGTCGGCGTCAAGTTCTCCACCAACGGCGTACGCATCAATCGGGCGGCGGCGCAGCGGTTGGCCGCCACCGACTACGTCGATGTGCAGATCTCCGTGGACGGGGCGGACGCGTCGGTCAACGACGCCGTCCGCGGCGAAGGGTCGTTCGCGATGGCCATCACCGCGATGGAGCACCTCGCCGCCGCCGGGTTCGGCGCCTTCAAGATCAGCGTGGTGGTCACCCGGCAGAACGTTGGGCAGCTCGACGCGTTCGCCGCGCTCGCCGACCGCTACGGTGCCCAGCTTCGGCTGACCCGGCTGCGGCCCTCCGGGCGTGGGGCCGATGTGTGGAACGAGCTGCATCCCACCGCGGACCAGCAGCGGGGGCTGCACCGCTGGCTGGTCGACCACGGCGACACGGTGCTCACCGGCGACTCGTTCTTCCACCTCTCCGCGCTGGGCGAAGCACTCCCCGGGCTGAACCTCTGCGGCGCCGGCCGGGTGGTCTGCCTGATCGACCCGGTCGGTGACGTCTACGCCTGCCCGTTCACCATCGCGGACGCCTTCAAGGCGGGCAACGTGCGGTCCGCCGGCGGATTCCCCCAAGTGTGGCGCTCCGCCCCGCTGTTCTCCCGGTTGCGCAATGAGACCGCCGGTGGGGCGTGCACCTCGTGCAGCGCGTACGACGCCTGCCAGGGCGGGTGCATGGCGGCGAAGTTCTTCACCGGCCTGCCGTTGGACGGTCCCGACCCGGAATGTGTCCGCGGTTTCGGAGAGCCGGCGCTGGCGGCGGTACCGGCCGGTACGGCCCCCCGCCCCGACGGCGACCACTCCCGGCGTCGGCCGGTCGCGCTGACCCTGTCCCGCCGGCGCCCGGACCGCGCCTGCGACACCAGCCCGCTCGCCGGCGTGCGGTAGGTCGTGGTGCCCACCTCCGCCTTACTTCAGCCGTACGAGCTGGCCGGCCGAACGGTGCGCAACCGCATCGTCTTCGGCCCGCACGAGACGAACCTGGCCTACCGCCGGGCGATGTCGCGACGTCACGTTGCCTACTACGCCCGTCGCGCCCGGGGTGGCGCGGCCCTGGTGGTGACCGAGAACGCCTCGGTCCACCCGTACGACTGGCCGTACGAGCGGGCCCCGCTGGCGGCGGAGTGCCAGCCCGGCTGGCGGGCCGTCGGTGAGGCATGCCACGCCGAGGGTGCCGTGGTGGTGGCCGGACTGTCCCACGCCGGGAGTCAGGGGTCGACGGCGTACAGCCAACGGGAGCTGTGGGCGCCGTCCTGCGTGCCGGACGTCGCCAGCCGAGAGGTTCCGAAGGAGATGGAACCGGAAGACATCACCGCGGTCGTCGACGGCTTCGCGGCCGCGGCAGCACAGGCCCGAGCATGTGGCCTGGATGGCGTCGAAATCAACGCCGGGCAGCACAGCTTGATCCGCCAATACCTCTCCGGGTTGACCAACCTGCGCCAGGACGGCTACGGCGATCGGTCGCGCTTTGCCCGCCAGGTACTCGCCGCGGTGCGCGCCGCTGTGCCCGACCGCATCCTCGGCCTGCGGCTGTCCTGCGACGAGTTGGCGCCCTGGGCGGGTATCACGCCGGAGCTGGCTAGCGCCCTGGCGGCCGAGCTGGCCGAGTTCGTGGATTACCTCACGGTCGTCCGCGGCTCGGCGATGGCCGTCTCGGCCACCCGCCCGGATGGCCACACCCCACCCACCTTCAACGGGGCGCTCGCCGCCTCGATCCGATCCGCACTTCTCGACGCCGGCCGGAACGACGTGGCGGTGGTGGCCCAAGGCTCGATCGTCGACGTCACGGATGCCAACGCCCTGCTCGCCGACGGCACGGCGGACCTGGTGGAGATGACCCGCGCGCTGATGGCGGATGCCAACCTGCCGCGCAAGGTGGCGAGCGGTGAGGGCGGCCGGGTCCGGCCATGCATCCTGTGCAACCAAGCCTGCATCGTCCGCGACCCGCGCAACCCGATCGTCTCCTGCGTGGTCGATCCCCGCAGCGGCCACGAGTGGGATCAGCCCACGGTGATGAGTATTCCTCCCGTCCACCGCAAGGTCGTGGTGGTCGGCGGCGGGCCGGCCGGGCTGGAGGCCGCTCGGGTGGCCCGGATGCGAGGTCATGACGTACGACTGCTTGAGCGCAGTGACCGGCTCGGCGGGCAGTTCCGAGTCGCCGCGGCCGGAGCCGGCCGCGAACGGCTCGCGCTACTGGTCGACTGGCTGGCTGCGGAGTGCCGTGCCGTGGGGGTATCGGTGGAACTCAACACGTCGGTCGACGCGGACGCGCTGCGGGCCAGCGGCGCCGACGTCATCCTCACCACCGGGTCGCTGGACGGGGCTCGAACCTATGCCGTCACCGAAGGCGCCGAAGCCGGCGTACGGTCCGCGGCGGCAGTACTCGTGGCCATCGGCTCGGACTCTGTCGAGTCCCTACCGCCGGGACCGGCGGTGATCTGGGATCCCGCCGGTGGGCCGGTCGGGATCAGCATTGCCGAGGCCCTGGTCGCCCTCGGTCGCACCGTGGCGCTGGTCACCCCTGACCCGGTGGCCGGCAACGAACTGTCCCGCAGCGGCGACCTGGCCCCGGCAAACAGCCGGCTGCAAGCGGCCGGGGTCACCCTGGCGAAGCACTGCGTCCTGGATCGCGTCGATCCGGAAACTGTCACCCTGCACAACCGGCTCACCGGAGAGCAGCGGCAACTGCCGGCGGGGCTGGTCGTAGACGCCGGGTTCCGGTTGCCGAACGAGGTGCTCTGGCGCGCCTTGGACGAGGACACCCTGCGAGCCGGTGACGAGGTGGCCCCGCGGACCGGATACGAGGCGCTGCTGGAGGCCCGCGCCGTCGTGATGGAGTTGGATGCCCGACCCATGCCACGGCCCCGCGCCGTCGGCACCTCAACGGGTCGCCGGGGCGGTACGGTGCCGTCCACTCCGGCGACCATGCTGAGCGGAGCCGGCCGATGAGCGGGGGCAGCCGGTACCGGCAACTGTTCACCCCGCTGGAGATCGGGCCGATCACCGCCCGGAACCGGATCGTGTTCGCCGCGCACCTCACCAACTTCGCCGAGAACGGGTTGCCCAGTGAGCAGCACGTGGCCTACTACGAAGCCCGGGCCAAGGGCGGTACCGGGCTGATCATCACCGAGGAACACTCCACCCACCCCTCGGACTGGCCGTACGAGAAACTCATTCACGGCTTCCACGCCGATGTCATCCCCGGCTACCGACGGATCACCGAGGCGGTGCACCGGCACGGGACGCCGATCCTGGCCCAGATCAACCACAACGGCGGGCAGGCGTCGGGCATGTTCTCCCGGATGCCGGTCTGGTCCGCCTCCCCGGTCGCCGACCCGCTGTTCCGCGAGGTGGCCAAGGGGCTGACGACCCGGGAGATCGCCGAGGTGGTCGCGGGCTATGCGCTGGTGGCCGGGCACTGCCGCCAGGGCGGCTTCGACGGTATCGAGTTGCAGTGCTCGCACTCCTCAATCGTGCGGGCCTTCCTCTCCCTCACCACCAACAAGCGCACCGACTCCTACGGCGGTTCCCTTCCCGACCGGGCTCGGCTGCTGCTGGAGGTCATCGCCGCGGTCCGGGAAGCGATCGGAAGGCACATGGCGCTCGGCGTGCGCCTGTGCGGCGACGAGCTCGCCGAAGGCGGCACCACCATCGACGACGCGGTCGAGCTGGCCCGGATGGTGCAGGCAAGCGGACAGGTCGACTACATCAACACCTCGATCGGCGTGGCCACGGCCAGCCTGTTCATGATCGAGGCCTCGATGGCCGTGCCGCCGGGGTACGCGCTGTTCATCTCCTCGGCGATCCGGCAGGCGGTGAGCCTGCCGGTGATCGGGGTCGGCCGGTTCAAGGACCCGCTGCAGGCCGATCGGGCACTCGCCGAAGGGCATTGCGACCTCGTCGGCGTGGTGCGCGGGCAGATCGCCGATCCGGACTTCGCCGCGAAGGCGCGGGCCGGTACGACGGAGGAGATCCGGCTCTGCCTGTCATGCAACCAGGAATGCGTCGGGCGGATGGGACTCAACCGGTGGCTCGGCTGTATCGAGAATCCGCGGACCGGTCGGGAGGCGCAGCCGCTGCCGGACCCGCGACTGCCCGCGGGGCAGCGGGTCGTCGTGATCGGCGCCGGACCCGCCGGCTTGCAGGCCGCGATCGACGCCGCCCGGCGTGGCCACCGGGTGCAGGTCTACGAGCGGTCGGCCGCTGCCGGGGGTCAGGTGCGGCTCGCCGCCCTGGTGCCGAGCCGGGCGGAGTTCGGCGACATGGTCCGCAACCAGCTCACCGAGTGCGCCCGGTACGGCGTGGAGATCTGCTACGAGCGCGAGTGCTCCGCCGATGAGATCGTCGAGATGGACCCGGACGTTGCCGTGGTGGCGACCGGCGCCCGGCCGGCCCGACCCTTCTGGGCACCGGCCGAGCCGGACCCCGGTACGCCCCTGGTGTGCGACGTGCGCGATGTACTCACCGGGGAGGCTCAGCCATCGGGGCGGGTGGTGGTCCTCGACGAGACCGGCTTCCACCAGGCCACCTCGGTCGCCGAGTTGCTCGCCGACCGCGGCTGCACCGTCGAGGTGCTCACCCCCGGCATGGTCGTCGGCCAGGACCTCGGGGTCACCCTCGACATGGAGCACTGGTGGGTACGGGCCACCGCCAAGAAGATCACCCAGACCACGGACAGCGTGGTGATGGGAGTGGAGCACCGCGGCCTGTCCGTCCTTCACCACCCGACCGGCACCATGCGGCACGTCGATGCGGACGCCGTCGTGGTCGCCGGGCCGCAGCAGCCCGACGATGCGCTGTATCGGGAGCTGAAGGCTCGGGGCGGCAGGTACGAGCTGTACCGGGCCGGTGACTGCATCGCGCCACGACGGGCGCACGCCGCGGTCGTGGACGGCCACCGAATCGGAGTGTCGCTGTGATCGAGGTATCGCCGTGATCCCGGAATTGCAATGATCGCTGTGATCTGCGTCCGGGACGGGGTACTGCCCGCGGGCGCCGAGGAGACCGTCGGCGAAGCCGGTGGAAATGTGGTCCTCGTGGGCAGCGGTTGTCTCGCCGCCGCTGCCACGCTGGCCGGGGTCGCCGGCCGCGTCCGGTACCTGGAGGCCGACGGGTACGCACCCGGCCGCTGGGCGGTGCTGATCGCGCCGGAGTTGGCGGACGAGGACTTCATCCTGCTCCCCGCCTCACCGGACGGCCGGGACTTCGCTCCCCGGCTGGCCGCGGAATTGGACCGCCCGCTGCTCGCGAGCGCGGTCGCGGTAGCCCCACCCCGGGTGCTGCTGGCTCGTCAAGGTGGCCTGGTCACCGACGAGGTGGCAGTACTCGGACCCGTAGTCGCCACCCTGCTACCTGGCACCCGAGGCATCGATCCGCACCCGGTGATCGACCTCACCCCGCCGGAGCCGCTGGAAGTGTCCGGCTCCACGACGGTCCGGGACCCCGAGCTGCTGGCTGTGCTGCCGCCCGACCCGGCGACGATGGATCTGGCGGAGGCGCGCCGCATCGTCGGGGCCGGCGCCGGCCTTCGCAATCCGGCGGACCTGGACGTGCTCGCCCGGGTGGCGGCGGCGTTGGAGGCCTCTGTCGGAGGTACCCGCGTGGTCACCGACGCGGGCTGGCTGCCTTTCGAACGGCAGATCGGAACCACCGGCGCGATCGTCAACCCCGACCTGTACCTGGCCTTCGGTATCTCCGGGGCGGTGCAGCACGTTAGCGGATTGGGCAGTCCGGACACCGTCCTCGCGGTGAACACCGACCCCAGCTGCCCCATGATGGCGATGGCCGACCTGGCCTTGGTCACTGATGCCGGCCCACTGCTCGCCGAACTCGCCCGACGCCTGGGTGCCGAAGGATCTCTGGAGGAGCGACGCAGTGCCTGATATCCGTACGCCCGAATTCGACGCGGTAGTGGTGGGTGCCGGGCCGGCCGGCTCGGCCGCAGCCTTGACCCTCGCCCGCGCCGGGCGGTCGGTGGCGCTGATCGAGCGCGGCATCTTCCCGGGTGCCAAGAACATGTACGGCGGTGTGGTCTACGGCCGGGTACTGGACAGCTTGGTGCCCGACTGGTGGACCGATGTGCCCTACCAGCGTTGGGTGTCGCGGCGGGCCACCATGCTGATGACGTCGACGCAGAGCCTCACCATCGACTACCGCAGCGACCGCTGGATCAACGCGCCCTACAACGGCATGACCACCCACCGGGCGGACTTCGACGCCTGGCTCGCCGAGAAGGCGGTGGCTGCCGGCGCCACGCTGATCTGCTCCACCACGGCCACCGAGTTGCTCCGCGATGCCGACGGGCGGATCTGCGGGGTGCGTACCGATCGCCCCGACGGGGACCTTCGCGCCGGCGTGGTGCTGGCCTGCGACGGGGTGAACTCGTTCCTCGCGAAGTCCGCCGGCCTGTATGACAATTTCGATCCGGCCAACTTCACCGTCGGAGTGAAGGAGGTGCTTCGGCTGCCGCGCGGCGTGATCGACGAGCGCTGCCGGCTGTCCGGCGACGAGGGCCTCGACATCGAGATCGTCGGCTGTACGCAGGGCATTCCGGGCGGTGGCTTCTTCTACACCAACCGGGACACCGTGGCGGTCGGGATCGTGGTGACCGTGACCGGGCTGGCCAAGGCCCGGGTCCGTCCGGAGACGCTGCTCGCGGAGCTGAAGCGCCATCCGTCGATGGCGCCGCTGGTCCGGGG
>JBDUDX010000140.1:0-10208 GCA_040002735.1 Frankiaceae bacterium | reverse complement strand
GCGGGCGGCACGGAGGCGGGCGGCACGGAGGCGGGCGGCACGGAGGCGGGCGGCACGACGGCGGGCGGCACGGTGGACGGAGACGCGGGGAACGGAGCGGCGGCGGACGGAGCGGCGGCGGACGGCATGGGCGGCGGGCTTCCTCTCGGCAACGTCGGAATTGACGTCGATGAGAAGCCACTTTCGGCCGAATGGGGGATGTCCAGAAGGTCCCATGAAGGCAGTGTGGACAGCGGCCCGACTAGGACCGACGAAGGCTGTGGACAACCTGAGCGTAGAGAACAGACGACCCCCGCCACGGGGGTAGGCGGGGGTCGTCCGGCGTCCGGCTCCGGGGGGGTGGAGCCGGACCTCTACGGCGATCGGGGGGGTGATCGCCGTACTTCAGTATTCTTCCAGATACTGCCCGCAGCAAACGCCTGGCGAAGTTTTTTTGCCTTTTACCTTCCTATCGCGCGGCAGAGAGCGTAAGAAAGAAGCACGGATCGCACCGCCGCGAGGCGTCGGGATCCGCACCCGGAGGCGGGCACCCACGCGCGACCAGCCGCGAGAGGCACCGCCGGCGGAACTCGTTCGCGAGCCACCGGCGAACAGGCACGCTTGATCACCCGCCATCCGAGTTACGCGCGCGGCGTCCTGCTCAGCGGGGCGCCGCCCGTATGTGTTCGCTTCCGCCTTCTCAGGACGCCCGACTTTGCGCCTCGCAGAACGCCAGTCCGTCCACCGCCCCCGCCTCGACGGCTTCGGCACAGTGCACGAGCCAATCCGCCACCGCCGACGGCGAACCGTCCCGGTACGCCACTGCCGTGGCGAGGTAACGTTCGCCGGCCGCGACGTGCCCGACCTCGACGGCGACCATCGACTTGGGGTCGAGTCCTCGAGTGATCAGTACCAGCCGCTGGGCGGCCCGGGCCACCAGCCCGCCGCCCACCGGAAACGGCGCCAGAGCCAACAACTCACCGTGTACCACCGCGGCCTCGACGACCGCCGGGACGCCCGGCGGACGACTCACCAGGTCCGCGAGCGCGGCCAGCCGGGGGCCGCCAACGGCGGGTCGGCCCAGGTCCGGTGCCGGCAGCAGGTCGGCGGCCGCCAAGACATGCAACCGGGCGAGGGCCTGCAGGGGGGCGCGGCGCCACACCGCCGCGAGCGCACCCAACTCGGCCGATATGCGCAACGCGCCGTGCACCAACGCGGCGTCGGCGTCGGGAGGGGGGCTGGCGACGTTGCGGACCGCTTCGAGCGGCCAGTTCACGCCGTCCAGTGCGGCGGACGCCCGGGCGCCGCGCAGCGCCGATTCCGCGATCAGTTCACCCGACCGTCGACGCAGGATGCGGTGGCGAAGCAGTCGGTCGACCGCCGCGCGAGCCGACTCGGCCGCCAGCGCCACTTCAGGCAGGTCGGCCAGGGGTTGCAGCGGATGGGGCATCGGCGGCCGGCGGGAATCAGAAACCATGTTCGGAGGTTAGGTGGCCGGCGCAGCGCGGTCCCGATCGTCCTGGTCGGAGATGAACAGTTTGGCGATCGGCAGGTCGGTCGTGGAGTGCGCCAGGATGGAGATCGCGGTGGCCACCGCCACGATGTCGAACATCTGCTGGGCCCGATGCGCATCCGACTGCAGGACGAGCAGCCCGTAGGTCACCGAGGCGAAACCCTTGGGGCCGAACCACGCCGCCACGGCCCACTCCTTACGATCCATCCGGGTGCCGAACAGGCTCACGACCAGAGCCAGCGGTCGGACCAGTACCAGGAGCAGCACGGCGAGCAGGTATCCGCCGGCCGGAGTCCCGCCCAGTAGTTCCGGCGTCACCAGCGCCCCGAAGACGAGCAGTGCAGCCAGCTTGAGCAACTCGGTGAGGAGTTCACCGAACCCCTGGAACGACTCCCAGGCCGGCGGGCTGATCGAGGCCACCGTGCTCCCGGCGGCGAACGCCGCGAGAAAGGCGTTGGCGTGGGTGACCTCCCAGAGGCCGAGTATGAGCAACCCGATCGCGAACGCGTTGAGCGGTTGGTAGCGCCCGGCGGCCCAGGTGAAGTTCGTCAGAAGTCGGCAGAGCACCGCGGTGGACAGGACCGAGCGCTGGGCGAGCGCGCTGACGAGCACCGCGACCATCAACGTGGCGGCGAACGCCAACAGCAGACCCATGTGATCAGTGTGCCGAGCCGTGCACCATGCTGGGTACCGGCGCGGGGCGCCGGGTAAGTGCGAGAAACACCCGTCTGAGGAGGAGTACGTGCCCAGTACCGTCGTGGGCGGCAAGCCCGTGGAAGACCAGACCGTCGGTCAGTTGTTCGCCGGCGTGAGCCGTGACCTATCGCTGCTGATCCATGATGAGATCGAGCTGGCCAAGACCGAGTTGAAGGTCGACGCCAAGCGGGCCGGTCTCGGCGCCGGTTTCCTGGGCGGAGCCGGTTTCCTGGCGCTGCTCGCCGGGCTGTTCCTCTCCATCGCCCTGGCGTTTGCGTTCCACGGCCTCGGCCTGCCGCTGGGCGTCGGCTTCCTGATCGTCGGGGTGCTGTATCTCCTGCTCGCCGGTGGGCTGGCGCTCGGCGGAATCAAGAGTATGAAGAAGGTCAGTCCGCCGAAGCGGACGATCCAAACCGTGAAGGACGACATCGCCTGGGCGAAGAACCCGACGGTGGCCCCGGCCACGGGTGACGGAGTCCGCCCGGCGCACTGACCGCCCGAGAACTTCGCCGCCAAGCCCCCCGCCAGGGGTCCCTTACCCTTTGGGCATGGTGGAGCAGGAGTCGGTCGTACTGCTCGACGGGCCGTGGACCCACCGGGACATCTCGGCGAACGGGGCACGCTTCCACGCCGCCGAGTACGGCAGTGGGCCGCTGGTACTGCTCCTGCACGGCTTTCCGGAGTTCTGGTGGGCCTGGCGCTCCCAACTGCTCGCGCTCGGCGACGCCGGTTACCGCGTGGTGGCGCCGGACCTGCGCGGGTACGGGGCGAGCGACAAACCGCCTCGGGGATACGACGTTCTGACTCTCGCGCAGGATGTTGCGGGCATGGTGCGCGCGCTCGGCGAGCGGCAGGCAGTGATCATCGGGCACGGCTGGGGTGGGTTGCTCGGTTGGACCCTCGCCACCGTGGCACCCGAACTGGTGTCCCGGCTCGCGGTGATCTCCATGCCGCATCCGCGCCGCCTACGCTCAGCAATGCTGCATGATCGGGCCCAGCTGCGGGCCACCGGCTATGGGCTCCGGTTCCAGCTCCCCCGAATACCGGAGCAGTGGCTGACCCGGAATCAGGCGGCGAACGTCGGGCGGCTGCTCGCTGACTGGTCCGCAGCAGACTGGCCGGACCCCCAGACGGCTCGGCACTACCGGGAGGCGATGTGCATCCCGGGTGTCGCCCACTCGGCGCTGGAGTGCTACCGCTGGTTCTTCCGCTCTCTCCCCCGACCCGACGGCCTCCGGGCCGCGCATGTGCTGGGCCGGGGCATCTCGGCACCGACACTGCAACTGCACGGCGCGCTGGACCCGTGCATGCTGGCGTCCACCGCCACCGGCAGCGGACGGTACGTCCGGGCCGCCTACGACTGGCGGTTGCTGGCCGGCGTCGGGCACTTCCCCCACGAGGAGGCGCCGGAGCGGGTCAACCGGTTGCTGCTGGAGTGGATCGGCGGCGCCCGGCGCATCTCCCGGGATCGGGACCACGCCGGGCGCCCCCGCAACGCGCGGCTGAGGGACCCGGCCGGCCGGCCGCTCCCCCGCGGCGTCGCCGGGGCGCCGCCTACCCCGGACGGGCCGGCGTTACCGCCGGCGGCGGCACTCGCCGAGGCCGAACGGCTGATCGCCGCCGGTCGTCCGTTTCCCGCGCACGAGGTGCTGGAGGGGGTGTGGAAGGAGGCGCCGGCCGAGCAGCGGGAGTTGTGGCGCGGGCTGGCGCAGGTCGCGGTGGGGCTGACCCACGCTCAACGCGGCAACGCGACCGGCGCCGCCGCCCTGCTCCGCCGAGGCAGCGAACGGGTAGCTGCCTACGCTGCCCGACCGCAGGACGTGCCACCGTACGACCTGGCGTTGGCGCCACTGGTGGATCAGGCCCGCTCCCTGGCGGCCCGGCTGGAGGCGGACGGCAGTACCGGGATCACGGCGACGGACCTACGCTTCCTGCTCCGTCACAGGCCGGCGGGGAACGGGTAGCTCGACGGGATCTTCGATGGCTTTTTGCCGGCCACGACACTGATCTGCTGGTGCTCCCGCAAGACGATCGCCGCCGGGTCGCCGGGAACCTGCTTGCCGTTGACATAGACCGCCACGCCGTTACATTCCCCCCCCAGGCACCGGGCGGAGAGCGGAACCTGCCACTGCCGGAAGAACTGACCGAGGGTGAAGTCCTTCTTCACCGGTGACTCGACGTGGATGATGGCGTCGTTCTCGTGGGTGTGCAGCGGCGAGATGCCGGTCGAGCCGGCAATGCCGAGATCTTTCGGTACGGCCACTCTGCGCCCGTCCACGAAGACGTCAAGGTGAGCGTGGATGTGCAACACCTCACCCTCAGTGGTGAGGACCGGGAGCCCGGCCGCGGTGATGGCAGCGACCGGGTTTTTCGGTACCGCAAACGAGGGCGCCTTCTTCGGCCGGGTCGCCACCGTGACCACCACCAGCACCGTCACGATCGCTACGGCGACCACCGCGCCGCCGAGAACGAGGAGCCGACGGCGCCGACGTTCCGAGCGCCGCTGCGCATCGCGCGCGGCCGCGGAGCGCGCTCGGCGGTAGGCCCCACTCGACTTCTTGACAGGTGAACTGCCCGCCACGTGTTACTCCCTAATTGCCCCGAGCTCCGCCGATACACATCCACTCTGTCAGTCGCAGCCGGCGGTACTCACCGATTTCCTGGCGACCGCGCCGGCCCGCGCGACCGGGGCGATCTCGGCGGCGGTGAGCGCATATCCGGTATCCGAACTGTTCAACGCCGCCGCGAAGACCACCCCGTACACCTTTCCGGAGGGCGCCAACAGCGGCCCACCGGAATTGCCCGGGCGTACGGTGACCCGCAACGAGTAGATCTCCCGGGTCACCTGTCGAGACTGGTAGATGTCCGGTCCACGGGCCCGTATCCGGCTGCGGATCCGGGCCGGCACGGCGTGGAAGGGGCCGTCCTGCGGGTAACCGGCCACCACCGCGCTCGCCCCCCGGGCCGCCCCGGGAGCGAACGACAGCGGTCGCACGTCGAGGCCCGGCACAAAGAGCACCGCGACGTCGCGACCGGAGTCGTAGCTCACTACCCGGGCCGCCAGCCGCCGCCGGCCCTCCACCTGGACCGTCGGCGCGCTGACGCCGGCCACGACATGGGCGTTGGTGAGGACCCGTTCGGGGGCGTAGACAAAGCCGCTGCCTTCCAGCGAACGGCCACACGAGGAGGCCAAGCCGAGGATCTTGACGACGTCTCGGCGGGCAGCTCGTAACGCCGGATTGGACAGTATGGCCGGATCCGGCGGGCCCACCGGCGAGATGCGCTCGGCACCGAGGGCGCCGAAGACCTGCGGGAAGCCGTAGTTGTCCAGCATTCGCCGGAACGCGGAGAACCAGACCCGGGCCGAGTCCGGCATGACGTCGTCCACCGTGCGCAGTACCTGCGATCCACGAGCCTGCTCGGCCACCGTTCGCAGCGAGGAGTGCGCCACCGCGCTGCCGAGCAGCCAGGCCACCAGCAGCACCGAGCAGACGCTGATGGCGGCCCCAGCCACCGCGTCGGCCGTGCGCGCCGGCCGCCACGTGACCCGTCGCCGGAGCAACGCACCGAGGCTGGCTGCGAGCGCGTGCCCGACGGTGGCGCCGAAGAAGACCGCCAGCAGGCCCACCACGACCACGTTGCTGCCGGGAAACCAGTTCCGGGCGACCGAGGGTGCCAGCCGGGCCGCGAAGGCGCCGCCGCCCAGCAGTCCGGCGAAAGACAATGCGCCGATCAGGAAGCCCTGCCGGTAGCCGGAGATCGCGAACAACCCGCACGCCACCAGCAGAATGACGTCGAGCAGGTCCCCGGGCATGAATCGAGCGTAGGCGCCCGGCCCGGGTCAGCGGGGGAAGGTGTTCCCCGCCAGCCGCAGCGCTTCCGCGGGCAGTTCCCGTTCCCGGCTGGTATCCCAGGCCTGGTCCAGGCCGCCGAGGCCGAGCAGCCGATCCAGCAGGCCGGCGGTGAAGCCCCACACCATCAAGTCGCCGACTTTGAACGCCGGACCGTACCAGCCGCTGGGGTGGCGGACCCGGAACCGGTTGGCTGGATCGGTGAGATCGCGCAGCGGCACCCGGGCCACCGCCGCGACCTCGCGGGAGTCGACGGCACTCACCGCCGAGGGCATTGCCCACCAGGCCAGCACTGGGTACACCACGAAACCGCTGGGAGGCAGCCACAGCGCCGGCAATGTGGCCAGCACCTGCACCCCGGCCGGATCCAGTCCGGTCTCCTCCACCGCCTCCCGCAGCGCTGCGGCCACCGGACCGTCGTCGTCCGGGTCGACGGCGCCGCCGGGAAAGGCCGGCTGCCCGGCGTGGCTGCGCAGGTCCGAGCTGCGTTCGATCAGCAGTACGTCCGGGCCGGCGGGGCCCTCCCCGAAAAGCATCAGGACCGCTGATTCGCGGCCGCCCTGATCCGGGGGCAGGAAGCGGGACAGCGCCTCCGGCGCAACCGAGCGCGCCGCGGCGGCGAGCGGTCGCAGCCACTGCGGCACCTCGGTCAGGTCACCGGCCGACAACGGTTCGGAGATCACACGCGCACCGAGAGGTAGCGGGACACGGCAGCCGTCAGCTCGGGAAGTGACGGCAAGGGTCCGGGTATTCGGCGCACGACGGTGCCGTTCCGATCGACCAGCAGGGTGATCGGCGGCCCGGGGTACCCGTACGACCGGCGAACCGCCCCCTCGACGTCGAGCACCGAGGCATAGTGCACGCCCAGCGCACCGGCGGTGCTCAGTGCCCGGTTCGGGTCGTCGTCGGTGACCACACCGAGTACCAACAGCCGGGAGCCGGCCCGGGTATGCAGCGCCTGCAGCCGAGGCATTTCTTCCCGGCAGGGCGAGCACCAGCTGGCCCACAGGTTGACCACCGCCGGCCCGCGCAGTGCGGACAGCAACACGCCGGGGCCAGCGCCGAGGCAGCGCAGCGTTACGCCCGGCAGCCCGGAGGGAGCAGCACCGTACACCGGCAGAACCTGCGGGCATCGGGCCATCCCGGCGGCAGCGACCAGACGTTCGGTGGAACTTCCGCGGGCAGCGTCGTCGGGGCTGCCGCTGCGCTCGGCCGCCGGCCGGTCAGGAACCGCGGCGGACTTCGAATCGGCGCCCGCCGTGCAACCGGCAAGCAGGCCGAGGATCCCGGCCGCGACCAGAGCCCGCCTCACGCCGTCACCGCCTCGGCCGCCGGCGACTCGGCCGGCAACGCTTCCGGCGACCCAGCCGGCAGCTCGGCGGGCGCAATCTTCACCAGCCGCCGGGCCACGTTCGGATCGGTGGGTCCGATGCCGAAGGAAGGGCAGAGCCCGGCTACCGGACAGGCGCCGCAGGCTGGCCGGCGGGCGAAGCAGATCCGCCGGCCGTGGAAGATCAGCCGGTGGCTGAGCATCGTCCAGTCCGATTTCGGTATCAGCGCAGCGATGGCCGCTTCGACCTTGACCGGTTCGTCCTCCGTGGTGAATCCGAGCCGGCGGGCAAGCCGGCCGACGTGGGTGTCCACAGTGATTCCGGGGATGCCGAACGCGTTGCCGAGGACGACGTTGGCCGTCTTTCGGCCGACGCCGGGAAGTGCCACGAGATCGACGAGACGAGCGGGTACGGCCCCACCGTGACGCTCGCACAGCGCCTGCCCCAGGCCGATCAGGCTGGCTGTCTTCGCCCGGAAGAAACCGGTGGGGCGGATCAATTCCTCCAATTCGGCCCGATCCGCGCCCGCGTAGTCGGCCGCGGTGCGATAACGCGCGAATACCGCCGGCGTCACCTCGTTGACCCGGACATCGGTGCACTGGGCGGAGAGGATGGTGGCTACCAGCAACTCCAGTGGCGTGGAGAACTCCAGCGCGCAGCGCGCGTCGGGGTGGGCGATGGCCAACTCGCGGGCGATCCGCCGGACTCGGCGGGTACGGGCTAGCCGTGTCTCACCGGGCGGATCGGCGGCGGACACGGGCACGGAGTCAATCTAGTCGCGAACGAGGCAGCAAGGTTGCGCCTCCGCCGGGCATCCGCCGTCGGGGTGAACGTGCTCAAGATAGCCGGGTTGATGCCGACGCAGACAGATAGATGGCTCGCTCCACGCGCGCCGGGCCCCACACCGCGAGCACCGAAGGACTCCAGCGTGGCACATCCGCCCGGACTTCCGGCCGTGACCACAGCCCGGTACGACACCGATCTCCGGACCGAACGCCCTACGCCGACCTGCCACCAAGACTTCGATCACCTGGCGTTGGAGGAGTTGCGTCGGTATCGGGAGATGCTTGCCGACCAGGAGACCCGGGTGGCCTACGCGCGAAGAATCCTGCACGTCGCCCTGCTGCGCGTTCGTGGCGGTGTCAGCGAGCGCACCCCCGGGTCGACGCGGCAGCGCACCGTCAACCTGGTACCCGGCCGCGATGCGATCCTCGCGCTGGTGCCGGCCGACGGCCTGCCCGCGCTACCCGATTCCGCGCTGGCCGTCTCCTCGGAGCCGGCGGCATCCGAACCGGCGTTGACCGAACGTGACCGGCTTCTTGCGGCGTATCAGGCGGCCGTGCACGCCCGGATCACGGCGGCCACCGCCGAGCTGATCGCGCGGTACCGGGAACGCCCGACGCTCGCGGTGCGTGCCCTTCCGCTGACCCCCGTGGTCCATCCCCGCGACACCCGCTACTAAAAGAAAAGAGACCCACCGGTGCGCGAAGCTGGAGCAACAGGGATCATAGACACGGTCATGGTGCTCACGATCACGCTACTCTTTCCGCTGCTTCTGCTGGCTCTGCCGCTCCTCATGGACCAGGTGGAGCGACGACTCCGAAGCGAAGGGATCACCGACCAGCTCGCCCGCGCCTTACCGCATGCGCAGCCGGAGGAACTGGAACACCTCGCCCAGCAGGGATACGCTCCTGCCGTCGAGCGTTACTGGCGACGCCGTCGGTCTGGTTCCCTGCGCCCGCAACGCAGCGGCCTCCGCGGGTAGTCCATCCAGCCCTGGAGATGGCGATGAGCGTGCGCGAACCTGCGTCAGATCCACTCGATGCGGTCCTGCTCGCCGCGCCCTTGCTGAACGCGCTGGACAGTGAGGCGGCCGCGCACCTGCGGGCCGCCATGACCCGGCGTAGCGTCCGCCGTGGCCACGTGATCTTCGCCGAGGGTCAGAAGGGTGATCGCCTCTTCGTCGTCCTCGCCGGCAAGGTGAAGATCTCTCGGTCTTCGGTGGACGGGCGGGAGAACATCCTCGCGCTGCTCGGCCCCAGCGAGCTCTTCGGTGAACTCTCCCTGTTCGACCCTGGGCCTCGTACCGCGACCGCGACCGCCCTCACCGAGGCGACGATGGCCTCGCTCGACCACGACGAGCTGCGGGAGTGGCTGCGGGCGAAGCCGGAAGTGGCCGAGCAACTACTCAGCGCACTGGCCCGTCGGCTGCGCCGGACCAACGAGGCCATGGCGGACCTGGTTTTCTCCGACGTTCCAGGCCGGGTGGCCAAGGCGCTGCTGGACCTGTCCCGGCGGTTCGGACAGCCGACCCCGGACGGGATACGGGTGCAGCACGACCTCACCCAGGAGGAACTGGCCCAGCTGGTCGGGGCCTCCCGGGAGACGGTGAACAAGGCACTCGCCGACTTCGCCAGCCGTGGCTGGCTCCGCCTCGATGCCCGCTCGGTGTACCTTCTCGATCGCGAACGGCTCAGTCACCGGGCCCGCTGACTATCCGGGCCGGGTCACGTTCTGGTCCGGGGACCACGTTCGCCGGAGAGCCAGGTCAGGCCGGACATCGCCGACAGCGCCGCCTTGGTGGCCTCCACCTCGGTGCGCTGGTCGGCCGCCCGAGCGATCGTCATCGCCTCCTCCAGGGCCGCCCGGGCGCCGGCCCCGTTCCCGACCCGGGCCCGCACGGCGGCAAGTACCCGAAGGGCCACCACCCGGGACCGAACGTCCTCGGCGGGTACGGCGAGGGCTCGCTCGATCTCGGCCACGGCTTCGGGTACCCGGCCGGCGTCCAGCAGGGCACCGGCCCGGTGCGCCAGTGCCTGGCGGCGAGGGAAGAGCAGG
>JBDUDX010000139.1:0-9045 GCA_040002735.1 Frankiaceae bacterium | reverse complement strand
GGGTCAGGACTTCGCCAGCCAGCGTCCGATCACCATGCGTTGGACCTGGTTGGTGCCCTCGACGATCTGCAGTACCTTCGCCTCGCGCATATACCGCTCGACCGGATAGTCGGTGGTGTAGCCGTAACCGCCCAGGACCTGCACGGCATCGACGGTCACCTTCATCGCCAGGTCGGTGGCGAACAACTTCGCCATCGCCGCCTGCGGGCCGTACGGCAGGCCGCCGTCCCGCCGTCCCGCGGCCGCGAGGTAGAGCGCTCGGGCCGCCTCGATACCGGTCGCCATGTCCGCAAGCAGGAACGAGACGCCTTGGAAGTCGGCGATGGAGCGGCCGAACTGACGGCGTTCCCGCGCGTAGCTCACCGCAGCGTCGAGCGCCGCCTGGGCCACTCCGACCGCACACGCGGCGATGCCGAGCCGGCCGCCCTCCAGCGCGGCGAGTGCGATGGGGAAGCCCTGGCCCTCTTCGCCGAGCCGGCGACTCACCGGCACCCGGGCGCCATCCAACGCGATCGCCGCGGTGGGACTGGATCGCAGGCCCATCTTCCGCTCCGGCGGCTGCGGGGTGAGCCCCAGCGTCTCGGCGGGCACGAGCAGCGTGCTGATCCCCCGCGGACCGTCGTCGGAGGTACGCACCATCAGGTTGTAGAAGTCGGCCGAGCCGCCGTGCGTCACCCACGCCTTGGTGCCGGTGACCAGGTACGCCGCACCGTCGCGGACCGCCCGGGTACGCAGCGCCGCCGCGTCCGAGCCGGAGTCTGCCTCCGACAGGCAGTACGCCCCCAGCAGGCGGCCGCCGAGCATCTCCGGCAGCCAGGCCGCCCGCTGCTCGGGCGTGCCGTACGCCGCGAGCGGGAAACAGGCCAGGGTGTGCACGCTGACGCCCAGGCCCACCGCGAGCCAAGCAGCCGCCAGTTCCTCGATCACCTGCAGGTACACCTCGTACGGCTGACCCCCGCCGCCGTACTCGATCGGGTACGGCAAGCCGAGCAGTCCAGCCTCGCCGAGGGTACGGAACACCTCGCGGGGGAACTCGCCGCGATCTTCCATCACGGCGGCGTGCGGCGCGACCTCCTCCGCCGTCAGTTCGCGAGTCAGCCCGAGGAGCGCAGTGGCCTCGTCGGTGGGCATGGTGCGGGCGACTGGCATGGCTTGCAGCGTACGACGTGCCACACTGCCCGGATGCCCGCCGAACGACTCCTGCTGCTCGACACCCCGTCGCTGTACTTCCGGGCCTTCTACGGGGTACCGGAGACGGTCCGGGCGCCGGACGGTACGCCGGTGAACGCCGTTCGTGGGCTGATCGACTTCATCGCCCGGCTGATCCGGGACCACTCCCCCACCCGGCTGGTGGCGACTATGGACGCCGACTGGCGGCCGGCTTGGCGAGTGGCGGCGATTCCGTCGTACAAGACCCACCGGATCGCGCCGACCGGCGGCGAGACGGTGCCGGATCCGCTGGTGCCACAGGTGGCGATCATCACCGAGGTGCTGGACGCGGTCGGCCTCGCCACGATCGGCGTCGAAGGGTACGAGGCCGACGACGTGATCGGCACGCTCGCCACCTCGGCGACCGTGCCGGTGGACGTCGTCACCGGCGACCGGGATCTGTTCCAGCTGGTCCGCGACGCGGCCCCGGCGGTCCGCATCCTGTACACCGCGGCCCGCGGGGTCGGCCGCTGCGACCTGGTCGACGAGGCTTTCGTCAGCGGGAAGTACGGCATTCCGGGGCGGTCCTACGCGGAGTTCGCGACCTTGCGTGGCGACCCGAGCGACGGCCTGCCGGGCGTACCCGGGATCGGGGAGAAGTCCGCCGCGGCTCTGGTCTCCCGGTACGGCACGGTGGCGGCCGCGCTCAGCGCGCTCGACGCCGGGGAGGAGGTCCCTTTCGCCGGCAAGCTCACCGCGGCCCGGGACTACCTCGCCGTCGCCCCGACCGTGGTCCGGGTGGCGCTCGACGTGCCACTGCCGGCGTACGACGACACGCTGCCGCTAGCGCCGCGCGATCCCGCCCGACTGGTGCAGCTCGCCGACCGGTGGGGACTGGACAGTGCGCTCAACCGGCTGCTCGCCGCTATGGCGGAGAACCAGACGGCCTGATAGTGCCGTCCGATTTCCGCTAGCGACCAGTCCGGGGCCAGGGCAAGCTGGAGCCGTGATGGACGCCGAGCAGTGCTACCGGGCGGTGCAGGGTCGGGACGCGCGCTTCGATGGCTGGTTCGTCACCGCGGTCACCACCACCGGTATCTACTGCCGGCCCAGCTGCCCGGCGCGCGCCCCTCGGCGGGCGAACGTGGTGTTCCACCCGACCGCAGCGGCCGCGCAAGGAGCCGGTTTCCGAGCCTGCAAGCGCTGCCGCCCGGACGCCACCCCCGGCTCGCCGGAGTGGAATTCCCGGGCGGACGTGGTGGGTCGGGCGATGCGGCTGATCGCAGACGGCGTGGTGGACCGGGATGGGGTCCGCGGACTTGCCGCGCAGTTGGGCTACAGCGAGCGTCAGCTGCACCGCCAGCTGTGCGCCGAAGTGGGTACCGGCGCGATTGCCCTCGCCCGGGCGCAGCGGGCGCAGACCGCTCGGCTGCTGCTGGAAACGACCGCGCTGCCGGCGTCGGACGTCGCATTCGCGGCCGGCTTCGACAGCATCCGGCAATTCAACGACACGGTGCGCGAGGTCTTCGCCCAGACCCCGACCGGGCTCCGTGGGCGGGTCGCCCGCCGCGAGGAGCGCCTCCCCGGGCGGCTGCAGCTGCGGCTGCCGTACCGGCGTCCGCTGGACTGGCCCGGCCTACTCGGCTTCCTCGCCGCCCGCGCCGTGCCCGGCATCGAGGAGTGCACCGACGGTGCCTACCGACGGACGCTCGCGCTGCCGCACGGAAGCGGCCTGGTAGAGATCTCGGCCGGGCCGCCGACCGGAAGCCACCTGAGCTGCGTGCTGGCCCTGCAGGACCTGCGGGACCTAGGTCCGGCCGTACAACGCTGCCGCCGGCTGCTGGACCTCGACGCGGACCCGGTGGCCGTGGACAGCCTGTTGTCATCCGACGCGTTGCTCGCGCCGCTGGTAGCGGCTAGCCCCGGCCGGCGATCCCCCGGGCACGTCGACGGCCATGAACTCGCGATTCGGGCGGTGCTCGGGCAGCAGGTCTCGGTGGCCGCCGCCCGGACGCTGGCGGCCCGTCTGGTGGCCCGGTACGGAGCGCCCATCCCGGACGGCTCACCCGCCTTGAGCGCGCTCTTCCCCGGCGCGCAGGTACTCGCCAACGCCGATCTCGGCGATCTCGGTATGCCGCTCGCGCGGGCGCGAGCCGTCCGCGGGCTGGCCACCGCCCTCGCCCACGGGGATCTGCGGCTCGACCCGGGCGCGGACCGCGACGAAGCCGAGCGCGCACTGCGCGAACTGCCCGGCATCGGCGCGTGGACCGCCGGCTACATCAGGATGCGGGCGCTCGGCGACCCGGACGCCTTCCCCTCCACCGACCTCGGCGTGCGGCACGCCCTGAACCGGCTCGGCGCGGCGAGCGACCCCGCAGCCGCCTGGAACCGCGCGCAGCGGTGGCGCCCTTGGCGGTCCTACGCCGTATCCCTGCTGTGGACCGCATCGGCGACCGAAACACCCGACCGCCGCCCTGCACGACAACTGATCGGAGCCCCGTCATGACCCTGCCTCCGCACGTCGACGCTGACCTCAACCCCGAGGTGAACGCTGACCTTCCGAAGCGCGTCCGGGCCGGACTCCGACCGGCACCGACCACCGTGGCGCACACCACGCTGGACAGTCCGGTCGGCGAGTTGCTGCTGCTCAGCGACGGGACAGCACTCACCGGGCTGTACCTGGCGCCGCATTCTGACGTGCCGGCTCGGCACCCGCAGTGGGGTCGGCAGGCTGCGCCGTTTCCGGCGACCATCGCGCAGTTGCAGGCGTACTTTGCCGGGGACCTGACCGAGTTCGACGTGCCGCTGGCACCGATTGGGAGCGCCTTCCAGCTGCGCGTATGGGAGGCGTTGCGTACCATCCCGTACGGCCGGACCGCCAGCTACGGGCAGATCGCGACGGCGCTGGGAAATCCGAAAGCGGGCCGGGCGGTCGGGTTGGCGAACGGCCGCAACCCGATCTCCATCATCGTGCCGTGTCATCGCGTGATCGGCGCCAGCGGCACCCTGATCGGGTACGGCGGAGGGCTGGACCGCAAGCGCACGCTGCTCGCGCTGGAGGCCCGGGTCGTCGGTCAGCCGACAGAGCTGTACGCCACCACACCCCGCCGGAGCGCCACCCCCGCGGCTCGCGCGGCCGCGGCGACCGGCGCGTCGGCGACTTTGCCGATCTGATCCAGCAAGTCCAGCAACTGGCGGATGGCCCGGACGAAGTCACCGGCGGTGAGGTCGGCTTCGGTCAGTACGACGTCCAATCCGGCACCGCCCGCCCAGCGGTACGCCGGCCAGACGAACCCGAGGTCCGGTTCGCGCAGGAAGTCCAGCCGGTGGGCGGACTCCGCTTCCGACAGCTGACCCCACAGCCGGGCCATGGCCGCGAGTGCTTCCCGCGACCGACCGCCGGGCACCCGCGGAACCGCATCGTCGGTGCGGCGGGCTTCGTACACCAGTGCGGAGGCGCAGCCCGCGAGTTCCGGCGCGGAGAGCCCGTCGAAGACGCCGGCCCGCAGGCACTCGGCGACCAGCAGGTCGGACTCGGCGTAGATGCCGGCAAGCAGTTGCCCGGCGGGCGGTACCGTCTCCCCGGCGAGGTAGCCGAGGGAGTCGAGCAGGGCACAGACCCGGTCGAACGTCCGGGCGATGGTATTGGTCCGGCCCTCCACCCGGCGGCGCAGGATGTCGGTGTCCCGGGACAGCCGGGCGTACCGCTCCGACCAGCGCGCGTGGTCCTCGCGTTCGGCGCAACCGTGACAGGGATGCCGGCGCAGGGCGGCCCGTACCCGGGCGATCTCCAGATCGTCCGTGGCGCTGGACCGCCGAAGGGGTCCTCGCTCGCCCTCGGGCAGCTCGATGGTGCGCAGCGAGGCGGCCAGGTCGCGGCGGGATTGCGGAGATCGCGGGTTGAACGTCTTCGGTATCCGGACGGAGCCGAGCGCGGCCACCACGGTGGGGAAGTCCGCGCTGGCGAGCCGCTTGACCTGGCGATCGACGGTGAGCACCGTGGGGCGCGGGTCGCCGGGGTCCTCGGTTCGGCCCGGATCGAGTACCACGGCTAACCCGGATCGGCGCCCGGCCGGCACCCGGATCACGTCCCCCCGGCGCAGCCGGCCCAACGACTCCGCCGCATCCGCCCGCCGCGCCGAGGCGCCGGCCCGGGCCACGTAAGCCTCTCGATCTCTTAAGGCTTGGCGCAAGGCGGCGTAGGAGGCGAACTCCCCGAGGTGGCAGGTCATCGCCTCGGCGTAACCCGCCAACGCATCGACGTTACGGGCCACCTGCCGAGCCAGGCCCACCACCGCCCGGTCCGCCTGGAACTGCGCGAAGGAGGACTCCAGCAGCGTCCGGGCATGCTCCCGACTGGAGGTCTGGACCAGGTTCACCGCCATGTTGTACGAGGGCTGGAAGCTCGACCGCAGCGGATACGTCCGGATGGAGGCGAGACCGGCGACGTCCTTCGGGTCGAAGCCCGGCGTCCAGAGCACCACTGCGTGACCCTCGACGTCGATGCCGCGCCGCCCGGCCCGCCCGGTGAGCTGGGTGTACTCCCCCGGCGTGACGTTGACGTGTGCGTCGCCGTTCCACTTCACCAACCGCTCGAGGACGACCGTGCGGGCCGGCATGTTGATGCCCAGGGCAAGCGTCTCGGTGGCGAACACCGCCTTGATGAGCCCCCGGACGAACAACTCCTCGACAACTTCCTTGAACGTCGGCAGCATGCCGGCATGGTGCGCGGCGAGGCCACGTTCCAGACCGTCGAGCCATTCCCCGTACCCCAGGATGGCTCGGTCCTCAGGCGGCAGGTCCGCGGTGCGGGCAGCGACGTGGGTCCTGATCTGGCCCCGTTCGGCCGCGGTGGTGAGGCGCAGTCCGCTCCGCAGGCACTGACCGACTGCGGCTTCACATCCGGCCCGGCTGAAGATGAACGTGATCGCCGGCAGCAGGCCGGCCCGGTCGAGGCGCTCTATGACCTCCGCGCGGCTCGGTACCCGGATTCGACTGGGCGGTGGGCGGTGGCTGTCCTGCCGCGCCGCCTGTTGGCCCGGTCGCCCGGTGCCGGTACGGGCCAGGCGGCTCTCCTCCTGGGCGAGCCGGAGCAGCTCAGGATTCACCCGCTGCGGGCGTTCGGTCGGTGTGGTCCCGTCGGGTTGCCGGTCCTGCGTACCGGAGTCGGCGAACAGGTCGAAGAGCCGGCTGCCAGCGAGTACGTGCGGCCAGAGTGGCACCGGGCGGCGCTCCTCCACGACCACCCGGGTGTGCCCCCGGACGGTGACCAGCCACTGCGCGAACTCCTCCGCGTTCGACACGGTGGCGGACAGCGATACCAGTCGCACCGCAGCCGGCAGGTGGATGATCACTTCCTCCCAGACCGCGCCGCGGGAGCGGTCGGCGAGGTAGTGCACCTCGTCCATCACCACGTATCCGAGGTCTCGCAGTGCCGGGCTGCGGGCGTACAGCATGTTGCGCAGTACTTCGGTGGTCATCACCACGACCGGCGCGTTGCCGTTGATCGCGTTGTCGCCGGTGAGCAGTCCCACGTTCCGGGCGCCATGGCGGGCGGTGAGGTCGGCGTACTTCTGGTTGGACAACGCCTTGATCGGTGTGGTGTAGAAGCACTTGCGTCCCTCGGCGAGCGCCAGGTGGACGGCGAACTCGCCGACCACCGTCTTACCGGCTCCGGTCGGCGCCGCGACGAGCACGCCTTCGCCGTCTTCCAGCGCCTGGCAGGCGTCGACCTGGAACGCATCCAGCCCGAAGTCGTAACCGCCGGCGAACTCCGCCAGCTTGCGGTAGCGAGTCCGCTCCCGCTGTCGATGCCGGGCCGCGGCAAAGCGCTCGGCCGGCGAGAACATACCCCCAGGCTAGAGCGCTTCTGATCCGCCGACCGCGACCGGCGTGCGGCCGGTGGCGTCAACCGCCTTCGGGCAGCGGTGACGCCTGGTCGTCGCCGAGCTGCGCGTACGGATCCCGCCGCGCGACCCGCCGGTCATGCACGATCGCGGCGATCAGCGCCACCCCGTACAGCACGGTCATCGGCAACGCCATCAGCGACATCGTCAACGGATCCTGGCTGGGCGTGGCGACCGCCGCGAACAGGAAGATGCCGAAGATGATGCTGCGCCAGGCGGTGCGGAGGCGGTCGGCGCTCACGATGCCGGCCAAGTTCAGCAGAATTAACAGGAGCGGAAACTCGAAGGACGCGCCGAAAATGAGCAGCAGATTGGTGATGAACGACAGGTACCGGTCGATCGCAATGACCGGCGTCAACCCGGACCCGAAACTCAGCAGGAACTGCAGCGCTTTGTTGAGCGAGTAGTAACCGAACGCCGAACCGCCGGCGAACAAGACCGTCGAAATGCCGGCGAAGGTCAACGCCCAGCGCCGCTCTCGGCGGTGCAGACCGGGAGTCACGAACGCCCACAACTGGTACAGCCAGATCGGCGCCGAGACGATCGTCCCGACGATCATTGCCACCCGCAGCTGGATGGAGAACGCACCGGTGATGCCGGTGAAGGTCAACAGACATCGCGGCCCGCCGGTGAGCCGGTGCGAGGCCTCGAGCTGACAGTACGGATGGGTGACGAAGTCGAACACCGGCTGGTAGAACGCGAAGGCGAGCGCCATGCCGACTGCGAGCGCCAGGGCCGACTTGATCAGCCGGCTGCGCAATTCGCTCAGATGTTCGGCGAGCGTCATCCGACCCGGCTCTGCCGGGATCGCGGGCGGCCCAGAGGGGGACCCGCGCCTACGCCGTCTCAAGGGTGGCAGCGCGGCAGACTAACGGCCGTTGGGCAGGTCACGGTCGGTCGGGCGAACGTCCAGCGGCCGGCCGTCGATCAATACGTCATCCGGTCGGGCTACCGGCGGTTGCGGTGCCGCCACACCCTTCTTCTCGTCTTCGTGCAGGCCACGCGTCTCAGATTTGAAGATGCGCAGGGAGCGCCCGAGCGAGCGAGCCGCGTCCGGCATCTTCTTCGACCCGAAGAGGATCAGTACCACGATCGCGATGATGACGATCTCAGGGGCGCCGAGATTGGGCATGACGTGTCTTCTCTCAAATGGGTGGTCCCCGAATGCTACGCCTGCGGCCGGGTCAACCGCGGCTGGTCATGACGCGCGAGAAGAGCGCCGGTCCAGCGGCGCAGCTGCTTGTTGCAGACCCGCGGTTGCCTGCCCGATCCTGGTGCGAACTCGATTGATCTCCCGGCCGAGGGCGTTGGCCCGCCGCCACAGCGTCACCGCGAGCCCGGCAAGTACGACCAGGGCCAACAGGACCAGAACACCATCGAGGACGATCCAGCGCATCCGGCCACGATACGTCGCGCCGATCCGGCGAGAGGGGTCAGCGGGTGGTGAGGCTGGCCGCGGCGGACAGGGTGTCCCGGGCGGTGAGCTGGAGGACGAAATCCAGTAGGTCGTCGTAGCTCAACGGGGGGCCGTCGTGGGTTTCCAGCGCCTCCGCCGGAATCTCCCAGACATGCGCCCGCACGCCGCCGGACATGAGGAGAGAAATGATGTGGTCATCGGCCGGCTTCTGGACCTCGTCCCGGCAGGTGGGGCAATCGAAGCGGTAGTAGGACAGCGGAGCGTGATTGCAGACCATCAGGGAGATGTCCCTGGAGGTGAGCTCCACCTCGCCGCACATTGGGCAAGACGCCTTGATGGTCGTCACGGGACTCTCCTCATCCGCACCGTGCTCCGGTGATGACAGAAGGTTCGGCATGGCGCGCCTCGGGCTTGACCCCCGAAGGGGATCAATCACTGCAACGTCCCGCTCGGTTGCTCGTACTCCGTAACCCCGTCCCGCCTGGGGCCCGTGCAAGGGGGGTGGCCAAGGAGATCGTGGATCTCCTTGGCGTGGCTGGTGGTTGCGGCGGGCCTCGCTGGGCCGGTGTGGGG
>JBDUDX010000138.1:0-17519 GCA_040002735.1 Frankiaceae bacterium | reverse complement strand
GGCGACCTGCTCGGCGGCCGGTCGGCAGACGCAGGTCGCGTCACTGTCCGCTGGGGGGGACAGATGGGCTGCGTGTGGGAGACTTTCCCCACCGTGATAGCCCGCCGGCAGCTGCTGCAGCTGCCGGCGGTCGTACTTGTCGGTTCGGTTGCCGGCTGTCGGAGAAGCCACTCGGCTCGGGCCCGCCCTGTCATCAGCTCCGAGGAGGCGCTGCTGACGCGGGTGAGCGCAGCGGAGAGTCGGCTGCTCGCCGCGTACGACGCCACACTGGCCCGGTACGCGACGCTCCGTCCGGCGCTGGCACCGCTGCGCGCGCACCATGCTGCGCACCTGGCGGTGGTTAACGGCCGCCGACGGTCCCCCACCCCGGCGTGGTCCGGGCCCGCTGGGTCCCTCGAAACCGGCGCTCAGCCGCCTCGGGTCCCCCGCAGTGCGAACCTGGCTGTCCAGTCGTTGATCGCCACCGAACGTGCCGCTGCCCGGGACCGAACGAACGACTGCCTGGCCGCCGAGTCGGCACTGGCAGGTTTGCTGGTCAGCATCGGGGCGAGTGAGGCCGCGCACGCGGCTGCTCTGCCCGCCCTGGCTCGTAGCGCGGTTCGGCGGTGACCGAGTCGCCGCCGCCGGCGACCGCGCCCGCCGCCGCGGCGAACGCCGCGCTCGGCGGTGAGCACGCCGCGATCTACGCCTACGGGGTGGTCGGCGCCCGACTCGATCGTAGCGAGCAGTCGCTGGCGACCAGCGCCATCACCCGTCACGTCAGCCGGCGGGATACCTTGACCGGGTTGATCTCCGCGGCTTCAGGGGTTCCCGTTGCCGCGGAGCCCGCGTACCGGCTGCCGTTCCCGGTCCGCCATCGGGGTGACGCCCTCCGCCTCGCCGCACTGGTCGAGGATCGGCTGGCCGCGCTCTATGTGGCGCTGGTTGAGGCCACCGAAGATCGAGCGCTGCGCTCGCTCGGGGCAGGAGCGGTCCAGGCCGCCGCCGCCGACGCAGCATCGTGGCGGCTTCGGGCCGGAACCGCCCCGGTCACGGTGGCGTTTCCGGGTCGCTGAGCCAGCCGTCGACCACCGCCAACAGGTCGGACAGCCGCCCGATGGTGGCGTCGGGCACCACGTCGTAGGCCGGCACCACGCTGTTCGGCACGAGTACGGCCCGCATGCCCATCGCCTTGGCCCCGGAAATGTCGTCGTGCGGCCGGTCGCCGACAAAGACCACGGTCGAAGGATCGTCGATACCGAGTGCCTCAAGAGCGGCCCGGAACGCCGGCGGGTGCGGCTTCACGTACTCCAGCTCGCTGGTGTAGACTCGAGCGTCGAGTAAATCCAGAATCCCGTCCCGCTCCAGCCACCGCTCGTGCCAGGCCCGCGGCCAGTGGGTGTTGGACAGCAAGCCGGTACGCAACCCGCGTTCCCGCAGCGCCTGCAGCAACGAGGCCGCCTCGGGATCGGTCAACGTGTGCGCCGTCCACGCTTCGAGGTGCGCGGTCAGCGCTTCATCGTGCAGGGCGGCGTCGATGTCGATGCCAGTCGCTGCGGCCGCGGCGGCAACGACCTCCGCCGTCGTGCCACTGCGCCCGGTGAGAACGGCACGGTCCCACCACGCCCGTTCGGCTTGGGCGAGAGCGGCGGCCAACTCGGCCGACCGATCCGGTGCCAAGACATCGGCGGCCACCCGCCACAGATCGAGCAGGTCCACGTTGTGGAACGGGGTCAACGTGCCACCCCAATCGAAGAGCACCGCGCTGAGGCGGCCCGTCTGTGCGGGGGTCTGCATTGTTGTCACCGGTACATCACGGTTGCCTCTCGGGCGTAGTCAAGGCCGTCGTCAACTCCGCCACTACTGCGTCGAGCCGCACCCGTCGGCGTTCCCCGCTGCGACGGTCCTTGACCTCCACCTCACCGTCCACGAGCGCCTTGCCGATCACGACGATGGTCGGCGTGCCGATCAGGTCCGCGTCGGCGAACTTCACACCAGCCGACACGGTCCGGTCATCGAGCAGCACCCGCAGTCCGGCGTCCTCCGCATCCGCGGCCAGCTTCTCGGCAGCCTCCAGCTGCCCCGACTTGCCCACGGCGACCAGGTGAACGTGGTACGGAGAGATCTCCGCCGGCCAGCACAGCCCGTTGTCATCCGCGGTCTGCTCGGCGATCGCAGCGACCGCCCGGGTGACACCGACGCCGTAGGACCCCATGGTGATCCGGATCGGCTGGCCGTCCGGACCGGAGGCGTCCAGGCTGAACGTGTCGGTGAACTTCCGGCCCAACTGGAAGATGTGACCGATCTCGATGCCCCGGTCGATGGAGAGCGCGGCACCACACCGCGGGCACGGGTCGCCGGGCAGCATCGTGGCCACGTTCAAGTAGCCGTCCACGGTGAAGTCTCGACCGGCCACGACGTTGCGGGCATGGTTGTCCCGGGCATTGGCTCCGGTGACCCAGGCGGTACCGGGAGCGACCCGGGGGTCGGCGTAGAACCGGAACGGCCGCAGCGTGCCGGCTGGGTTCTGCGGTCCGACGTAACCCTCGACCAACTCCGGACGAGCATCGAAATCCGCTTGCTCGAGCAACTCCACCTTGGCCGGGGCGAGCGCCGCCTCGAGTTTGACCAGGTCGACGTCTCGGTCACCCGGCACGCCGACTCCGACGAGGTCGCCGTCCACTTTGACCAGCAGGTTCTTCAGGGTGGCGCTCGCCGGGATTGCGAGGTGCGCCGCCAGCGTCTCAATCGTCGGGGTATTCGGGGTGTCCAGCACCTGCAGTGGCGGATGGGCACGAGTGTCCGGCTCGGGCGGCGAGACCGTCACTGCCTCAACGTTGGCGGCATAGTCGCACGAGGAACACTGCACAAACGTGTCCTCGCCGATCGCCGCCGGCGCCAGGAACTCTTCGCTCGCGCTGCCGCCCATCAGCCCGGAGTCGGCCGCCACGATCCGGTAATCCAACCCGAGCCGGGTGAAGATCTGCTGATACGCCTTGCGGTGCAATTCGTAGGAAGCCTGCAGCCCGGCGTTGTCCAGGTCGAAGGAGTACGAGTCCTTCATCACGAACTCTCGCCCGCGAATCACTCCGGACCGCGGCCGTGGCTCGTCCCGGTACTTCGTCTGGACCTGGTAGAGGATCACCGGGAAGTCGCGGTAGGAGGAGTACAGGTCCTTCACCAGCAAGGTGAACAGTTCCTCGTGCGTCGGTCCAAGGAGATAGTCGCTGCCCTTGCGGTCCTTGAGCCGGAACAGATCAGATCCGTAGGCTTCCCACCGACCGCTGGCCTCGTAGATTTCCCGCGGCAGCAGGGCCGGAAAAAGGACCTCCTGGCCACCGATCCGGTCCATCTCCTCGCGGACCACCCGGGCCACGTTCTCCATCACCATCTTGCCCAGCGGCAGCCAGGAGTAGATGCCTGCGGTGACCCGGCGGATGTAGCCGGCCCGGACCAGCAACCGGTGGCTCGGCACCTCAGCGTCCGCCGGGTCCTCCCGCAGGGTGCGAAGGAACAACTCGGACATCCGAGTGATCACGGTGGTGGGCTCCTGGTGGCGTGGTGGCGGGCTCGCCGCCCGGCGGTAGCGGGTCGCGTCCAAGCCTATCGACCCCCGCCGACAGAATCGTTCCGGATTTCCGCCGGGCCAAGAACAGCACTCGCCGTCGGCGAGGGGCTCGACGCTGCGCGGTCGGATTCACCCGATTCGCCTCACCAGCGGCAACCGCGAGCGGGTGAGAAGTCCGGTCGTCAGAATGGCGAGTAGCGGCACACCGACCGCCACAATGGCGAGGGTCTGCCAGGGCATCACGACGGCCATGTGCCGGCTCGCTTCCGAGCCCTCACCACCGACTGTTCGGGTACGTACCGACGCAGTACCGGGCACGAACCCGGCCACGACCCCGAGGACGGTGCCGAGGACGGCGACCGTCGCCGCCTGCGCCATCGCCAGCCGGCGGCGTACCCACGGACCTGCACCCACGGCGGCCAACGTCGCAAGGTCCGGTCGTCCATCGGCGGCGGCAAGTCCAGTGGCGATGCCGACCGCACCCAAGGTCACCGGACGGCGAGTGCCACGATTCCTGGCGGCTACCGCCCCCGCGCGGTCATCCGGTATCGGTCAGGACGGCGATCCGTTCCCGTTGCGGACGGACGTGCACGACGCTGCCGCTGGCGAGGTCGAGCCGGGCGGCGGTAGCCCGAGTGACCTGCACCCAGGCGTCGACGCCGTCCAGGAGCAACTCGATCCGCACCTCGAAGCCCAGGCGGACGACCCGCAACACGGTCGCCGGTACGGAGTCGGCAGCAGGGTCGCTCAGCACCTCGAGGTCGTGCGGCCGTACCAACTCACCGCCCACCGTGGTGACGGGGCCGAGGAAGCTCATCACGAAGTCGTTGGCCGGGCGTTCGTACAGCTCATCGGGCTGGCCGCTCTGCTCGACTTTCCCATTGGCCAGGACGACGATGCTGTCGGCGACCTCCATGGCTTCCTCTTGGTCGTGAGTCACGAAGACGGTCGTCACGTGCATCTCGTCGTGCAACCGCCGTAGCCAGGTCCGCAACTCCTGCCGGACCTGGGCGTCCAAGGCACCGAACGGCTCGTCCAGCAACAGAACTTTCGGCTCCACGGCCAACGCCCGGGCTAACGCCATCCGCTGCCGCTGACCGCCGGAAAGCTGGGCGGGAAAGCGCTCGGCCATCGAATCGAGGTGCACCAACTCCAGCAATTCAGTGACGCGGCGCCGGATGTCGTCCTTCGGTGTCTTCCGGATCTCCAAGCCAAAGGCGACGTTACGGAACACCGTCAGATGCTTGAAGGCGGCGTAATGCTGGAACACGAATCCGACATTGCGCCGCTGCGGCGACAGCGACGTCGCATCCGAGCCTTCGATGTCGACGGTGCCGCGGTCGGGCGTTTCCAGGCCCGCGATGATTCGGAGCAGGGTCGACTTGCCACCCCCACTGGGCCCCAATAGTGCCGTCAAAGCGCCGGTCGGGATATCGACGGAGACGTCATCGAGTGCGACGAAGTTCCCGAAGCGCTTGGTGATGTTTCTGGCGCTGATCGCCATCAGACACGGTCCTTCGGTCGGAGAAGCTTGATGCAAAGCAGGATCACGACAGCCACGAACGCCAATGCGAACGACGCGGCATAGGCGGCGGTCTGATCGAAGTTCTGGTACCGCTCCTCGACGTACAGCGTCAGCGTCTGGGTCTGGTCGACCAGTCGGCCCGACACTACGGCGACCGCGCCGTACTCACCGAGGGAACGGGCCAGCGCCAAGACCATGCCGTAGGCCAGCGCCCACCGGATCGCCGGCAGCGTGATCCGGCGAAAGGCCACTCCGGGCGAGGCACCGAGGGTCCACGCGGCCTGTTCCTGCTCGACCCCCACCTCGGCGAGGACCGGGGCAACCGCCCGGACCACGAGCGGCAGCGATACGAAGACGGTGGCCAGCACCATGCCGGGCAGGGAGAAGATGATCGGTACGCCGGATCTCGCCAGCCAACTTCCGATCGGGGTGTTGTTGCCGTACACCAGGATGAGCGCCAGTCCGACAACGACCGGCGATACCGCCAGCGGCAGGTCGATCAGCGCGTTGAGTATCCGCTTGCCCGGGAACTCGTGGCGGACGAGGAGAACCGCCGCCCCGACGCCGAAAAGAGTGTTGAGCGCCACCGAGATGACCGCGACGATGATCGTCACCCGGAAGGCATGTAACGCCGAGGCGGTCGTCAAGGCTGCCCATACCGGGCCGACACCGTGGGCGAAGGTCCGCAGGGTGATCAGGGCCAACGGCAGCACCAGCAGAAAGAAAAGGTACGTGATGGCGGTGTACCGCAATACGCGCTTAGGCACGGCGAACCCCCCAGCGCTGCAAGACATCGAGCAGCACAAGGACCACCAGCGCCACGATCAGCAGCACCGTGGAGACTGCCGCCGCGCCGACCGGGTTGTCACTCTCGATCTGGCCGAAGATGTTCACCGCGGCGACCTGCGTCTTGAACGGAATGTTGCCCGAGATCAGCACGGTCGAGCCGAACTCGCTGATCGACCGGGCAAAGGCCAGCGCGGTACCCGACGCCATTGCGGGCAGGAGGTTGGGCAACACGATGCGCCGGAAGATAGTGCCATTGCCGGCCCCGAGTGAGGCCGCGGCCGCTTCCATCTCACGGTCCAGTTCCAGCAGCACGGGCTGCACGGTACGCACCACGAAGGGAAGCGTGACGAACAGCAACGCCACCACGACGCCGCTGCGGGCGTAGGCAAGATTAACGTGCAGCGGGCTGCTCGGGCCGTACAAGGCGAGCAGTACCAGGCCGGCGACGATGGTGGGTAAGGCGAACGGCAGGTCGATCATCATGTCGACCAACGCCTTGCCCCGGAAGTCGTCTCGCGCCAGCACCCAGGCGATGAGGGTGCCCATGAGGAGGTTGATGACCGCCACGAGGACCGAGGCCCCGACGGTGAGCTTGAGGGCTGCCCAGGATTCCGGCGCCGTCACCGCCCGCCAGAAGAACGCCGGGCCGTTCTCGGCCGAACGCCACACCACAGCCGCCAACGGGATGAACACCAGCAGGCTCAGGTACATCGTCGTCATGCCGAGGCCGGCGGCCACGCCGCGGCTCATTCTGCGCCGAGCGGGCGGTACGAGGTCAGAGATGGCTCCCGGACCGGGCCGCGCCGGGGGCAGCAGCTGGGTGTCAGCGGTCACGGCTCGTCACTTGTTCGTGCTGACGCCGAGCTTGCGTTCTACGTCGGCCATGACTGACTTCGCAGGGTCGAAGAACTCCTTGCTCACCGACGTCCAACCACCAAGGTCGGAGATGGTGAACAACCCGGAAGGCGTGGGGAACTTGCCCGCCGCAACACCGGACACCACCGGCCGGTACCCACTCGCCGCGAATTCCTTTTGAGCGGTAGTGGAGTAGAGGAAGTCGACGAAAGCCTTGGCCTCCTCCGGGTTCTTCGATGTCGAGGTGACCGCCACCGGGTTCTCGATGAGGATAGTCGAGTCCGGCACCACGTAGTCCAACTTCTGGCCGTTCTGCTGCGCGAAGATCGCCTCGTTCTCATACGCCAACATGGCGTCGCCCTTGCCGTTGGTAAAGGTGCCGAGCGCCTTGCGTGCGCTGTCGTCCTGCACCGGAACGTTCTTGAACAGCGCGTGCAGATAAGCCACGCCGGCGACCTTGTTGGCCCCCTTGGCGGACTGGGCGCCATAGCCGGCCATCACGTTCCATCGCGCGCCGCCGGAGGTAAAGGGGTTCGGCGTAATCACCTGCACGCCGGGCCGGGTGAGGTCGCTCCAGCACTTCAGGGCCTTCGGGTTGCCTTTGCGCGTCGCGATAACCACTACCGAGTTGGTCACCATTCCGCGATGCGCGTTGCGGTTCCAGCCCGCCGCCACCTTGTTCGCCTTGACCAACCGGGTCATGTCCGGCTCGAGGGAGAACTCGACGACGTCGGCCTTGAGGCCCGCGACCACTGCCCGGCTCTGGTCGCCGGAGGCGCCATAGGACTGTGAGAACGTGACGCCCTTTCCGGCGTCGGTGGCCTGGAAGTCCTTGATGATCTTGACGAAGGCTGCTTGCGGCGTCGAGTACGAGACTAGCGAGAGCGACACCTTCTTGGTCGAGTTGCCGCTGGCGCCATCCGAGCTTCCGCAGCCGGCGGCCGCGACCGATCCGGCAGCAACGAGTGCAACGATCAATCTGTGGTACGAGCGCATGTGCTGTCTTTCCTCTTCCGGATGGCTATCCTGCTATTCCCACGGACTTGATAGAGAATGCCCAGTGCACTCGCCGTACGTCAAGCCGGGTGCGCTTCCTACCCGAACGGCGGATCGTGGGGCGGCGACGGCGGGTCAGAACAGGACGGAGCTGAACGCGCCGATCTCGCGGAATCCGACCCGCTCATAGGCCCGGCGGGCCGGAACGTTGTAGTCGTTGACGTACAGGCTGACCACCGGGGCCGCCGACTCCTGGGCAAGGGCGACCACGGCAGCCATCCCGGCTACCGACAATGCTTCACCGCGGCGGCCGGGGTCTACCCAGACACCTTGAATCTGGCAGGCGCGCTGGGTCGCGGAACCGATCTCCGCTTTGAAGATCACTCGCCCGCGTTCGATTCGAGCGAAAGAGCGGCCGGCAGCAATGAGTTCGGCGATGCGGGAACGGTAGAGAGCCCCCCCGTCGCCGCCGATCGGGGAGACGCCCACCTCCTCGGTGAACATGGCGACGCAGGCAGGCACCAGCAGGTCCAGTTCGTCCGGTTGTACCCGACGCACCAGCGGGTCGAGGGGTGTCGGCGACGGTCCACAGATCGTCATCAGCGGCTGGTACTGCCGCACGTCGCGAGCCGGCCCCCAGGATCGGCGCAGCGCCTCCCACAATGGCTGTACGGTCTCCGCGGGACCCACGATCGAGGAACACCGCCGACCCTGTCGGCGCGCCTTCTCGGCGAACGCCCGGATGGCGGCCTCGGGGCAGCGGGTGGGTGCCAGATTGGCCCCGGCGTGACAGAGCGCGCTGAGCCGGCCGGCCTCGCCGTACCCCCATACCTCCGCACCGAGTCGCCAGGGGTCGAGGCCAGCCGCCTGCACCCGGGCGGCGATGAGTACGTTGACGACGGGATCAGAATCAAGCAGCGCAAGTACTTCCGCGAAGTCGGAGTCGTCGAGCACTCGCAGCGGCGCGCTCCGCAGCACGAGCGGGTCAGCTCACCGAAACCGAAGGCTGCCCGGAGGCCGCGCCGGCAGTCTCCATCTGGGTAGCGATCCGCATCGCCTCCTCGATCAGCGTTTCGACGATCTGCGCCTCCGGGACGGTCTTGATGACCTCACCACGGACGAAGATCTGGCCCTTGCCATTCCCGGAGGCCACCCCGAGATCCGCCTCGCGGGCCTCGCCCGGTCCGTTCACCACGCAGCCCATCACGGCCACCCGGAGCGGCACGGTCAACCCCTCCAGGCCGGCCTGCACCTTCTCCGCGAGGGTGTACACGTCGACCTGGGCCCGGCCGCAGGACGGACAGGAAACGATTTCGAGCCGGCGCTGACGTAGGTTCAGTGACTCCAGGATCGCGATGCCGACCTTGACCTCCTCGACCGGCGGGGCAGAGAGCGACACCCGGATGGTGTCCCCGATTCCCTCAGCCAGCAAGGCCCCGAACGCAACCGCCGACTTGATGGTTCCCTGGAAAGTCGGGCCCGCCTCGGTGACGCCGAGATGCAACGGATAGTCGCACCGCTGCGCGAGCAGCCGGTACGCCGCGATCATCACCACCGGATCCGAGTGCTTGACCGAGATCTTGATGTCCCGGAAGCCGTGCTCTTCGAAGAGCGAGCACTCCCACAGTGCGCTCTCCACCAACGCCTCGGGCGTCGCCTTGCCGTACTTGGCCAGCAGCCGCTTGTCCAGCGAGCCGGCATTGACCCCGATCCGGATCGGAGTTCGCGCGTCTCCGGCTGCCCGGGCAATCTCGCCCACCCGGTCGTCGAACTTGCGGATGTTGCCGGGGTTGACCCGCACCGCCGCGCAGCCGGCGTCGATCGCGGCGAAGACGTAGCGGGGCTGGAAATGGATGTCGGCGATCACCGGGATCTGGGAGTGCCGGGCGATCTCCGCCAATGCCTCGGCGTCATCGGTGTCCGGAACCGCGACCCGGACGATCTGACATCCGGCCGCGGTGAGGGCGGCGATCTGCTGCAGGGTCGCGTTGATGTCCGCAGTCTTGGTGGTGGTCATGGACTGCACCGAGACCGGCGCGTCTCCGCCGACGGGCACGCTGCCGACCTGTAGCGACCGGCTGCGCCGCCGGGCGGCCAGTGCCGGCGGCGGTGACGCGGGCATGCCGAGGGCAACGGCGGTCACGAGGCTCTCTCTATCACCGGAATGGGTTCGCGATCGGGTTCACAATATCGGCGACGATAGCCAACACGGACAAAGCACCAAAGGCCGCGATCACCACGTACGTGATCGGCATCAGCTTGGCCACGTTCACCCGGCCCGGGTCTCGCCGCCGGAACAGTCGGGCCAGCCCGGAGCGGATCTGCTCGAAGAGCAGCACGGCGATGTGGCCGCCGTCCAGGGGTAGCAGCGGCAACAGGTTGAAGACACCGATGAAGACGTTGAGCGCCGCGAAGAAGCCGAAGTAGGCGGCCACTTCCTTCGCCTGCAAGGCTTGACCACCGAGACGGGAGGCACCGACCACGCTCACCGGGGTGTTCGGGTCCCGGGTCCCACCGGTCACCGCATGCCAGAGCTTGGGCAGCTTGCCGGGGAACTGCTGCAGAGCACTGAACGTGCCGGAAAACAGGGTGCCCATCAGTCGGGTCCCGCCGGCCACCGAGCCGATCGCGCCGGGTTGGTCTCGTACCGTGCCGGGGGCGAACCCCATCGCGCTGACCGTCACCAGCCGGTCCGGATTGTTCACGTCGGGACGCCGTACCGCTACCAGATCGACCGGCACCGTGAGCCGCCGGGAATCCCGCAGCACGGTGACCGCCACCCGGCCCGGCGGATGGGCGCGGACCGCGGTGACCAGATCGGTAACGCTGGCGGTCTTCCGCCCGTCGAAGGCAACGACCTCATCGCCGGCGCGCAGCCCGGCCAGGCGGGCGGGCGAGGGCACGTCGCCGGGCTTGCACGCCGGGTCCGGAGTCGCTGCAGTGACCACCGCCGGCGCGCACTGGGACACCTCGGCCAGCTGCGGCCGGTCGGTTGGCACACCCCAGGTCAGCGCCAGGAAGTACAGGGTGAGGAAAGCCAGCAGGAAGTGCGTGACGGAACCGGCGGAGAGTACGACAAATCGCTTGGCGGCCGGTTGCCGGAAGAAGGCCCGGTCTTCATCACCCTGATCGAGGGTCTCCAGCGCCGTCATCCCGACGATCTTGACGTAACCACCGGCCGGGATGGCCTTGACCCCATACTCCGTCTCCCCGCGGCGGAAGGACCACAGGGTCGGTCCGAAGCCGGCGAAGTACTGCGTGGCTTTCATACCAAACGCCTTGGCGGTCAGCAGGTGGCCGGCCTCATGCAAACAGACCGCGACGAAGATGCCGACCGCGAACAGGACGATGCCGAGCGTCATTCTCCTACTTCCTCGACTGCTGTCCCGATGAGCGCGTGGGCCTCGCGCCGCGCCCACGCTTCTGCAGAGAGAACGTCCTCGACCGTCTCCGCGTTCCCGCCGGCGTGGGCGTCGAGCACGCTGGCCACCGTGTCCACGATCGCGGGAAAGGGCAACTGACCGGCGAGAAACGCTGCGACGGCTTCTTCGTTCGCCGCGTTGTAGACCGCTGGCGCGGTGCCACCGGCACGGCCTACGGACCGGGCCAACGCGACCGCCGGGAAGGCCTCGTCATCGAGCGGGGACAGTTCCCACGTTTGGGCGGCGGACCAGTCGATGCCCGGAGCAGCCGCCGGTACCCGGTCCGGCCACGCCAGCGCCAGCGCGATCGGCAGCCGCATGTCCGGCTGTCCGCACTGGGCCAGGGCAGCGCCGTCGAAGAACTCCACCATGGAATGAATCACCGACTGCGGATGCACGAGGACGTCGATGTTGTCGTACGGAATGTCGAAAAGCAGGTGCGCCTCGATCACCTCCAGACCCTTGTTCACCAGCGTGGCGCAGTTGACCGTGATGACCGGTCCCATGTCCCAGGTGGGGTGTGCCAGCGCGTCGGCCGGAGTCACCTCTGCCAGTTCCGCGCGGCTCCGCCCGCGGAACGGCCCACCGCTGGCGGTAAGCACGAGGCGGCGGACCTCGCTCCGGCGGCCGCCGCGGAGGCACTGCGCGAGCGCGGAGTGCTCGGAATCGACCGGGATCAGCTGCCCCTCGGCGGCCCGCGCGACCACCAGCGGACCGCCGACGATGAGGGACTCCTTGTTGGCCAGGGCCAACTTGGTGCCGGCATCGAGCGCAGCCAGGGTGGGCGCGAGCCCGATGGAACCGCTCATCCCGTTGAGCACGACGTCGCAGGGCCAGGCGGCGACCTCGGCCGCCGCATCCGGTCCGGCCAGAATCTTCGGTACGGCGAAATCGCCACTGGCGTACCCGCCCGCCGAGGCGGCGGCGTAGAACGCCAGTTGCAGGTCCTGGGCGGCACTGGCCCGGGCCACCCCGACGGCCTCCACGCCGAGCGCCAGCGCTTGACGCGCGAGCAATTCCACCCGTTCCCCGCCGGCCGCGATCGCGACCACGCGGAACCGGTCGGGGTACCTGCTGACCACATCCAACGCCTGGGTGCCGATCGATCCGGTGGACCCGAGTACGACGACCTCACGCACGGGCATCTCGCAAGCCAACTGTCACCTAGCCATTGTCGCCCTGTTGCTCCCGACCCTGTAGCGCCCCGACGCCTACGCTGTCGGTCACCGAACATCGGGAGGGTCGACGTGGGTGCATCCGTGCCGCAGGAGCGTTTCCTGGCCACCGCCGTACCGGGGCCAAAATCGGCCGAACTGATGGTCCGTCGCCAGCAGGCGATCCCCCGGGGGGTCGGCGGCACCTTGCCGGTGTTCATCACTCGGGCGGGCGGCGGCATCCTGGAGGACGTCGACGGGAACCGGCTGATCGACTTTGGCGCGGGCATCGCGGTAGTCAGCGTCGGCAACGCCAATCCGGCCGTGGTCTCGGCGGTGCAGGATCAGGTGGAGCGCTTCACGCATACCTGCTTCACCGTCAACCCGTACGAGTCCTACGTCGCCGTCTGCGAGGCGCTGAACCGACTGACACCTGGGGGCCACCCGAAGAAGTCGTTCCTGGTCAACTCCGGCGCCGAGGCCGTGGAGAACGCGGTCAAGATCGCCCGGGTGGCCACCGGCCGGTCGGGGGTGGTGACCTTCGACCACGCCTTTCACGGCCGGACGCTGTTGACCATGTCCCTCACCGCCAAGCTGACGTACAAGGTGGGCGGCCCCTTTGCACCCGAGGTGCACCGGTTGCCGTTCGCCTATCCGTACCGTTGCCCCACCGGGGGGCAGGACGAGGCTTCCTGCGCCACGTCGTGTGCCGCGTACGCCACCGACTACCTGGATCGCAACATCGGCCCCGGAAACATCGCGGCCGTGATCGTCGAGCCGGTCCAGGGCGAGGGCGGGGTGGTGGTACCCGCGGCCGGGTTCCTGCCGGCGATCGCCGAGTACTGCCGGCGGCACGGCATCGTTTTCATTGCTGACGAGGTGCAGACCGGGTTCGGCCGCACTGGGACGCTCTTCGCCTGCGAGCACGAAGGTCTGGTTCCGGACCTGGTCACGACGGCGAAGGGGATCGCCGGCGGCCTGCCCCTCGGTGGCGTCACCGGCCGCGCCGAGCTGATGGACGCGGCCGCGCCGGGCGGGCTGGGCGGCACCTTCGGCGGCAACCCGGTGGCCTGCGCCGCTGCGCTCGCCGCCATCTCCGAGATGGAGGGCAACGGGCTGGTGGAACGGTCGGCGCGGCTCGGTGAGACCCTGCTCGGTCGGCTGTCCGCGCTGATGGAAACCTACGAGGTGATCGGCGACGTCCGCGGCCGCGGTGCGATGGTGGCCATGGAAATCGTCTCGGACCGGACCACCAAAGCTCCGGCACCGGAGATCGCCTCCCGGGTGATGGCCGCGGCGCACGCCCAAGGTCTGGTACTGCTCAAGGCCGGCAGCTACGACAACGTGCTCCGGATCATGCCGCCACTGGTGATCCCGGACCATCTGGTGGACGAAGGGCTGACCCTGCTGGAGAAGGCGTTCGCCAGCTTGTAATCAGGTCGGCCCGGCCGTCATGTCGCGCAAGCCCCACGGTGAGCCGTAATCCCCGGCGAGCAGGTCGAGGTACGGGCCGGCCGGGAACGCCTCGGGTCCGCGCACGCCGGCACCGGACCACACGCCGGCGTCGAGGAGTTCCAGCCCGACGAGGGGGTTGATCGCGGTCTGCCAAACCACCGCCTGGCAACCCCAGTCCCGCATGGTCTGTGCGTTGTCAACCACGTGGTAGAGGTACACCTGTCGCGGCGCCACCGCCACACCATGGGCGCGTTGTCCATCACGGACTCGCCGCGATCAAGAACGTGTTCGAACCGCTGGTGCCCCGGCTCAACCCGGGTGCCCAACACCGACTTCAACCGGGCGCCCGAATACGGCGACTCCTTCGACGTGTTCGGCATCTGGGCGGCGAACGAGATCGAGCGGACGATCCTGCGCGAGGGCGCGGACCACGTCGCCACGGTGTTTCTGGAACCGGTGCAGAACTCCGGCGGCTGGTCTCCGGTGCGCTGTTCGCGGCCGGGCTGATCTGCCGGGCCGATGACCGTGAGGACCCGGTGATTCAGCTCGCACCGCCGCTGATTTGCGGCCCGACGGAGTTCGACGAGATCGAGCAGGTCCTGCGCTCGGTGCTCACCGAGGCGTGGAGCCGGCTCTGAGCCTGCCCGGTTCCTACCACGGGCTGTTGCTGAGGTGGGACGGCCTGCCCTCGCGCGAGCCGCCCCCGCCGCCTGCCGGTGATCTGGACGTCGACGTCTGCAGCGTGGGGGGCGGATCCACCGGGCTCTGGACAGCCGCGTTCGCCGCGGCCCTGCGCGGCACCGTGGACGAGGTCGGCCGGTTCTGCGCCGCCGAGGGGGTCGACGCCGGCTTCGTCAAGGGCGGCACCCTGGCGCTGGCCCGCTCTGCCGCCCAGTTGGCGCGGCTCCGGGCGGTCGCAGCCGAGGAGGCCCGCTGGGATCGGGAGGCCCGCTGGCTTCCCGCCGACGAGGCTCTCGCGGAGATCGGCGCGAGCCGAGTCCCCGGCGGCGCCTTCACCCCGCACTGCGCCGCGCGGAACCCCGCGCGGCTGGTCGCAGGTCTCGCCCTGGCGGTCGAGCGGCGCGGTGTACGGATCTACGAGCGGACTACGGCCCGGCGACTGGCACCCGGCCGGGTGGACACCGAGAACGGCACAGTCCGCGCCGGGGTGGTGGTCCGGGCTACCGAGGGGTACACGCCCAGACTCGCCGGGGAGGCCCGGACGCTGCTGCCGGTGTACTCCCTGATGATCGCCACCGAGCCACTGCCGGAGACATTCTGGTCGGCCGTCGGCTGGGCGCGGCGCAGTACGCTCACCGACGGCCGGCACCTGCTGATCTACGCGCAGCGGACTTCTGACGACCGGATCGCGTTCGGCGGCCGCGGGGCGCCGTACCACTTCGGCTCGTCGATAAAGGCCGCGTACGGCCGGGAACCGGCGGTCTTCGATCTGCTTCGCCGCGCGCTGATCGAGCTGTTTCCGGCCGCGCGGGACGCGGCGATCACGCACCGCTGGGGCGGTCCGCTCGGCGTGCCGCGGGACTGGTTTCCCTCGGTCGGCCTGGATTCCGGCACCGGGATGGCCTGGGCGGGCGGATACGTCGGCGACGGCGTCGCCGCCAGCAACCTCGCCGGCCGTACGCTCACTGACCTGATCCTGCGGCGGGACACCGAGCTGGTCCGGTTGCCGTGGGTCGGGCACCGCTCGCGGCGGTGGGAGCCGGAGCCGGTGCGCTGGCTGGCGGTGAACGGGATGCGGACGCTGGTCGCATCGGCGGACACGGCCGAGCACCGCACCGGCCGACCGGACCGCCGGGCAGCGCTGGCGGCCCGGCTCAGCGGCCCGGCTCACCGGCTCGTTAGCCCCGGCTCGTGAGCCCCGGTCTGCACCGAAGGTTGGGGTAGGTGAGGGGGACCAGGACCCCGCTCAGGTACCCCAACCCGCAGCTGGCTGGCTGGTGAGGCCGGCGCGACCAGCACCCGTTCGGCACTCAACCGTTCGCGGCCAGCTGACCGCACGCGCCGTCGATCTCCCGGCCGCGGGTGTCCCGCACGGTGGTGGTGACCCCGTACGAGCGCAGGATCCGGACGAAAACCCGCTCGTCCCGGGGGCGGCTCGCGGTCCACGCGCTGCCCGGTGTCGGGTTGAGCGGGATGAGGTTCACGTGCACGAGCTGGCCTCGGAGCAGCTGACCGAGGAGGTGTGCGCGCTGCGGCTGGTCGTTGATGTCGCGCATCATGGCGTACTCGATGCTGACCCGGCGGCCGGTTGATCGCGCGTACCGCCAGGCCGCGCCGAGCACGTCGGCCACCGGCCAGCGAGTGTTCACCGGGACCAGGGTGTCGCGCAGCTCGTCGTCCGGCGCGTGCAGCGAGACGGCGAGCGTGACGGACAGGCCCTCCGCGGGAAGCCGCTCCATCGCCGGCACCAGGCCGACGGTGGAGACGGTGATCGAACGCTGGGCGAGACCCAGACCGTGCGGGGACGGGTCGGTGAGCCGGCGTACCGCGGACAGCACCGCGCGGTAGTTCGCCAGCGGCTCCCCCATGCCCATAAAGACCACGTTGGTGAGCCGGCGCGGCGGATCACCCTGGGCCCCGATCTCACCCCGGGCCAGCGCCCGCGCCCCGGCCACCACCTGTTCGACAATCTCCGCGCTGGACAGGTTCCGGGTCAGCCCGGCCTGCCCGGTGGCGCAGAACGGGCACGCCATCCCGCACCCGGCCTGACTGGAGACACACATCGTCACCCGGTCGGGGTACTGCATGAGCACGCTCTCGACCAGCGCTCCGTCAAACCCGCGCCACAGCGTCTTCCGGGTCGTTCCATCGTCGGTGGACACGTGGCGTACCGGGTGGAGCAGCGGCGGCAGCAGCGCCGCGGCCAGCGGGTCGCGTGCAGCCAGCGGAATGTCAGTCCAGCCGGCCGGGTCCTCGACCAGCCGGGAGAAGTACGCCCGAGAAAGCTGGTCGGCTCGGTAGGCCGGCAGCCCTAGATCGACCGCCACGGCGCGCCGGTCGGCGGAACTCAGGTCAGCGAGATGACGGGGCGGTTTGGCGCCACGCCGAACCGAGAACTGGCGTTGCCCGGACTGGCGTTGCCCCGACTCGAGATGCCCCGACTCGAGATGCACGGTGTCGGCGGCCCCGGTCATTGCCTCCAGTGTGTCACGGCGCAGCGTGGCAGACCTTGCCCCGACTGAACCGGTACCCGTCGTACCCGCCGGAGCCGCCCCGGCGCTCCGGGGGGGCGTTGGCGGCCGCCCTGATCCTGGCGCTGGTGGCGGTCGGCGTACTCGCAGCCTTGCTGCTCGACGCTCGCAACAATCTTGATGCGACGAAGGCGACTCTGGCGCAAACTCGAGCGGCGGTCGACCAGACCTCTACCGGTGCGGCCGAACTGCAACAGCAGTTGACGACAGCCAAGCAGGCGGCCGACTATTCAAGGGCGGAGGTCACGCGCTTGCAGGGCGAGCTCACGCGGCTGAAGGCGACCTCGGCGACGACGTCCTCCGCCGTGAAACAGCACGGCCAGCAAATTGAGGACCTTCGCGACTGCGGCGCCGGATACCTGCAGATGTGCTACTTGCAAACGGTCGAGTTGCAGAGTCTGCAGGCCGACTCCTTCGACACCCCGTCGAGCGAGCCGATCAAGCGGACACTCGATGAGATCCGGGGTGCCTGTGGCCGCGTCCAGCTCACCGAAGGTACGACCCCCTAACTAACTGCGGAGGGCGGGGCCGGCTTCCGCGGCGCCGTAATGTGGAAGCCCGGTA
>JBDUDX010000137.1:0-13340 GCA_040002735.1 Frankiaceae bacterium | reverse complement strand
CGGCGACCACCTCACCTCGGGCGATCGTGCGCTGCTGCAGGATGCCGATCGTCGCAACGTCCGCGAGAGCCTGCGCTGAACGCAGATCCTCCCGCCTTAACGGGCCCGGCGAGGCGTCGAAGAGGTTCAAGGCGCCCAGTACCTCTTGACGCAGGCGCATAGGGACCGCATGCACAGACGCGAACCCCCGTCGGGCGCCTCCATCGCGAACTCGGGCCACCGCTCGCCGCTCGCCGCGAGGTCGGGGACGAGCACCGGCGCCCCGGTGGTGATGCATTCCAGGCATGGCCCCCGCTCGGCCTGCAACTGGAACAGCTCGAGCAGCCGGCCGTCCTCGCTGGTCGAAGCCAGCACCCGAAGGCCGCCGCGTTGGTCGGCCAGCAGCAGGCCGGCGGCGGAGACCTCGAGCAGCGCCACGCACTCCTCGACCAGGTCCTGCAGCAGGTCGACCACGTCGAAATCGGCGACCAAGGTGTCCGCCAGGCCCACGAATGCCTCGGCGAGTCGTGTCACTCGGCTCATCGGACCCTCCAGCCTGAGCGCCCACTCGCTCGCGCCGCCACCGTGCAGAGGCTACTCGACCTGACCGGCCGCTCGCGGGCCGTCGTCATTCAAGCGCAGGCGGCCGGCCACTACCCCTTGGGACACCGTCGCCAGCGACTGGCCAGTTCCGAACGCGTACCCGCGGAGCCGGGCGTAAGCGACGGTGAGACTGACCCCCAGGTGCACCGAGGACATACCCGCGGCTTGATCGATCTCTGGCGCCTTACCCGGCAGACGTTCGAGCCAGTGCAGCGCGTCATCAGGTGCGGCCCCGACGTTGAGGATCAGCGCCTCAGCGGCGCAGTCCGCCAGCTGCAGAGCTAGACCCAGCTGCGCCCCGTCCCACCCGCCCGGCGAGCAGCGGTACATCTCCAGAACCCCGAACTTGACGGCTCCCAGCTGCAGCGGAAAGGCAAACAACGCTTGTACCGCAGCGGGGACAATGGAGGTGAAACCGGGCCACCGCCCGGCCATCGCCGCCACGTCCGAAACCAGCACCGGCCCTCCTGATCGGTAAGCGTCCAGAGCCGGCCCCTCCCCGACCGTTCGCTGCGCCTCATCTAACTGTGGCGCCAGCCGGCCGACCGGCGAGGCGACCTGCCAGGGAGCGCCGCTGTCAGCCATCAACAGCACCGCGGCTCCGTCCACCGCAAGAAGCTCCACACACGCGGTTCCGATACCGGCGGGCACGGACGACGCCGAAACGACATGCCGCCGGATGACCTCGGCGACCGACCGCTGCAGTCCGCCCGTCGCCATCACGGTTTCCGCAGACCGGACCCGGTCGCTCTCGGCTTGGATGCGTCCCCGGCGACCTGACGAATCGGGCGGCCACTACGCCGGCTGATGTCCCGAAGCATCCGGTGCGCAGCGGCGGCGGAAATCCGATAGCGGCCCATGAGTACGCCCTCCGCTTGAAGGATGACCGTGCGCGCGGCCATCGCCTCCTGAAGCATTTCGGCATGCTCAGCAGCCGGGTCACCATGCCCGACCCCGACTGCGCGACCGAACCCCCCACTCGCCAGCGGGCCTTCGTTGCTCGGCGTGCCGTTCACCTGGGCAGCCGTGGAGTGTTAGGTCCGCGCCGTCCACATGCCGCGCGGAACCCCATAATGCGGGGGTACAACGCCGACACAGTAGGCCCATCACACGCCAGAGCAATGATCACAACGACCCCTGAAGGCACCCTTGATGGCTAGGCGTCACCGGAATCTGGAGTGGACCCAAAGTGAACGTACCGTCGGACTGCCCTCGAGGCAACCTTCGGACCGGGCCGCGATCGTTCCTCACCAGCCGAGGCTGGCCCTGATGAGTCGGCGAAAGCGACGTGGAGATGGGTGTAGCCGGCGTACTCAATGTCGCCGCGATCGGCCTGGGCGCTGTGTTGTTCGCCGTGGTCGTCGTGACCGTTGTGCTGGTCGCCCGAAGCCGGCAGCCACGCCCCCCCGGGACCCTCCCCGATCGGTATCGCGTCCGAGGCCGCAGCATCACCGGTTGGCAGCGCTCCGCAGTGCGGGAGGTACGCCGTGCTGGTCGCTCCCACGGTCGCAGAGGATCCGGGCGACGGTAGATCGGGAACATACGCACCCCCAAATGTATTGAGCTGTGTGTACAGTGAGTACAACTCAGCAACTTGGAGGTTGCAGCATGACTGGATTTCCCCCGCCGGGCCGAGGCGATCAGCGCCCGTCAGACCGGCACCACGACCAACACGACGATCCGGCGAGCGAGCCGGACCGGCACCGTCGCCGCGGCCGCGGCCGCTTCGGCCGGCCCGATTCGCGCCCGGATCTGCAGGCCCTGCTGTCCGACCAGCCGGTCGGCACCACCGCCGAGGAGCTCGCCGAAGCTTTCCTCGGCGTGGGGCAGCTGCTCCGTGCCCGGGCCAGATCACACCGAGGGGGGCAGCGGCGCCCCGCGGGCTTGACCTTCGCGCGGGCCGCTCTGCTCGCCGCCCTCGACACCGACGGCCCACAACGCATGGGCCAGTTGGCTCACCGCGTCGGGGTCGTACCCCGTACCGTCACTCCGATGGTCGACGCGCTCGAAGATGAAGGACTCTTAGCGCGCGAGCCCGATCCCGATGATCGCCGCGCCACCCTGCTGCGGATCACCGACGAGGGCACCGCAGAGCTGTCCCGTACAAGGTCGGACCGCAGGTCCGCGGTGGACGAGGTGTTCGCCGCCCTCAGCGAGGAGGAGCGCAGTACGCTGGCCGACGCGCTGGGCAAGGTGCGCACCGCGGCCCGCGCAGGCCTGGACCCGGCCGCCGTCACCAGGCCACCGCATGGTGGGCCACCCGAGGGCGACGAGCCCCACGGAGACCACGGCCCGCAGCACAGCAGAGGACGCGGCCGGCATGGCCGCGGGCACCATGACGGACCCGAGCACCACCGAAGCAGGCACCACCGCGCCCACCGGGGTCAGCGCGCCATACATTGTCTGGCCTCGCGGGCGGCGTAGACGAGCTCCCACGCGAAGCCCCGGCGCAGCCGCATTCTCCGCCGCGCCGGGGACAGCGTGTGTGGGCAGCAGCGGTCCAGGCTGGCTGGCTCACGCGCCGGTGATCGTAGCCGGCATCGGCTCAGGCATGCGCGCCAGGCTCATGGTCGGTGTGGCCGGCGGGCTCCAACTGGAAGGTGGAATGCTCGACCGCGACCGGGAAGTGCCCGCCGACACAAGCCTGCAGCTGATCGAGCATCTGCGGAGCGTGGCCGTCGGTGAAGCAGGAATCGTCGATCACGACGTGAGCGGTGAGTACCGGCAAGCCGGGGGTGATCTGGGAGGCGTGCAGGTCGTGTACTCCGTGCACGTGGTCCAGCCGGAGAAGGTGCTGGCGGACGTCGTCGAGGTCCAGCCCGCGGGGGGTGGCCTCCAGCAAAACCTCAGCGGTGTCCCGGAGCAGCCGGAGGGTGCGGGGAACGATCAGCACGCCGATCAAAATGGATACTACCGGGTCGGCTTGTAGCCACCCCGTGACCGCGATGACGATCGCGGCCAGCAGGACAGCCACCGAGCCGAGCGCGTCGCTCGCTACCTCCAGCAGCGCTGCCCGCAGATTGAGGTTGCCGCTACAGCCTCGCGTGAGGATCAGCATGGACAGGAGGTTCCCGGCCAGCCCCACGACGCCGAACACGACCATCGCGGTGGAGGCCAGCGGCGGCGGTTCGAGCAGTCGTCGGATCCCCTCGATCAGTACGAACATTCCCACGGCGAGCAGGACGGCTGCCTGTACGGTCGCCGCGAGCACCTCGGCGCGTCGGTACCCCCACGTGCGAGCGGCCGTCGCTGGACGCGAGGCCAGCGTCGCGGCGATCAGGGCAATGAGCAGCCCGGCGGCATCGGTGAGCATGTGCGCGGCGTCGGCGAGCAGCGCGAGACTGCCCGACACGAGTGCGCCGACGACCTGCACAGCGAGGATCACTGTGGTAACCGCCAGCACGGTCGCCAACCGGCGGCGGTGGTCTTCCCCATCCCCTACCGGACCATGGCCGTGGCTGTGATCGCTCACGACCTCGCCGCATCCCTGCCCGGCGCGCAGCAGGTGTCTCCGCGCCAGGCTTGCCGGCCTTCCTGGACGGCAACGACCGCGATGATCAGCGCGGCGACCGGGTCGGCCCAGAACCAGCCGAGCCCGCTGTTGAGTCCGAGCCCCACCAGGAGTACGGCGGAGAGGTACGTGCACAGCAGGGTCTGCCGCGAGTCGGCGACCGCCGATGCTGACCCGAGCTCCCGACCGGTACGGCGCTGCGCGGTGGACAACACCGGCATGACGAGCAGGCTGACCGCCGCCAGCATCAGACCGGCAGTCGAGTGCTGCGCCTGCCCGCCGGAAGCCAGCCCGCGTACCGCATCGACGGTGATGTAGGCCGCCAAGAGAAAGAACGAGCCGGCGATCAGGCGCAGCGCTGTTCTTTCCCGCGCGTCTCGCTGGTCGTGGTCGTGGGCGGAGAACTGCCACGCGACCGCAGCGGCTGACCACACTTCGATAACCGAGTCCAGGCCGAAGCCGACCAGAGCGATCGACGACGCGACGGCTCCCGCCGTCAACGCTACGACCGCTTCGATCACGTTGTAGGCAATCGTCGTGGTCACCAGAAGTCGAACCCTGCGGGCGAGGACGTCCCGCCGGGCGGGCGCCACCGGCGCGGGGAACATCGGCGCGGCCATCAACAACACCCTTGGTCTCCGGGGCGGCAGGCGCTCGGATCAACCGTGAGCACCACGCCCAACAGGTCGGACAGCGCGTGCGCGAGGCGCAGGTCCGCAAGCTCATACCGGACGCGGCGTCCCTCGGGCACGGCGACAACTAAACCGCAGCCGCGCAGGCAGGCCAGGTGGTTCGACAGGCTCTGCCGCGACACCCCCAGCATCTCCGCCAGCTCCCCTGGATAGCCCGGCGCCTCGCGCAACGCAAGTAGCAATCGCGAGCGGGTCGGGTCGGACAGCGCGTGACCGAATCGGGCCAGGACCTGCCCGTACGTCAGCATCTCCACCCACGAATAGTAAACCGCTAGCTGTACAAACGGCCGTCGGGTGATCTCCTCCGCGCCCGGAGGTGCACAGCGCGGCCACAGGATGGGCACACGGCGCCGACAGGTCGGCGGCTCACCGTGAATCCCATGACGACCAGCACGCTTCCGCTCCCCCTTGCCGATACCGCCCAGCGTGTCCCCGCGCCGACCCGGCCGCCGGCACGTACCCGGCGGTTGCCACCGGTGCTCGACGTGGTGGTGCCGGTCTTCAACGAAGAGACCGACCTTGAGCCGTGCGTGCGCCGGTTGCATGCGTACTTGTCCGCGATGGTCCCGTACTCGTTTCGGATCACGATCGCGGACAACGCCAGCACCGACGCCACGCTGGCAATCGGGCAGACCCTGGCCGTGGCCTTCCCGGAGGTCACCGCCGTGCACCTGGCGGAGAAGGGCCGGGGCCGGGCTCTGCGGACCGTCTGGGCCGCTTCGGACGCGCCGGTCCTGGCGTACATGGACGTGGACTTGTCCACCGACCTGGCAGCGCTGCTGCCCTTGGTCGCGCCGCTGATCTCCGGCCACTCCGACCTCGCGATCGGCACCCGGCTGTCCCGGGACTCCCGGGTGGTACGGGGCGCGAAGCGGGAGTTCATCTCTCGCAGCTACAACCTGATCTTGCGTGCCACCCTGGCGGCGCGGTTCTCCGACGCGCAGTGCGGCTTCAAAGCGATCCGCCGTGACGTGGCCCAGCAACTGCTGCCGCTGGTGGAGGACACGGGCTGGTTCTTCGATACCGAACTCCTGGTCCTTGCCGAGCGCGCCGGCCTGCGGATCAGCGAGGTGCCGGTCGACTGGGTCGACGACCCGGACAGCCGGGTTGACATCGTGGCCACCGCCACGGCGGACCTCAAAGGGGTGTTGCGGGTCGGACGGGCGATCGCCACCGGCCGACTGCCGCCGCCCGCGCTGCGGACCGAGTTCGGTCGCCGCGGCGCTTCCTCGGCGTCGGAATCGCCGGTACCTGACGTACCTGCTGCTGTTCGCCCGGGTCGTCCACCCGAGCCGGCCCGCCCGGACTCATGGCGGTCGCACAGAAAGCCCACAGTTCCCGCAAATGAAGGGCCCGCAGAGTAACTGTCATGACCACAACATTGATGCCGCGGGAGACCGCGAGCGGCGCTCCGCAGCCATCATCCCGTACTGGGACCGAGCCACGGGGCCGGCTCGCTCGCCTCGTCCGCGGCGGTTCGGCCGAGCCGTTGTGGGCGCGGCCGGCGCTGTTGCTGCTGTTGGCCGGGACGGCGTTTCTCTATCTCTGGGACTTGGGTGCCTCAGGCACCGCGAACAGCTTCTACGCCGCCGCGGTGCAGGCCGGCACTCAGAGCTGGAAGGCGATGTTGTTCGGCTCTCTGGACGCCGGTAACGCCATCACCGTGGACAAGCCGGCGTTCTTCCTCTGGCCGATGGAGATCGCCGGGCGGATCTTCGGTTTCACCAGCTGGAGCATGCTGGTCCCGCAAGCCCTGGAAGGCGTCGCCGCGGTGGGGCTGCTCGCGGCCACCGTACGGCGGATCTCCGGCCCGGCCGCCGGCCTGCTCGCCGGTACCGCGCTCGCGCTCACCCCGGTGGCCGCGTTGATGTTCCGGTTCAACAACCCGGACGCGATGCTCACCTTGCTTCTGGTCGCCGCCGGCTACACCACCGTCCGGGCGTTGGAGGCGGCGAGTAGCCGTTGGCTGGCGCTGACCGGCGTGCTGGTCGGCCTCGGCTTCATCACCAAGATGGGGCAGGCGCTGCTCGTCGTCCCCGCGCTGGCGCTGGCGTACCTGATCGCCGCGCCGACGTCGCTGCGCCGCCGCCTGGGGCAGCTGCTGGTCGCCGGGGTCGCGGTGGTCGCTGGCGCCGGCTGGTACATCGCGATCGTCGATGTGTGGCCGGCGTCGAGCCGCCCGTACATCGGCGGGTCGACGAACAACAGCCTGCTGGAACTCGCTCTGGGCTACAACGGCCTGGGCCGGCTCTTCGGCTCCGGCTCCGGCTCCGGCAACGGCGGCGGCGGTGGTGGGGGTGCTGGGTCCGCCTTCGGCGGCGCCACCGGGCTGACCCGGCTGTTCAGCTCCTCCATGGGCACCGAGATCTCCTGGCTGCTCCCGGCCGCGCTGCTCGCCCTACCGATCGGCCTCTGGCTGACCCGCCGCTCGCCACGCACCGACCTGCGCCGGGCCGGGTTGGTGCTGTTCGGTGGCTGGCTGCTGGTCACCGGGCTGGTCTTCAGCTACATGAAGGGCACCATCCACCCGTACTACTTGATTGCGCTGGCTCCGGCGATCGCTGGCGTGCTCGCGGTCACCGGGCAGCTGCTGTGGCAGACCCGGACGGGCTGGCCGTCCCGGATCGCCGCCGCCCTCCTCGTCGGGGTCACCGCCGGCTGGGACGCGCACCTGCTCGCCGGCACACCCACGTTCCTGCCCGTGCTGCGCTACCTGCTGCTTGCCGGAGCGGGGATCGCGATGATCGGGCTGGTCGCGGCGCCTCGGCTTCGGAGGGCGACCGTTGTGGTCGTCGCCGCAGCCTGCTTCGCCGGTCTCGGCGGATCGGCCGCCTACGCGGTGAGCACCGTCGGCCAGCCGCATACCGGCAGCATCCCCAGCTCCGGGCCGGTGGCCACCCAGATCGGCGGTGCGCCCGGCGGCACAGCGCCGAGCGGCACCGCACCCACCGGCGCGCCGCCCTTCGCAGCGGGCAGGAGCCGGACTGCCGGTGGGGGAGACCAGGCCAGTACCGCAGTAGTCGCCCTGCTCAAGGTCACCAGCACCCGCTGGGCCGCCGCGACTGTCGGCTCACAAACCGCCGCGCCGCTCCAGCTGGGCAGCGGCAAGGCCGTGATGAGCATCGGCGGGTTCAACGGCGGCGACAACGCCCCCACCCTCGCCCAGTTCCAGGCGTACGTCGTAGCCGGAGAGATCCGCTACTTCATCGCCGGCGGCAACGGGGGCGGCCCAGGCCGTGATAGCAGCAGCTCAGGAACCGCCATCACCAGCTGGGTTTCGGCGCACTACACAGCCACCACCGTCGGCGGCACGACGGTGTACGACCTCACCAAGGCCACGAGCGGCTGAGGCCCTGCAGGACCCGGTGACTACCACGGACCGACGGGGTTGCCGCTCAGGTCGGCACGGCATAAACCACGACGTTGTCGCGGTAGTGCCGGGTACGGCGGTCGTAAGGGCCGCCACACGTGACCAGCGCCAGCCGGGGCGGCCCGACAGCACGGAAAAGTTCAGCCGGCAGCTCGGCTTTCCGGTAAACCCGCCGAGCCACCACCCGGTATCGCACCGTGCCGTCGAGGGTCTGCAGGCGCACGTCAGTGCCCAGGCCGACGTCGGCCAGACGGAAGAGGGCTCCCGGCCCGGCGGTCGCGCTGTCGACGTGCCCCGCGATCAGAGTGGTACCGCTGCCAGCGTTGGGCCACCCGCCGGCCGACCACCAACCGACCACCCGGGGGTCGGGGGGTAGCTCCAAGCTGCCGCGGCGAACGCCTACCGGGAGGACCTCCGCGGTGCTGTCAATGGATGCGATGCGGAGCCGACGGGGTGCTGACGGCGGTCCTGGCGCTAGCCCGCCTTCGGTACCTCGGCCGGCCGCCTCGGCTGCCGCCAGTGATCCGGCGTCGCCACGACCGTGCTGCTCCAGCCCTATGACGGCGCCGGGAAGTACCAGCATCGCCAGCCCGAGGACGAGCCCGAGTACCGCCCACGGCCGACGGGGAAGCGCAGACATTACCGCCGGTGTCGCAACACTGCCGCGGAGGAGCCGGCCAGCGCCAAACCGCCGCTGGCGAGCACGAGCAGCCCGAGGGCCGGGTGCGCGGACGGTGCCGCGCTGCCGCCGCTACCGCTGTTGATCGTCGCAGGTGCGGGGGCGGACGCTGCCACGTCGAACCCGAAAACGGTGGAACCCACTCCGGTGATCTGCGAGCCAGGATCGAGTTGCGGCCGCCGTTGGCATTCCCCGGCTACAAGCTCCCGGGTGGCGACTCGGGGCGGATTGAACTTCTCTGTCACGATCCGCGGTACCACGAACGTCGTCCGGTACCGGCCGCCCTGATTGCGCGCACTGGCGACGTGCGTCCCCGCGGGCATGGTGTTCCGGGCGTCGACGACGTAGAGACCGATGTAGGTACAACGCGCCGGCGCCGTGCCCGAAGCCGTGACGGTCTGCCCGATCTCCGTTCTGACGGGCGACACCCGGACGGTGATGTCGCTCGCCGCGGACGCCGGTGCGCTCCACACCACCGCGCTGCCGCCGAGAATTCCCAAGAGTGTTGCCAGCTGACGAACTCCGAGCAGTTTCATCTGACGTCCTTCCGGTTACTTCGGCGGCAGGTGCCTGTTGCCTCGTTGACGTTGCCGGAGGCGTCAACAGTTGCCGGTCCGCGGGTAACGGTTGAGCATCGGGTCAGCCGCCGACGTGGATGCCGGGCCGGCGAGCCGGTTCCTTCTCGTGCTGCCGAAGGATCTCCCGGACGACCGGGGCGGTGTCGCCGCGGCCGAGAATGAGGTAGCGCAGCAGATGTCCGAGCGGGTTGCCCTCGGCCCATTCGAAGTAGCAGTGTGGCCGGACCCCGGTGGCATCCCGGAGGGCGAGCAGGATCGCCGCGATCGCGTTCGGCACGGCCGGGCTCTGTGCGCGCAGGACTCGATGGCCGTCGATGTCGACGCCGCGCACGGAGAGCACCTCGCTGAAGTCGGACGGATCAACCACGTCGATCTCCAGGAAAAGCACGTCGGTCGCGCCCGGCACCGGATTCATTCCGCGCTGGGCCGCTTCCTTGTCGCGGTACTCCGCCTGGTCACCGGCCTGCCGCTGGTTGGCGATCAGATTGAGGGTGCCGTCGGCGGCGAGGGACTCGGTGAGGAACTTGCGAGCCGGCTCGTCGAACTCGATGCGCTCGGCCCGTAATTCGGTGGTGCGGGACGCCCGCGAGACCAGTGAGATGACCACGATGCCGGCAATGAAGATGGCCGAGATCGCGATGCCGTCCGGCTTCTCCCGGACGTTGTCCACCAGCGCATACAGCAACACCAGCGTGAGTACGCCGAAGCCGATCGTCGGCGCGCGCCGCCGCCGCCGCCGCGCCACGGTGATCGTCACGGCGAAGGCGCCGGAGACCATCATCGCCAGAATTCCGGTGGCATACGCCCCGGCCTGCGCGTCCACGTTGGCCCGGAAGGCGACGGTGATCGCGATGCTCACCGCGGTGTAGACCAGGACCACCGGCCGGACGGCCCGGCCCCAGTCTGGCGCCATCCCGTAGGCCGGTAGGTAGCGCGGCACGATGTTGATCAAGCCGGCCATCGCCGACGCGCCGGCGAACCACAAAATGAGGATGCTGCTGATGTCGTACGCGGTGCCGAATCCACTGCCGAGCCGCTCGTGCGCCAAGTACGCCAGCGCCCGTCCGTTCGCCTGACCGCCGGCAGCGAACTCCTTCGGTGGGATCAGCACGGTCGTGATGAAGCTGGTCAGGAGCAGGTAGACGGACATGATGACGGCGGCGGTGGTGAGCAGCTTGCGGGCGTTGCGGATCCGGGAGGCGAGCCGCTGCTCGAGGCTGTCCCCCGCTGCGGAGATCAGCGGCATCATGCTCACGCCGGTCTCGAAACCGGAGAGGCCGAGCACCAGGAGCGGGAAGGCCAGCACCGTCGACTTAACCATGCCGCCGATGCCGCCGCCCCCTGCCGTCAGCCGGTCCGTCCAGGCCGACAGCGTGTCCGGCGAACTCAGCACGCCGGCCAGGCCGTTTCCGATGATGACCGCATTCAGCAGCAGGAAGATCGCCACGAGCGGGATCGCGACCACCACGGCTTCGCTGAAGCCGAGGAGGAACACGCCACCGAGCAGCAGTAGTAGGCCGACCGTCATCGCGACCGCGTGCCCGTTGAGGAAGCCGGGCAGGTAAGGGTTCTGCAGCGCGTGCGCGGTGGCGTCCGCCGCCGACAGCGTGATCGTGATGATCCAGGACGTACAGACGAAACCGAGCAGGATCAGTACGAACACCTTGCCGCGCCAGAACGGCAGTAAGTCCTCCAGCATCGCGACCGAGCCCTGCCCGTGCGGGCTCTCCTGGGCCACCCGCCGGTACATCGGCAACATGCCCAGCAACGTCAGGGCCACGATCAGCATCGTCGCCAGCGGCGACAGCGCTCCTGCGGCGAGCGCCGCGATCCCCGGCAGGTAGGACAGCGAGGAGAAGTAGTCCACCCCGGTGAGGCACATCACCTTCCACCACGCCTGCGGTACGGAGTGATCCTCGGCGGCCTCGGGACCCACCGGCTGCACCCGGTTCCGCAGCAGCCAGCCGCGCAGCCCGGTGCCCGGCCACTTCGGCGCATCAGCACTGGCCACGACTGCCGGCACAGCAAGCTGCGGCGTACTGGTCATCCGCACTCCACCCATCTCGCTGCGCCGGGGAAACGCGCACGAACGCGTGCCGGCACAGCGCCCGGAACCGTCTTACCCGCGCGCGCCCGGCTCACCGGTTGAGGTTGGGTTAACCCAACACGTGGGCAACGTTGTCGTGCGCCGGGTGGGCGCGGCCGGCGTGGCCGGCGGCGAACGCCCGTAGCAGGTTAGCCGTGACCCCCCGGACGCCGGCGGAGCCCGCTCGGTGGCCCCCGCAACCTGGCGGGCCGATGGAGCACACCCAGTTGATGCTGCCCGCGGCGAACACGCCGGAGCCGCTGGCGGTGGTGTACCAGGTGACATCGCTGGTGCTCGGCCGGTGCCGGCAGCGGAAGGAGGTATGGGCGATGATCTCGAGCGGACGCGGGGTGGGTGCGGAGAGGTCAACCCGGTCGGATTCCACTCCCACGACGTTGCTAAGTCTCGTACCGGCGTGGACTCCGGTGCCGGCGAACAGCCAGTTGGCCGGATCGATGACCACCTGGTCGGCGTGGGCCGGGAAGCAGTCATAGGCCTGCCCGATGAGCGCGCTTTCGTTGCGGGCGTGCGGTGGTGCCGGCCAGTCCGCGGTGACGTCGTCCCGGCCGCTGCGGAACAGCGGATCCTCGGCTGCCGCCTTGTAGTTCACTTCTATCCGGTTCGGGCCGAGCGGGCTCGGCTCCCACCGCATCCGGCGGTACACCGCGTTCGCGCCGAGAAAGGCGATGTCGACCCCGCTGTCCCGGGCGCGTTCGACGGCGACCCGCATCGACGGCGACCAGTATTCGTCGTGCCCCATCGTGACGACGGCCCGGGCGCCGTCGAGCAGGTGCGGGTCGGCGTGCAGATCCACGTCGGTGACATAGTCCAGGGGCAGACTGAGCTGTTCGGCGAGGGCGACCGCGGGCAGTTCGCGGTGCGGGAATTGGCCCGCGCCGTCACGGTCGTTGCTCGAGGTGTCGTCGTAGGGCCGGTCGAAGGACACTGCCCGGGCGCGGCGCGGATAGCCCCCACCGGGCCCGCGATACAGGGTGTATCCGCCCCAGTCGCTGTAGGCCTGCCACGTCGTCACGGCCTCCACGAGCACGACCTTGCCGGCGGCGCTGGGGGTGCGTACCGCCAGCGGTACGAAGCGTTGGTACCCGTTGGCGGCGTCCAGCCGAAGCAGATAGTCACCGGCCGGCCATGAGCCGGTGTCGAGGGTCGGCCCGGGTTGCCAGTCGGCGCTGACCGTATGGGTCGCGGCCACCGTCCGGACCGCGGTCTGGTGATGACCGGGCAGCGGGGCCGACGTCCAGACCAACCGGCCCAGGGCGCCGCCGTACCAGCCCATCCGGAAGGCGCGGACGACGTAGCTGGGCGCGGTCGTCGAGACGTACAGCGTGACCGGTTCCCCGCGCCGGACGCTGGTACGAGAGGCGAACCCCTGCACTTCACCAGAAACCGAACGATGCCGCAGCTGCCATCGGCCGCCCGGAAGCCGCTGTTCGGCCGCGGTGTCGCTTCCCGCGGTAGCACCGGCGGAGGTACCGGGTGGCGCCGCCGGCCGACTCCCGCTCGGCGCATCGTGGGCGGCGGAGCAGCCCGTCAACAGCGCCAGCACCGCCGCCGCGGCGGAAACGGATGCCCGCCGCTTCCGGTCAATCACGGTGGGTGTGCCCTGGGGCATCACTGGCGGGCTCAGCGGAAGATCGGCACGGCAGGTTGCGGCAGCAGCTCCATCCAGGTCCTCCCCGGGGTCAACGGGATGCGGTTTCCGGCGGCGTCCAGCAGCCGGACCGGCGCCTGGTAGGTCGGCCGGACCCACCGGCCCGGAAGAAGACGGCCGTCGCGTAATACCCAACACGCCCCGGACCCTGTCACCACCACATAGGGGTCCTC
>JBDUDX010000136.1:0-6154 GCA_040002735.1 Frankiaceae bacterium | reverse complement strand
CGCCTCTAATTTGATGGGTATGTGTGATCGGTTGTTCTGGTTGAAACTGGACCAGAAGGAGTTGACGGGGTGCCTCGTCCGAAGGAGTTCACGGTCTGCTTGAGTGCTGGGGACCGTGCGAAGTTGACCAAGCTGGTCTCGTCGGGGCGGCATCCTGCCCGGATGAATACCCGGGCCAGGGTGTTGCTGGCCTTGGACGAGTCGCAGGGGTCGGCGTCGGATCGCCATGTGGTGGCCCAACGAGTCGGCACGTCGGAGAGCACGGTCTACCTGGTCGCGAAGGCGTTCGCGACACATGCCGGGCGGGTCGAGGACGTGATTGCGCGTAAGAAGCGGGCCACGCCTCCGGTGGAGCCGAAAGTAACCGGCGATGTCGAGGCCCGGGTGATCGCGTTGGCGTGCAGCCAGCCGCCGGCGGGACGTCAGCGGTGGACGCTGCGGTTGTTGGAGAGACAGGTGGCCTTGACCGAGGGGATACCGCCGATGGATCACTCCACGATCGGGCGGGTCCTAAAAAGGGGGCACTTAAGCCTCACCTGAAGGCGTGCTGGACGATCCCGCCGCACGCCAACGCGGCGTTCGTGGCGGCGATGGAGGACGTACTGAGCGTCTACGCCCGGCCCTACGATCCGGGCTACCCCGTCGTCGTCATGGACGAGAAACCACTCCAACTGCTCGCCGACGCCAGACCCGGCACACCGGCCAAGCCGGGGCAAGTGGCCCGCGAGGACTCCGAATACATCCGCTGCGGCACCTGCTCGATCTTCGTCTGGGCCGAACCCCTGCGGGGTTGGCGCCGCGTCTACGCCGAGTCCACCCGGACCCGCACCGACTGGGCCCACGGCGTCGACCATCTCCTCAGCGTCGAGTACCCCACCGCGGACAAGGTGGTCCTGGTCATGGACAACCTCAACACCCACTCGATCGCCTCCCTCTACCAGGCCTTCCCACCCGAAAAGGCCTACGCCCTGGCAGGCCGGCTGGAGATCCACCACACCCCCAAGCACGGCTCCTGGCTCAACATCGCCGAGATAGAACTGTCCTGCCTGACCAAGCAATGCCTGGGCCGACGCATCGCCGACCTCGACGTCCTCAACAAGGAACTCCTCGCCTGGGCCAACGCCATCAATGCCGACCAGCGCCAAGTGGACTGGAGATTCACCACCAGCGACGCCCGCATCAAACTTCGACACCTATACCCAGCGCTTTAAAAGCGACACTCCACTAGGGTGTGCGGGCATGCGGGTCTTCTTGGGTTCTGACCATGCCGGCTTCGAGCTCAAGCAGGAACTGATCGCTCGATTGGTCGAATGGGGTCATGTCCCGGTCGACTGCGGGCCGAGTGACCTGCGACCCGAGGACGACTACCCCCCGTACGTGCTGCGCGCGGCCGCGGCGGCGGCCGCCGAGCCGGGGAGTGCCGGCATCGTCATCGGCGGGTCGGGTAACGGCGAGGCGATCGCAGCGAACAAGGTCCCCGGCATCCGCTGCGCGCTGGCGTTCAGCGACGACACCGCGCGGCTGGGCCGGGAGCACAACGACGCGAACGTGGTCTCCCTGAGTGCCCGGATGTACCCAACGGCCGACGCGATCCGGTTCGCGCAGATCTTTCTGAACACGTCGTTTTCCGGCGATCCCCGACATGCCCGCCGAATCGCTGAGTTGGAGTCCTACGAGCGCACCGGGGAGTTACCCGCAGAGAGCTGACCACCGTGCCCGAAGGTCACACGATTCATCGGCTCGCTCGCGAGCACACCGCTCTCCTCGCAGGTCAACGGCTTTCGCTGACCAGCCCGCAAGGCCGCTTCGAAGCCGGTGCCGCGCAGCTTGACGGCCACCGGCTGGATCGGATCGAGCCGTACGGCAAGCACCTGTTCTACCGCTTCGAGTCCGAACTGCGGCTGCACGTCCACCTCGGGCTCTACGGCAGCTGGCAATCCGGCCTCCTGCCCGCGCCGGCGCCGCGTGGGGCGGTGCGGGTCCGGATCGTCGGCGAGTCCGCGTACGTCGACCTGCGTGGTCCCACGGCGTGCGAGGTACTCACCGGCGCGGAGCAGGCTGGAATCGAAGCGCGGCTCGGTCCGGACCCGTTACGGCTCGGGGCCCGCCCCGGCAAGGCCTGGGCACGAATCAAGCGCAGCCGGGCGCCGATCGCCGGGCTGCTGATGGACCAGAGCGTCATCGCCGGCATCGGCAACGTCTATCGCGCCGAGCTGCTTTACCTGCACGGGCTGGACCCGTTCCGCCCCGGTCGGTCGCTGTCGGAGGAGGCTTTCGGAGCGTTGTGGGCGGACCTGCGCCGGCGGATGCAGGCCGGCGTGCGATCTGGTCGCATCGTCACCACCCGGGCGGCCGATCGCACCCGCCGCCGCGGACCAGCGAGTCGGGACGACTCGTTCTACGTGTACCGGCGCGCGGGTCTGCCGTGTCGAACCTGCAGTACGCCGGTGCGTACCGAGGTGCTCGCCGGCCGCAACCTGTACTGGTGCCCGGCCGAGCAGCCGCCGTGGGCGGCGTAGCCACCCCAGCGGAAAGCCGGGGCAAGGACCCCTACAGGGTGCTCAGGGGGCCGGTTCTTCACCGACCCCAGTGGCCGCCAGCCGGGCCACCGGGAGCCGCTCCCGATCCAGCGTCACCGGCTGGTCGCGCAGGCCGCGGAGCAGATGCAGGTACTCCGGTCGCGGCAGCACGACGGCACCCATGCGGCGCAGGTGATCGGTCGGCTGCTGGCAGTCCAGCAGTGCACCGCCGGCTGCGGCGAAGCGTGCCGCGAGATCGACCAGCGCCACCTTCGAGGCGTCCGATACCCGGTGGAACATCGATTCGCCGCTGAAGACGCCGCCGGTGAGCACCCCGTAGAGGCCGCCGATCAGCCGGTCGTCCTCCCACACCTCGACGCTGTGCGCGTGGGCGGCCCGGTGCAGGGCGCTGTACCCGCTGGCCATTGCGGAGGTGATCCAGGTGGAGGGCCGGGCGGCACAGCGCCGGACCACGTCGTCGAAGGCGACGTCGACGGTGGTGGTCCAGCCGGATTGCCGCAGGGTGGTCCGCAGCGAGCGGGACACGTGGGGGTCCGCGGCGGGGAGCACTGCCCGCGCCAGCGGTGAGCACCAAGGAATCGAGGGCCAACCCGGAGCCGGCCACGGGAAGCAACCGTGCCGGTAGGCCGCGAACAGGGTGGCGGGCCGCACGTCGTCCCCCAGCGCGATGACGTCGTCGAGCATGCCTGCCACGTCGACCGCGGCCCAGAAGCGCTCGGCCGCAACCTGCAGATCGGTATCGACGGGATCACCTCTCCGCGCAGAATTCCGTACGTGAGCAACTGCCGGGTAAGACCCTGCGCGCGGCGGCCGCGCAAACGGGTCTACGTTAACCGGAACCCGTTTCACCAAAGTTCAGGATGCTGAACGGATCAGGCAACGGTCCCAACTTCCCGGCGGTGCTGCAATGACGCTGACCACTCCTCCTCCCGTGACGGGTTCGCCTCCCCGGACGAGCAAGGTCGACGGCCGGCTGCTCGCAGAGCTTCGCGGCATCGTCGGCGCCGACCATGTCCGCTCCAGTTACGGCGACCTGCAGCCGTACGCGCGGGATGCGACGCCGCTGTTCTTTGCCCGACCGGACGCCGTGGTGTTCCCCGGGTCCACGCAGGAGGTGGCCGCGATCCTTCGGCTGGCCACTGAACGCCGGGTACCGGTGACTCCGCGCGGTGCCGGCAGCAACCTCTGCGCTGCCACGGTCGCCACGCTGGGCGGCATCGTGATGGTGCTCACCCGGATGGACCAGATCCTGGAGATCAACCCCGAGGAACTTCTCGCTGTCGTCCAGCCGGGCGTGACCACGGCACAGCTCGCGGACGCCGCCACGTCGGCGAACGTGCTCTTTCCGCCCGATCCGGGGAGTCGCACGGTGGCCACCGTCGGCGGAAACGTGGCTACCTGCGCCGGTGGGTTGCGCGGGCTGAAGTACGGCGTGACTCGTAACTACGTCCTCGGGCTGGAGGTCGTGCTGCCCACCGGAGAGGTCATCCGGACCGGCGGCCGGCTCTGGAAGGACGTTGCCGGATACGACCTCACCCGCCTGCTCACCGGCTCCGAGGGCACCCTCGGCGTGATCACCGAGGTGACCACCGCACTGCTGCCGATGCCGATGATGAGCCGCACCGGCGTGGCGTACTTCGGGTCCCTGGCCGACGCCGGCCGGGCGGTGACCGGCATCATCACCGATGGGGTGCTTCCGGCCACCTTGGAGTTCCTCGACCAGAAGTGCATCGGTGCTGTCGAGGACTACGCCAACCTCGGCCTGCGCCGCGACGCCGGGGCGCTGCTGCTCTTCGGCGACGACGGGGCCCCGGACCTGGTTGCCCGCAACCTGGACCGGATGGCGGAACGGTGCACCACCGAAGGGGCGATGGACGTCACCGTAGGGGGCAAGGCGGCGGAGTCGGAGGCGTTGCTGGAGGCCCGGCGCTGCGCGTTGCCGGCGCTGTCCCGGATCGACACCCTTACCGTGCTGGAGGACGCCACGGTTCCCCGGCCGAAACTGGCCGAGATGGTCGACCGGATCGATGCCATCGCCGCGAAGTACGACATTCTGGTGGCGACTTTCGGCCACGCCGGTGACGGCAACCTGCATCCCACCGCCTGCGTGAATCCCGACGACGGCGATGCGGCGATCCGGGTCGAGCATGCCTTCGGCGAGGTGTTCCAAGCGGCGCTCGACCTGGGCGGCACGATCACCGGTGAACACGGCGTGGGCGCCGCGAAGCTGCCGTACCTGCAGGCTCGCCTCGGTGCCGACCAGATGGCGCTGCTCCGTCGGTTGAAGACCGCGTTCGATCCGGCCGGCATCCTCAACCCCGGGAAGTTGGGATCATGACGGCCGGCACCGCCGAGGCCAAAACCAACATCCCGGCCGACGCTACGGCGACTGCCGGAGCGGCTCGCCGGGGCATCTTCGAACCTGAGCTGCTGGACCGATGCATCTCCTGCGGCTTCTGCCTGCCGGCGTGCCCCACGTACGCGCTGTCCAAGGACGAGAAGTCCTCCCCGCGCGGCCGGATCACCCTGATGCGCGGCCTGGAGACCGGCCAACTGGCCGACGATGACCCCACGCTGGCGGAGGAGTCGTCCTTCTGCCTGGGCTGCCGCGCGTGTGAGCCGGTCTGCCCGGCCGGCGTGCACTACGGGGCGCTGCTGGAACGGTGGCGGGACCATCAGTGGGCCGGGTCGCAGCGGCCGCTGCTGGTCCGACCGCTGATCTGGATTTCCGACCGTACCTGGCGCTTCGCGCTCGGCGGGACCGTACGGTGGCACGCCCGAACCCGTCAGCGCACCGGTCCGCACCTGATGCTGGGCTGCTTCGAGCGGCTGCTCTTTCCGCACGTGAGCCGGGTGACGCGGCGGCTACGTCCGGAACTCGACGCGCCGACGAATCAAGGCTGCTGTGGGGCGCTGCATGCGCACAACGGCGAGTTGGAGCGCGGCCGGGAACTGGCCCGCGAGCTCGGCGAGCGGCTTCCCGGCACCATTGTCACCACGGCCGGTGGCTGCGCGGCGCACCTGTCCGACGTCCTGGGCCGGCCGCGGGTGATGGAGCTGTCGGAGTATCTGGTCCGCGAGGGCACCCCGCCGCTGGCCCCGCTGATGGTGGACGGCCGTCGGGCCCGGGTGGCGATCCAGGACTCCTGCCACCTGCGCAACGGGATGGGCGTGTATCGCGAACCCCGAGAACTGATCCGCCAGGTCGCCGACCTCGTCGACGTGCCGCACGCCGGCACCTGCTGCGGCGCCGCCGGGTCCTATTCCGTGGTGCGACCGAAGGACAGCGCGCGGGTGCTCAACCCGAAGCTGGACGAGTTGCAGAACGCCGGCATCGACTACGTGGTGGTGGTGAACCCCGGCTGCCAGCGCCAGTTGGTTACCGGGCTGCGGCGGCGACGCTCGGCGATCAAGGTGCTGCATCTTGCCGAGCTGCTGGCCATCGCGGCGGACCAGGCGGCCGGGAAATTGGGCCGATGAGATAGCTCAGCCGGGAACGGCGCCGGAGTGGCGAGTGCCGCACACCTGCTGCGGGTCCGGCAGCGCGACGCTCGGCGCCCTGCGGTTCGCCGAATTGTTGGCCGCCGCCGAACTCGGCGCTCGAACCGCCGGAC
>JBDUDX010000135.1:0-6883 GCA_040002735.1 Frankiaceae bacterium | reverse complement strand
CATCACCCGCAAGGCGTACGGCGGGGCGTACGACGTGATGGGCTCCAAGCACCTGCGGGCGGACGTCAACTTCGCCTGGCCCACTGCGGAGATCGCCGTAATGGGTGCGCAGGGGGCGGTGAACATCGTGTACCGCCGGGAGCTCATGTCGGCGGAGGATCCCGATGCCCGCCGCGCCGAGTTGATCGAGGATTACACCGACCACTTCGCCACCCCCTACATCGCTGCCGAGCGCGGTTACGTGGACGCCGTCATCCTGCCGTCGGAAACCCGTCCACAGGTGGTACGCGCGCTCCGCCAGCTCCGCAACAAGCGGGAGTCGCTGCCGCCGAAGAAGCACGGGAACATCCCCCTGTGAGCGCAGGTGAGGAGCAGCGGGAAGTGGGTCGCGCAGCGGCGCCGCTGTTACGAGTGATTCGCGGGGACCCTTCGACGGAGGAGTTGGCGGCGTTGTTGGCGGTGGTCGCGGCCTACGTCGCCCCCGCGGCCGATGGTCCGCCGCCGATCATCCACTCGCCGTGGAGCGATCCGGCCGCCGCTCTGCGACGCCCGTTGGCGCTTGGGTCGCATGCCTGGATGACCTCGGGCTGGCAGTCGGGCGTACGCACTCGGGCCGCCTGGTAACCGTCACTCGACCAGGCCTCGCCTCGCCGAGACCCGCCGTTACCGGTCCCGGCGGCGTTCCAGAAATGCCCGCTCGACCGCGTTGCCGGTGAGGTGCAGGGCGCGCTCGTACGCCGCGACCGCCTCGGCAGCGCGCCCCACCCGGGTGAGCAGGTCCGCTCGCACCACGTGAAAGGGCTGGTAGTTCTCCAGCGCCAGGCCCTCGACGGCCGCGAGCGCCTGGGCGGGCCCGGCGGTCTCGGCGAGCGCCACCGCGCGGTTCAGGGCGACGACCGGCGTCGGCAGCAGGGCCAGCAGCAGGTCGTAGAGGTCGAGCACCTGTCGCCAGTCGGTAGCAGCCGCGTTCGCCGCGTCCGCGTGCACCGCCTGGATGGCGGCCTGCACCTGGTACGGCCCCGGCGCGCCGCGGCGCAGCAGGCGCCGGACTCGGGCCTGGCCCTCCTCGACCAGCGCCCGATCCCACCGTCCGCAGTCCTGCTTCCCGAGCGGGACCAGTTCACCGGCGGGCCCGGTACGCGCCGGACGCCGCGACTCCAGCAGCAGCAGGAGGGCGAGCAGCCCGAGAACCTCGGGCTCATCCGGCAACAGATCGGCGAGTACCCGGGCCAGGCGTACAGCCTCCGCGCACAGTTCCCCCTGCACCAGGTCGGCTCCGGTGCTCGCGCTGTGCCCGGCGGTGTAGACGAGGTACACCACGGCCAGCACCGGGGTCAGGCGGTCGGGTAGCTCGGCCTCGGTCGGCACCCGGTAGGGAATCCCGGCATCGCGGATCTTCTTCTTGGCCCGTACCAGCCGCTGCGCCATGGTCGGCTCCGGTACCAGGAACGCCCGGGCGATCTGCGGAGTGTCCAGCCCGCCCAGCAGCCGCAGGGTCAGCGCAACCTGGGCCTCGATCGACAGCGAAGGGTGGCAGCAGGTGAACAGCAGCCGAAGCCGGTCATCCCGCACGGCACCCACCTCCGGTGGTTCGTCGGGGGCGAGGAGCAGGGCTGCCTGCGCGTGTCGGTCGTCCCGGGCGGATTCGCGGCGGTACCGGTCGATCGCTCGGCGACGGGCCGTGGTGACAATCCAACCGCCCGGATTCGCCGGCACTCCGGCCTGCGGCCAGCGCTCCAGCGCGAGGACGAACGCATCCTGAACCGTCTCCTCCGCGAGGGTGATGTCGCCGAGGAGACGCACCAGGGTCGCCACCGCGCGGCCGTACTCCTCCCGGAAGACCCCGGCTACCGTCGCACCAGCCATCACCGTCGCACCAGCCATCACGGTCGTATCGGCCATCACGGTCGCAAATGGCCCTCAGGCCGCCGGCTCGTCTTGAAACGGGCGCACTTCGACGGGCCCCTGGCAGGCAATCGACGCCCGCCGCGCCAGCTCCAGGACGGCGTCGAGGTCGGCGGCCTTGACGATCCAGAAGCCGCCGAGCTGCTCCTTGCTCTCCGCGAACGGCCCGTCGGTCAGCAGCACCTCGCCATCCTGAACGCGCACCACGGTGGCCGACGTCGGCGGGTGCAGTCCCCCGGCGAACACCCATGCCCCGCTGGCCTGCACCTCAGCGTTGAAAGCCTCGACGTCGGCGTACATCGCCTGCATCTGTTCCGGGCTGGGCTCCGGGTCGCCCTCGGTGGAGTGCACCGACAGCAGGTACTGGATCATGGTCGTCCTCCTCGTTCCGGAGAGGCCCGGTGCCTCTCCCTCACCCTGTCCACGAACAGGAACCTTCGCAATCGACCGGCCCGGACAGCTTTCTTGCCGAGATGACCGGCCAACCGGGACCGCCGGGCTCAAACGCAAAGCAGCCCCCGCAGGTCGATCTTCGGCCGCCCCCTAGACTCCGGTTCGTGCGTAAGGTCCTGATCGCCAACCGAGGCGAGATCGCGGTACGGATTGCTCGGGCCTGTCGGGACGCCGGCTTGGGCAGTGTTGCGGTGTACGCCGAGCCGGATCGCGACGCGTTGCACGTGCGGGTGGCGGACGAGGCTTTCGCCCTCGGCGGCGACACGCCGGCGCAGAGCTACCTCGACATCGCGAAGGTCCTCGGTGCGGCCAGGCAGGCCGGGGCGGACGCAGTGCACCCTGGCTACGGCTTCCTCGCCGAGAATGCAGGGTTCGCTCAGGCCGTACTCGATGCCGGACTGATCTGGATCGGCCCGCCGCCGGAGGCCATCCGCCGGCTGGGGGACAAGGTGGAGGCCCGGCACATTGCCCTGTCGGTGGGCGCTCCGCTGGTTCCCGGCACCTCCGACCCGGTGACCGGACCCGATGAAGTGGTCGCTTTCGCCGAGCAGAACGGCGTACCGGTCGCCATCAAGGCGGCGTTCGGCGGCGGCGGTCGCGGCCTGAAGGTCGCCCGCACTATCGAGGAGATCCCCGAGCTGTACGCCTCCGCGGTCCGCGAGGCGGAGACCGCGTTCGGCCGGGGAGAGTGCTTCGTCGAGCGGTACCTCGACCAGCCCCGGCACGTCGAGGTGCAGATTCTCGCCGATTCCTACGGCAACGTGGTGACGGTCGGTGACCGGGACTGCTCGCTGCAGCGGCGGCACCAGAAGCTCGTCGAGGAGGCGCCCGCGCCGTTCCTCTCCGAGGAGCAGCGGCAGACGATTCACCGGGCGGCCCGCGACATCTGCGCGAAGGCCGGCTACGTCGGCGCCGGCACGGTGGAGTTCCTGGTCAGCCAGGACGGCATGATCTCCTTCCTGGAGGTGAACACCCGGCTGCAGGTCGAGCATCCGGTCACCGAGGAGGTTTCCGGTGTCGACCTGGTACGGGAGATGTTCCGGATCGCCGACGGCGAACGGCTGGAATACGACACCCCCATCCCACGCGGGCACGCCTTCGAGTTCCGGATCAACGGCGAGGACCCGGGCCGCAATTTCCTTCCCACCCCCGGCCCGGTGGAGGTGTACCGGCCGCCGTCGGGTCCTGGCATCCGACTGGACTCCGGCGTCGAGGCCGGTGACGTCATCGGCCAGAACTTCGACTCACTGCTGGCGAAGCTCATCGTGGTCGGCGCCACCCGCCAGCAGGCGTTGGAACGGTCCCGGCGGGCACTCGCCGAGTTCGAGGTGGAGGGCTTGGCCACGGCGCTGCCGTTCCACCGGGCGGTGATCTCCGATCCGGACTTCAGTGACGAGCCGTTCCGGGTACACACCCGCTGGATCGAGACCGAGTTCGACAACACCATCGAGCCGTACGGCGCCAGCGGGGCGGTGGCCGATCCGGCGGAGCGCGAGCGGATCGTCGTCGAGGTCGGCGGGCGTCGCCTGGAGGTATCGCTGCCGGCCGGCTTGGGCGCGGCCGCGTCGGCGGTGGCCTCCCGCGCGAAGCCGCCGGCGCATCGGGCCGCGAGCCGCGGCGCCGTGTCCGCCGGTGACGGCCTGACCAGCCCGATGCAGGGAACCATCGTGAAGGTGGCGGTGGAGGAGGGGCAGCAGGTCGCCGAAGGCGAACTGGTGGTCGTACTGGAAGCCATGAAGATGGAACAGCCGGTGAACGCGCACCGCAGCGGCATCGTGACCAACCTCACCGCCGACGTCGGCGCGACGGTGACCAGCGGCGCGGTGATCTGCGAGATCAAGGACTGAACGTCCGACCGCTTTGCGATGGCTTTACGCTCAAAGACGTGAAGCTGCGCCGCACCACCCTCGCCCTGCCCTCCGCCACGCTCTTGGTGCTCGCCGGCTTGCTCAGTGTGCTGCTCGCCGGACCGGCACAGGCGGCGACCGGAGCCCAGACGGCGGCCGCGGCATTTGCCAGTGACCGGCTGTACGTGCACCCGAACAGCCCGGTTAACCTCTCCGCCACGGACACCTCGCAGGTGCGTAACCGCCTCGAAAGCGGGTCGCCGCCGGTGTACTTCACCCTGCTTCCGCTGCGGTCAACCCACCAGCAGCTCACCGCGGACATCGTCGCCGTGGCCCAAGCCGCGAGACGTTCCGGCATCTATGGGGCGACGGACGGCAAGCACCTCGTGGCCACCGCCGGCGGGGTTGCGCTTTCCCCAGGCCAGGCCAACGTGGTGGCCGCCCAGGTGGCGAATCGGCACCCCGAGGGCGCCTCCGCAGCCGCGCTGACTGACTTCATCGACAGCGTCCGGACGGCTAACGCCTCCGGCGGTTCGGCCACGGGTGCGTCGAGCGGGTCGAACAACCTCCCGGCCCAACGGACGTCCAGCCGCAGCAGTGCCCTGCCGCTGCTTATTCCGCTGCTGTTGCTCGGCGGCATCTTTATGCTCTTCCGCAGCCGCAGGCGCAAGGCCGCCCAGCAGCAGGACGCCTCGTTCGGCGAGATTCGGGAAGCTTCGGAGGAGGATGTCACCCGACTCGGTGAGGACATCGCCGGGCTCGATCTCGACGTCGCCGACCCGCGGCTGCCACCGGCGACCGTCGAGGACTACCGCGGCGCGCTGGACGCCTACGACCGGGCGAAGACGGCGCTGGCGAACGCCCGTAACCCCGAACAGCTCGGCGCGGTGAGCACCGCGCTGGAGGAGGGCCGGTGGCGCATGACATGCGTACGCGCCCGGCTCGCCGGTGAGACGCCACCGGAGCGCCGGCCACCGTGCTTCTTCAACCCTCAGCACGGCCCCTCCGTCACCGACGTCACTTGGGAACCGCCCGGTGGGGCCGCCCGGCAGGTACCGGTCTGTGCCGCGGACGCCGACCGGGTCGCGCGAGGTCAGGAGCCGCAGTCCCGAGAGGTCATGGTCTCCGGGCAGCGCATGCCGTACTGGCAGGCCGGCCCGCAGTGGGGCGGCTACGCCGGCGGCTATTACGGCGGCTTCGGCGGCCTGGGTACCGGGTTGCTCACCGGCCTGATGGTCGGCAACCTGCTGGGCGGCGGCTTCGGCGGCGGCTGGGGCGGAGGCAACACCTACATCGAGAACAACTATGGCGACGGCGACTCGGGCGGTGACTTCGGCGGCGGCGGTGACTTCGGTGGCGGCGGTGACTTCGGTGGCGGCGGAGACTTCGGTGGCGGCGGAGACTTCGGTGGGGGCGGTGACTTCTAGGCGAGGGCGTTACTGACCGACGGCGACCGGCGCGGCGGCAACGGCCGCGACCACGGCGGCGAGATGGTGGAGCCGCAACAGTTCCGATTGCCGGTACTGCGGTCCACCGCGTCGGCCCACCAGTACCGCCCGGGATCTCCCGCCCATGGGTGCCGCGGCAAGTTGCGGATCCGGCCCACTGACGGCGGGGTTGTCCCAGACTTCGCGGGGGTCGACGATTCGGGTGGCGGTGGCCAGCCATTCCAGCCGGGGGTGCTGGGTGGGTGCTGCCGGGCTGGCCGCGATCGCCGGCGCATGGGGCATTCCGGCGTCGACGATCAACGCCCATTCGGCTCTCAGCACATCCGGTACAGCATTTGCGAAGCGGGCCAGCAGATCATCGCTGCCGCCGGTGAGGGTGTCCAAGAGCGCCAGGTCATCCTGCAAGTCGAGCCGGCCGCCGTATCGGTTGAGCGACTCCACCGTGACGCCGTCCACGCTGTGGGCGGCGGTGATCAGGCTGTCCGCCAGTCCCGTGGGGGGTAGGTCCACCAGGATGTCGTCCACCGCGAGGTCCGCGTTGCGCTCCACCACGATGAGGTTCTGGATGTCCGCGCCGACGTTGCCGAGCGCGGTCGCCAACGCACCGAGTGCACCGGGCCGATTCGGCAGGACCAGCCGCATCAGATAACTCATCATGGTGTGGCGAACGGGTCAGGAGTCAACGGCGTCAAGTACCCAGCCGCGGTTCGTGACCGTGCGAAGCCGTTCCTTTCCGATCTGGCTGCGGATACGGCTGAGCTGTACGTCAATGCTGCGGGTACTCACCGCGTTGGTGCCGATCAGCTGAGCTAGCACGTCGCGACTCCAGACATGTCGCGGCGTGGAGAGAAAAACCGCCAGGATCTCCAACTGGCGGGGCGTGGCCGGCCGTACCTCGCCATCGACCCGTAGTTCGTAGGCTTCGAGATCCACCATGATGCCGTCGTGGGACAGCCGAGCGGGAATGTGCAGGCCCAGGCTTGCTGCCCGCTGGCTGAACGCACTGAAGGGTGCCGGCGGCTGCCGGGCGCCACTTGGTTGCGCTGGAATAGCACCACTCCGGGAACGCTTCGGCTTGCCATTAGCGGTTATGCCGGTTGATATTTCACTCGCGTTCGGGGTCGCCACCACGCTCCCTTGCCGTGAACCGGAAGTCCCCAGCGCTGACATCGTCATTTAGAGGGCGTCGGGTCCGCGTTCGCTGGTGCGGACGCGGGTGACGGTGTCGAC
>JBDUDX010000134.1:0-7128 GCA_040002735.1 Frankiaceae bacterium | reverse complement strand
CCGAGCCCCCTTACGGAATCGAACCGTAGACCTTCTCCTTACCATGGAGACGCTCTGCCGACTGAGCTAAGGGGGCAGCGGTAGGAACGCGCGAGCCGGCGCTCAGATTACACGACCGCTGGCAGCCGTCTGCCCGCCGGCGAGAGCATCGGCGGGCAGTCGGACATCACCTCTGCGCGCTACGGCGTCGGGTCGGCGTACGTCCCGCCATAGATGTCGGTGTTCCCAAATCGCGCCGGACAGACCTTCAGCGGCGCGGGGGCGGGCAGCTTGTGAGCGGTGACGAGCGATGCCCGGTAGGCGTCGACGGCCGGGCAGTCAGCCGCGTTGCGGACGTCGTTCCACACTGCCGTCGCCCCGGTACGCGTGGCCATCACGTAGTTGTAGTCGCCGAGGAAACCCTGGGTAAGGCCGTTCTGGCTGGAACCCCTGGCATCCCCCGCCGCACCGCGGTGCACCGTCGCGAAGGAGCTGAGCGAGCCGCCGGAGACGTCGGCATGCCGAACGACACCCTGCATCGGCCGGGCCTGCGCGGTGGTTGATCGCCAGGGCTTGAGGAACGCGTCGTAGGTGACGTAGGCGTCCGTCCCGTTCGGTGATACCGCGACAGCGGTGTACGCCGGACGATCCGTAGCGACGGCAGCATTGCCCGCCGTCCGCCAGGAATTGCCGCGGTCCGCGGACACCGTGAGCATCGCGCGTTCGTGGTTCAGCCCCCGGCTGCCGTCAGACCAGCCCGCCACCATCAGGTCGGTGGCATCCCGGCCGGAGGGGGCGCCGTTGGCGACGTCCAACGACAGGCCAGCATCCAATCGTGCCCCGGCCAACCCATCCATTGTCCAGCGCGGGTCCTTCTCGGCGACGTGAGCCGGGTCGAGGCGCCCGGGCAGGGTGGCCGGCGCGATCAGCGTGGGCTTGCTGAAGCTGACGCCACCATTCGTCGACTTGGCGATCATCTACTGCGCGTGCCCGGCCCGGATGCCGTTCTGGTACCCGACGTAGACCGCACCGCGGCTGTCCGTTCGGATCGTGCAGAACGAGGCGCCGGTGTAGACGGTGGACCGGGTGTAAACGACCTGTACCGGCGCCGACCAGGTGTCGCCACCGTCCGTGGAGCGAGCCAGCTGGACGGGGGCGCCGGACTGCGTCGGGCCACGGAAAGAGGTCCAGCAGGCGTACGCGGTGCCGAAGTGATGGCTGGTTGCGGCGTCGTCGACCCAGAGCGCCTCCTTGTCGTTGAAGGTGTTGACCCCGATCTTGTGCGACGCGATCACTGGGCGCTTCCACGCTGAGACGTCACCGGCTGCGGCTGCCTGAACATCGTCGGTGCGGGACACCGCGATGGCTTCCAAGCCCTTGATCGGCTTGGTGCCGGCGAAGTTCGACGCCAGCGTGGCGTAGTAGAGCCGGGAACCGTTGGCCCAGGAGAACCCGCCCGGCCCCTTGCGCGGACCGAAGGCAAGCGCGGGGTCGCCATCTGAGACCAGCCCAGCCTGGTAGAAGCCGGGCACGGTACCAATGGGCCCGACCTTGGCCGCACCTGTCCGAGCCGACCAGCCCCGGTAGGTCGGTTGTGTCCACGACTGGCCGCCGTCGAGGGAGAAGTAGATGCCGCTGTCCCCAACCCCCGGGGTGAACGAGCAGTCCGAACTCTTGCAAGGTGCGTTGTCGATCTCCTCATTCGCCCCCGCGGCGAGCACTGTGGGATGCGCGGCATCCATCGCGATCGCCACCGCCGGCTCGTTGGCCTTATTGCGGGGGAACTGGTCGGCCGGGCTCCCCACGGTTACCTTCGAGTCGCCTGCACCGCTTGCCGCTTCGGCAACAGTCGGTGTCAGGGCCGCGAGGGCGATCAGGCTCATGCCCGTGGTCACCGCAGCGGCGCCGCGGCGAGCGCTTGACCGTCGCCGCAGCAGACCAGCATTCCGTGGGGTCATCGGTGTCCTTCATCGTCGGGGTTTCTATCGATCCCCGAATATGTGGGACAGAGACGCGTCTGTCCAGTGATCGCCGGGATTGCGGCTATCGCCTGAGCCGGCCGCGACCGCGGCGAACCTGACCCTCCAGTCGGCTGCTCGGCATCAGCAAGACCTTCAGGTTCTTCCATCGCAGGGCCAGCAGCAAGGCGATGACGGCTATCACAAGAATGACCCACCACATGCGACTGCTGTTCCCTGGAACTCCCCGGCAAATCGCTGGAACAGCGGTCAGGCCCGGCCGACCCGACGCCGCCCATGGGCTCTTCCGTCAGGCAGCAACGATCGTGGTCGAGGGTTGGTGGCAGGTGTTGGGTTCGAACCAACGTAGGCTGAGCCGGCGGTTTTACAGACCGCTCCCTTTGGCCACTCGGGCAACCTGCCATGCGGTACTGAGGATAACCGACACCGCCGGCAGGCTCGCTCCGCCCAGCGGCGCCGGTCGGTCAACCCTCGTGGAGGCAGAGATGGCAGATCCCTCGTTCGATGTCGTCAGCAAAGTCGATCACCAAGAGGTCGACAACGCTCTCAACCAGGCGTCCAAGGAGGTCTCGCAGCGCTTCGACTTCAAGGGTGTCGGCGCCTCGATCAGTTGGTCGGGCGAAACGATCGAGATCAAGGCGAACAGCGAGGAACGGGTGAAGGCGGTACTCGACGTCTTCAAGGAGCGGCTGATCAAGCGGGGCGTATCGCTCAAGGTGCTGGACCACGGTGATCCGCAGGCTGCCTCGGGCGGCACGTCCCGAATGACGGTACGCATCCAGCAGGGCATCGCCGACGACAAGGCCAAGGTCATCGCCAAGAAGATCCGGGCCGACGGCCCGAAGGGTGTTCAAGCACAGATCCAGGGCGACCAACTGCGGGTCAGCGGCAAGAAGCGGGACGACCTTCAGGCGGTCATCGCGCTGCTGAAGGAAGCCGACTTCGACGTACCGCTGCAGTTCGTCAACTACCGCTGAGCCGGTGGGACTGGAACCGACTTTGGCCGCTCGAGCCGCTGCCCGGCGTGGGTTGGGGAAACGCGGCGGTGTCAGAGCACCGCTGATGTTCCACAACGGGAACCGCTCAGCTCAGCTCAGCCCAGCCCCGGCACCACGCCGAGCAGGGCCTGCGGCCAGAAGCCGAGGGCCACCGCCGCTGCGGCCGCCATCGCGACGGCGGCGGCGACCGGAGCCGGGACCGTCAGCCGCTGGGTGCCCGCTGCCGGTTCGAACAGCACCGCAGCCAGGCGTACGTAGTAGTACAGCGCGACCACCGTGTTGACCGCCATCACCACCGCAAGCCAGACGAGATTTCCGGTGACGGCGGAGCGGAACACCACCACTTTGGCGATCAGCCCGATCAACCCCGGCGGCAGCCCGGCGAGGCAGGTGAGGAAGAAGGCCAGCGCGAGCGCCAGCAGGGGGGAATCGCTGAACAGCCCTCGATAGTCGGCGACCGCAGACCGGGGACGGCGGGCGGCGACCGCAGCGGCGCAGCCGAAGGCCCCGAGGTTCATCACGGCGTACGCGCCGAGGTAGGCCAGTGCCGGTCCGGCGTCCGGTACGGCGAGCGGTAGAAGGATGTAGCCGGCCTGCGCGATCGAGGACCAGGCGAGCAGCCGGATGACGTGCTGCTGCCGGAGCGCGGCGAGATTGCCGACGGTCATGGTGGCCGCGGCCAGCACGGCGAGTACCGGGCGCCAACTGCCGGCGTACGCGGCGCAGGCATCGAGTACCAGGATCAGCCCCGCGAAGCCGGCCGCCTTCGAGGCCACCGACAGGTACGCGGCGACCGGAACGGACGCGCCCTGGTAGGTGTCCGGCGCCCAGCCGTGGAACGGCACCGCCGCCACCTTGAACGCGAAGCCGGCGACCACCAGCAGCACCGCGGCCGCGGCCACCGGGGAGTTCGGCCCGCGGGCCAGGCCGGCGGAGATCGCGCCGAGCTGCAGGCCGCCGGTCACCCCGTACAGCAGGCTCATCCCGTACACGGTGATGGCGGTGGACATCACCGAGATCAGGAAGAACTTCAGCGCCGCCTCCGATGCCCGCGGGTCGGCCCGGCGCAGTCCCACCAGCACGAGCGCCGGAAGAGTGACCACTTCCAGCGCCAGCAGCAGGACGAGCAGGTCTCGCGCCCCGGCGAGGGTGAGCATGCCGGCGAAGGAGGTGAGCAGCAGAAAGAAGAACTCCCCGGCTGGCATCCGGTCCTGCTCGACGGTCGACGCGCAGAGCAGCACGATCACTACGCCGACCAAGCAGAAGAACGCCTGGAGGAAGATCGTGAAGTCGTCGACAGCGTAACTGCAGCGTGTACCGGTGCAGAAGGTCCCCCGGCGGGAGTCCGCGGCGACGGAGAGGGCCAGGGCGGCGAACGCCGCCAGGAACGTGCCGATCGCCAGCACCGGAAGCAGTCGTCGGGCCCGTGGGGTAGCCAGGTCGAGAAGCAACGTTCCGGCGGCCCCGACGGCTACCACCACCGGCGGCGCGATCGCCGCGTAGTCGATGCCCTGCGCGTAGCTCACCCGAACACAGCCCGCACCGCTGGGTCGGTGATCCCCAGCACCAGCCGCGGATACAGCCCCAACGCCAGCGTCAGGACCAGCAGCAGCGCGGCGATGGCCAGCTCCAGCGCGCCCAGGTCGGCGTACGCGATGTCCCGCCACCGCGGAGCCACGGCCCCGGCGTTGAGCCGGCGGAGCAGAACCAGGAAGTACGCCGCCGCCAGCACGGTGCCGATCCCGGCGAGCACCATCAAGGTCACGAACAGCGGCCGGTTGAGGTCGGCGGCCGGCCGGTACGCGCCGAGCATGGCAAGCATCTCGCCCCAGAAGCCGGCGAGCCCGGGGAGTCCGAGGCTGGCGATCGCCGCGAAGGCCAGCAGGCCGCCCAGCGCCGGGAACTTGGTCGCCAGCCCGCCGCCCAGTACGTCGAGGTCCGCCGTGCCGTACCGCTCCTTGATCGACCCGGCGAGAAAGAACAGCAGGCCGGTGATCACGCCGTGGGCCAGGTTGGCGAACAGCGCGGCGTTGACGCCGATCGGAGTCAGGGTGGCGATGCCGAGCAGCACGAAACCCATGTGCCCGACGCTGGAGTACGCCACCAGCCGTTTGAGGTCCCGCTGGGCCAGGCAGCACAGCGCGCCGTAGCAGATTCCGATCACCGCGAGCACGCCGAGCGCCGGCGCGAGCACCAGAGCGCCTCCGGGCAGGATCGGGAGCCCGATCCGAACCAGGCCGTACGTGCCCATCTTGAGCAGGACGCCGGCGAGCAGCACCGAGCCGACGGTCGGCGCCTCGGTGTGCGCATCCGGCAGCCAGGTGTGCAGCGGCCACATCGGCGCCTTGACCCCGAAGCCGACGAACAGCGCGAGGAAGCAGAGGATCTGGACGCCGCGGCTGATGCCGGCGCCGTGGTCCGCGGACAGCGCCACCATGTCCAGCGTGCCGGTGGCGGCGTAAATGCCGAGCAGGCCGAGCAGCATGACCGCGGAGCCCAGCAGCGTGTAGAGGATGAACTTGGTACTCGCGTAGCGCCGGTTGCCGCCGCCCCAGGTGCCGATCAGGAAGTACATCGGGATCAGTACGACCTCGAAGAACACGAAGAACAGCAGCAGATCGAGGGCGAGGAACGTGCCGAGCATGCCGACCTCGAGCGCCAGGAGCAGGGACGTGAACGCCCGCGGCCGCCCGGGCTCGGGCAGCGCGTGCAGCGTGTAGACCGCGCAGAGGAATGAGAGCAGCGCGGTGAGCACAACCAGCGGCAGGCTGATGCCGTCCACGCCGAGGTGGAACCGGGCGTCCACGCCGGGAATCCAGGCGACGTCGGTCTCGTACTGGATCCCGCCGCCCAGGCGGTAGCGGGCCACCATCACCAGGGCAAGCACGAGCAGCACACCGGTGACCGCTACCCCGAGCGCGCGGGCGAGCCGCTCCGGAGCCAGCGCGACGAGTAGGCAACCGGCGAGCGGTATCGCGATCAACAGCGTACTCACGCCAGCACCGCCACGGCGACGGCGAGCGCGACCACGCCGGTAATCAGCCCGGTGGCGTACAGCTGAACGTTGCCGTTCTGCAGCCGGCGGATGCCGCCGCCGAGGGTTCGGGCTGCCCGGCCGGAGCCGTCGACCGCGCCGTCGACCGCCACCTCATCGACTCTCAGGACCGCACGAGCGAGCTGCGGCAGCGGCCGTACCAGCGTGGCGTCGTACAACTCGTCGAGGTAGAACGCCCGTTCCAGCGCGCGCCGTGGCCCGGCGGCGAGCAGGTGGATCGGGTCCCGGGTCGGATCCCGCCACCAGAGCGCGAGCATCACCCCGACGCCGATCAGCGCCAGCGCGGTAGTGCCCAGGGCGGTGCCGATCTCCGGGCTGACCGACTGCGGCGCCAGTCCGGGCACCGTCGCGTCCAGCGGGGTGTAGGAGAACCAGCCGAAGTCGCCAGGCCGCGGCCCGCCGAGGTAGTCGGCCAGCCTGGGGCCGGCGAAGCCGAGCAGCAGGGCCGGTACCGCGAGCACCAGCAGTGGGATCCGCATGACCGCCGGCGGGTCGTCCACCTGAGCGGCGGACGGCGGGCCGAAGAATGTGCGCAGCCAGAGCCGGGTGACGTACCCGGCGGTGAGCAGCACGGTGAGCAGGCCGGCGCCGAAGACCAACCACCCGGCGAAGCCACCCTCGTGGTGCGCCGCGCTCAGCACCGCATCCTTGGAGAAGAAGCCAGCGAACGGCGGTAGGCCGGCGAGCGCCGCCAGCCCGATCGTGGTGCAGGCGAACGTGACCGGCATTCGCCGCCGCAGGCCACCCATCTCGCTCATCAGGTTGGTACCGACCGCATAGATCACCGCACCCGCGCAGAGGAAGAGCAGCGCCTTGAACGCGGCGTGGGTCACCAGGTGGAACACGCCGGCCGCGTACCCGCCCACCGCCAGCCCGCCCACCATGTACGCGAGCTGGCTGATGGTGGAGTACGCCAGCACCCGCTTGAGTTCGTCCTGGGCGAGGGCGGCAAGCGCGCCGAGCACCATGGTGATCGCGGCCAGCACGGCGAGGACGTCAAGGGTGGCCGGGCTCGCCAGGTAGAGCGGGAACAGCCGGGCGATCACGTACACCCCGGCAGCAACCATGGTGGCCGCGTGGATCAGGGCGGAGATCGGGGTCGGGCCGGCCATCGCGT
>JBDUDX010000133.1:0-6845 GCA_040002735.1 Frankiaceae bacterium | reverse complement strand
CGGCGACGCGGTCGCGGTGGGGATGGTCTTCGCCGCCGAACTCGGCCGACTCGCCGGCCGCCGCGACGGGCCGACCGCTGCCCGGCATCGGCAGATCCTGACCGCCCTCGGCTTGCCGACGGGCTACGAGGAATCTGCCTGGCCAGAGCTGCACGACGCGATGCGGCTGGACAAGAAGTCCCGCGGTGGGCGGTTGCGCTTCGTCGTACTCGACGGGCTGGCGCAGCCCGGCATCCTGGTGGACCCGTCGCCGGAACTGCTGGCGGCGGCTTACGCAGAGGTGGCACGCGGGTGATTCTGGTGCTGAACGGTCCGAACCTTTCCCGGCTCGGCACCCGGGAAGTGATCATCTACGGCACGGCCACATACGCCGACCTCGTACAGGCGTGCCAGGAAACCGCTGCCGAACTCGGCCTGGACGTCGATGTCCGGCAAACCGACCACGAGGGGGAGATGCTCGGCTGGCTGCACGAGGCCGCCGACGGCGCCGTGGATGGAGTCGTACTCAACGGCGGGGCGTGGACGCACTACTCCTACGCCCTGCGGGACGCGGTGGCCAATGCGACCGGCGTCGGCGTACCGGTGATCGAGGTACACATCTCCCAGCCCGCGGCGCGGGAGGAGTTCCGGCATCTGTCCGTGGTGGCTCCGGTTGCCAACGGTTCGATCACCGGCCTAGGAATCGAGGGCTACCGGCTGGCCTTGCGTGCGTTGGCCGGGCGCGCTCTGGCGGCCCGGCGCGACGACGGCAAGCGGTAGAGTCGTTCCACGTGGCGACCACGAACGACCTGAAGAACGGCATCACCCTCGATCTCGACGGCCAGTTGTGGACCGTGGTCGAGTTCCAGCATGTAAAGCCCGGTAAGGGCGGTGCTTTCGTTCGTACCACGTTGAAGAACGTGATGACCGGCAAGGTGGTCGACAAGACATTCAACGCCGGCGTGAAGGTGGAAGTCGCCAACGTCGACAAGCGCGAGATGACGTACCTCTATCAGGACGGCACCGACTACGTCTTCATGGACACCTCCTCCTACGAGCAGGTGCATCTGCCGGCGGAAACGGTCGGCAGCGTGAAAGATTACCTGCTGGAGAACATGACCGGCACCGTCGCCATGCACGAGTCCACGCCGCTGTATGTCGAGTTACCGGCGTCGGTGGAGTTAGTGATTGCGCATACCGACCCCGGTATTCAGGGCGACCGGTCCACCGGCGGCACCAAGCTGGCGGAATTAGAAACCGGCGCCACCGTGCAGGTGCCGCTCTTCCTCACCACCGGCGAGAAGGTCAAGGTCGACACCCGCGACGGACGGTACCTCGGCCGCGTCACCTCGTGAGACCGGCCTGATGGGAGCCCGGAGCAAGGCCCGTAAACGGGCATTGGACGTGTTGTACGAGGCCGAGTTGCGCGGCGCGGACCCGATAGCTACTCTCGGGGACCGGCTGGTGCAGGCCGACCCGCCGATTCCGGAGTACGCGGTGTCGTTGGTGGAGGGGGTGTCGGCGCACCGGGAGCGGATCGATGAGCTGCTGGCGACGTACACCCTGGAGTGGCCGCTGGAGCGGATGCCCGCGGTGGACCGCAACGTGCTGCGCCTGGGTACCTATGAGCTGCTCTGGTGCGATGACGTGCCGGATGCGGTGGCCATCGATGAGGCGGTGACGTTGGCAACCAATCTGTCCACCGCGGATTCGCCGGCGTTTGTCAACGGTCTGCTGGCGAAACTGCTGCGGCTCAAGCCGTCCCTGCACGTGTGAAGGCCGCCAAGTCAGGGCATCCTTACTCACTTTGGACAAAGCTAACGGTCAGACGGCAACAATGTGAACGCCTTGATGTGGCTGGTCTCACGACGCGGAAGTGACGTAGGTCAAATGTGGCGATCTGGGTAACGCCCAAGCGTCGGCCACAGCCACGATGGAAGCGTCAGTGCCGCCCAAGCCTCAGCCGGCCACGACTCGTTTCATTTAACCTTTCGCCCGCTTTTTCAGAAAGCAACAGACCCGCACTCGAGCGCCTGGTCGGACGCCGTGGCGACGAAGCTCCGCCAACAACTCCGCTTCCTCCTCGGGAAAGGTGAAGGCCCATTGGTCGATCGTGCTCATGATCGACAGAGTACCGCTCGACTGGTCACCCGGCGCCGATCAGCCGGCGTCGGCGATGTCCGCTCGGGCGTCGGGGTTCAGGACGCCCCAGTCGATGAGTTGCTCGGTGAGCTGGCTCGGCGACTCGTCGTACATCACGGAGAGGGCGCGTAGGTCGTCCCGGCGGATGGAGAGCACCCGGCCGTTGTAGTCACCGCGCTGGCTCTGGATCGTGGCCGCGTACCGGGCCAGCAGGCGACGCTCCTCCGACGCGCTGGTCTGCAGCGCCTCCAGGTCGATCACGAGGCGCTGGGAGGATTCGACGGCTGCGCTCGTGGAGCTCTTCGGCAGCAACTCGGAGATCGGTACGTTGAAGAACTCGGCCAGCTCCGACAGCCGCTGCACGGTGACCGCCCGGTCGCCGCGCTCGTACGAGCCGACGACGACAGCCTTCCAGCGGCCGTTCGATTTCTCCTCCACACCATGCAGGGAGAGCCCCTGCTGGGTGCGGATCGCGCGGAGCCGGGCACCGAGAGCTTTGGCGTAGTCGCTGGTCATGAGAAAGTCCTTACCGTGGCGGGTGAGACCGCAACCTGACGGAGACAGTTCCGTAGCGCCGGTCTCACCACTGGCTCGGCCGGGTATCGACGCTCATCCCATTGTCCGGGATGGGCGACGCGGTGACCGTCTGGCACCCGGTGTCGTAGCCTCGCTTCGGTGTTACTGAGTGTGACGTTATGGGCGAATTGCTATCGCGGTCAAGACTGATCATCAAGATTCATCCTAATGCGCCGTTCCAGCCTAACGGCGCTAGGCCGGATGCCGCTGTTAGGGTGGAACGCGTCCGGTCTGAAGTTTCCTGGCCGAACGTACGACGTCCTTTAACGACCCGTCCGGTGAGGCGGGGAAGGAGGTCCGCGATGCCGCCTGGCCAGCCCCGGCCGGTGACCGGTGATCCGGCAGCCGCTCGACCCGTCCTCGACGCTGACGACATCGCCCGAGCGATCGCCCGGATGGCCCACCAGATTCTGGAACGTAACTCGGGCGGCACCGATGTGGTGCTGTTGGGCATTCCCACCCGAGGGGTGGCGCTCGCGGCCCGCCTCGGCGAACGGATCGAGGCTTTCGAGGGGCTGCACCCGCCGATCGGTGCGCTCGACGTCACGATGCACCGCGACGATCTGCACCTGCGCGGGGTACGCGCTCTGCAGGCCACCGATCTCCCGCCGGACGGCATCGATGACAAGGTCGTGGTGCTGATCGACGACGTGCTGTTCTCCGGACGTACGATTCGCGCCGCCCTGGACGCGCTGCTGGATTCCGGCCGCCCCCGCGCCGTGCAACTCGCCGTGCTCGTGGATCGGGGGCACCGGGAGCTGCCGATCCGCGCGGATTACGTCGGCAAGAACATCCCGACCTCACTGCGGGAGACCGTGCACGTGCTCCTGGCCGAGTACGACGGCCAGGACGCGGTACTGCTGGGGCCGGCCGGGCTGTCCGCGTGATGCGTCACCTGCTCTCTGCCGCCGATCTCAGCCGGGACGACGCGCTGCTGGTATTGGACACTGCGGAAGAATTGGCCCGGGTCGCCGACCGGCCGATCAAGAAGCTGCCGACCTTGCGAGGCCGGACGGTGGTGAACCTGTTCTACGAGGACTCCACCCGTACACGGCTGTCGTTCGAGGTGGCCGCCAAGCGCCTCTCCGCCGATGTGATCACGTTCTCGGCGAAGGGTTCGTCGGTCTCCAAGGGGGAGTCACTGAAAGACACCGCGCTGACACTGGAGGCGATGGGTGCGGACGGGGTGGTGGTTCGACACAGCGCCAGCGGGGCGCCGCACCGGCTTGCCGGGTGGATCTCCGGCGCCATCGTGAACGCCGGGGACGGCACGCATGAGCACCCCACCCAGGCGCTGCTTGACGCGTTCACGATGCGTCGACGGCTCGGCCGGTTGGAGGGGCTGCGGGTGGCGATCGTCGGGGACATCCTGCACTCCCGGGTCGCCCGGTCCAACGTGCTGCTGCTGGCTACCCTGGGCGCGGACGTCACCGTGGTGGCCCCGCCGACCCTGCTTCCGGTCGGCGTTGACGCTTGGCCGTGCTCGACGTCGTACGACCTCGACGCCGTACTGCCGAAGAGCGATGTGGTGATGATGCTGCGAGTGCAGCGGGAACGGATGGCGGCGGCCTACTTCCCGTCGGCGCGGGAGTACTCGCGGCGGTACGGGCTGGACGGGCCGCGGATGGCGAGCCTGCCGGAGGATGCCATCGTCATGCACCCGGGGCCGATGAACCGGGGCATGGAGATCGCCGCCGAAGTGGCCGACTCGGTACGGTCCACGATCGTCGAGCAGGTCGCGAACGGGGTGTCGGTGCGGATGGCCGTGCTGTACCTACTGCTGGGAGGAGACGCGTGACGGCCCCGACGAGAAGCTGGGTGCTGCGCGGGGTGCGGGTGCTGGACGGGCCGCCGTCGGATCTTTGTTTCGCCGACGGGGTGGTTTCTGCCGAGGCCGGCGCGGGTGCATCGGTGCTGGACGCCGACGGGCTGATCGCGCTGCCGGGGCTGGTCGACCTGCACACCCACCTGCGCGAGCCGGGCCGGGAGGACGCCGAGACGGTCGCCTCGGGTACTCAGGCGGCGGCCCTGGGCGGATACACCGCGGTGCACGCGATGGCGAACACGGACCCGGTAGCGGACACCGCCGGGGTGGTGGAGCAGGTGTGGCACCTCGGCCAGCTCGCCGGGCATTGCGACGTTCACCCCGTGGGGGCGGTGACTGTGGGACTCGCCGGCAAGCAGCTCGCCGAGTTGGGCGCGATGGCCGATTCCGTCGCTCGGGTACGGGTTTTCTCCGACGACGGGCACTGCGTGGATGACGCGGTGCTGATGCGCCGGGCGCTGGAGTACGTCCGGGCCTTCGACGGGGTGATCGCGCAACACGCGCAGGAGCCACGGCTCACCGAGGGCGCGCAGATGAACGAGGGCCCCGTGTCCGCCCGGCTCGGGCTCACCGGCTGGCCGGCTGCCGCCGAGGAGGCGGTGATCGCCCGAGATTGCCTGCTCGCCGCTCACCTCGGCTCCCGGCTGCACGTCTGCCACGTGTCCACCGCCGGGTCGGTCGAGATTCTGCGCTGGGCGAAGGCGCGGGGGGTACGGGTGACCGCCGAGGTCACCCCGCACCATCTGCTGCTTACCGACTCGCTGGCCTGCACGTACGACCCGGTCTTCAAGGTGAATCCCCCGCTGCGGACGTCGGCCGACGTGGAGGCGCTGCGCGGCGGGCTTGCCGACGGGACTCTCGACGCGGTGGCCACCGACCACGCCCCGCACGCGCTGGAGGACAAGGAAACCGAGTGGGCGGCGGCCGCGTTCGGGATGCTCGGCTTGCAGACCGCGCTGTCCGTGGTCGTATCCACGATGGTCTCGACGGGTCGCCTGGACTGGGCCGGGGTGGCCGATCGGATGTCTCGGCGGCCGGCTCGGATCGGGCGGGTACGCGGGCAGGGCTCCTCGCTGGCGGTGGGGTCGCCGGCGAACGTGGTTCTGGTCGATCCGGCCGCGCGATGGACGGTGGATCCCGCTGCTCTGGCCTCGCGGTCGCGGAACACGCCGTTCGCCGGGATGGAACTGCCGGCGGCGGTGGTGGCCACCTTCCTGCGCGGTCGGCCGACGGTGCTGGATGGGAAGCTGGCATGACTGCTACGTATCTGGTGCTGGAGGACGGCCGGGTCTTTCCCGGGTCGTCCTATGGCGCGGTCGGGTCGACGGTCGGCGAGGCGGTGTTCAACACCGGCATGACCGGCTACCAGGAGACGCTCACCGATCCCTCGTACCACCGGCAGGTCGTGGTGATGACCGCGCCGCACATCGGCAACACCGGGGTGAATGACACCGATCCGGAGTCCTCGCGGATCTGGGTGGCCGGCTACGTGGTACGGGACCCGGCGCGCCGGGCGTCCTCGTGGCGCTCGGAGCGGTCGTTGGAGTCCGAGCTTGTGGCGTACGGCGTGGTGGGGATCTCCGGGGTGGATACCCGGGCGCTCACCCGCCACCTGCGCGAGCGGGGGGCGATGCGGTGCGGAATCGGGTCGGAGCCCGACGCGGTGCTGGCTACGGTGCAGGCCGCGCCGGCGATGGCCGGTGCGGACCTGGCCCGGGAGGTCAGCGTTACCGAGCCGTACGTGGTGCCTGCGGTTGGGCCTTCGCGGTTCCGGGTGGCAGCCGTGGACCTGGGAATGAAGCGCTCCACGCCGCGGTACCTGGCTGCGGCCGGGTGCGAGGTGCACGTGCTGCCGGCGACGTCGTCGGCGGAGGATGTGTTGGCGCTGGAGCCCGACGGGGTGTTCTTTTCCAACGGGCCCGGCGATCCGGCGGCGACCCCGTACGCGGTGGAGACGCTGCGGGCCGTACTCGGCGTGCGGCCGGTGTTCGGGATCTGCTTCGGGCACCAGATGCTGGGGCGGGCGTTGGGCTTTGGTACGTACAAGCTGGGCTATGGCCACCGCGGCGTCAACCAGCCGGTACAGCTGTCGAACGGGCGGGTACATGTGACCTCGCACAACCACGGGTTCGCGGTGGACGCGCCGGTCGGGTCGGTGTCGTCCACGGAGTTCGGGCGGGTGGAGGTGTCCCACGTCGCGCTGAACGACGGCGTGGTGGAAGGGCTGCGCTGCCTGGACGTACCGGCGTTCTCGGTGCAGTACCACCCGGAGGCCGCGCCCGGCCCGCACGACGCGACCGGGCTCTTCGAGGAGTTCACCGAG
>JBDUDX010000132.1:0-10317 GCA_040002735.1 Frankiaceae bacterium | reverse complement strand
CGCGCTCCTGCTCCTGCGGCATCCAGTCCATCGTGGCGGCGCCCTCGTGGACCTCACCGATCTTGTAGTTGATGCCGGTGTAGAAGAGGATCCGCTCGGTGGTGGTGGTCTTGCCCGCGTCGATATGAGCCATGATTCCGATGTTCCGGGTCACGGCCAAGGCACTGCGTACGTCAGTCTGCGTCATCAGTTCTCTGTTACCAGCGATAGTGGGCGAAGGCCTTGTTGGACTCCGCCATCTTGTGGGTGTCCTCGCGCCGCTTGACGCTCGCGCCGAGGCCATTGCTGGCGTCGAGGAGTTCGTTCATCAGGCGCTCGGTCATGGTCTTTTCGCGGCGCTGGCGGGAGTAGCTCACCAGCCAGCGGAGGGCGAGCGTGGTGCTGCGGCCCGGCTTGACTTCCACCGGCACCTGGTAGGTGGCGCCGCCGACCCGCCGGCTCTTCACCTCGAGGGTGGGCTTGACGTTGTCCAACGCGCGCTTCAGCGTGATCACCGGGTCGGTGCCCGACTTGACCCGGGCGCCTTCCATGGCGCCGTAGACGATGCGCTGCGCCAGCGACCGCTTTCCACCGGTCAGCACCTTGTTGACCAAGGAGGTGACCAGCGGCGAGGCGTACACCGGGTCAGCGATGACCGGATGCTTGGGAGCGGGACCCTTGCGTGGCATGGGTTAGCTCTTCTCCTTCTTCGCGCCGTAACGACTACGGGCCTGCTTGCGGCCGCGCACACCCTGGGTGTCCAGCGAGCCGCGAATGATCTTGTAACGAACGCCCGGCAGGTCCTTCACCCGACCACCGCGGACCAGCACGATGGAGTGCTCCTGCAAGTTGTGGCCGACGCCCGGAATGTAGGCGGTCACCTCGATCTGGCTCGTCAACCGAACGCGCGCGACCTTGCGCAGCGCCGAGTTCGGCTTTTTCGGCGTCGTGGTGTAGACGCGCGTGCAGACGCCGCGACGCTGGGGGCTGCCCTTCAGCGCCGGCGTCTTGGTCTTGCCGACCTTGTCCTGCCGGCCCTTACGGACCAACTGCTGGATGGTGGGCACCGCGACTCCGTCTTCTGCTCGTCCAGTGGAAACTGCGTCGAACCCGGCCGTATCCGCCCGGTGCGTCCGACCCCCGCAGTCGGGTGTGTCACGGCGGCCGATTTCCCACCGCCGAGGAATGACCCTGGAGTGGTACAGCTCACCATCGCCTCACCCGAGGCGCGGGGCAGCCCGGGATTCCCCGGGCACAAACAGCTACCTTAGCATCCGCCCAGCCGACCTGCGAACTTGTCGCGGGCGCCGCCGCGGCTCCGGTAGGACCACCACACTAGTGCGGTGCCGGGTTCCGAGATGCCGAGTCGATTCGAGCCGAGCCGGGCGGATCTGCTGACTGCGTACGGGGCTACCGTCCCGGATCTGATCGGGCCAGGGCTGCGGGTCCTGCTCGTCGGCATCAACCCGTCGCTCTGGTCGGGGCATGCCGGTTACCACTTCGCGCGTCCAGCGAACCGACTGTGGCGGACGTTACACGAAGCCGGCTTCACCTCCCGAACGTTGCACCCCAGCGAGTACGCCGAACTACTCGCGCTGGGCGTCGGCATCACCAACCTGGTGAGCAGAGCCACGGCCCGCGGCGACGAGGTGGCATCGGAGGAGTTACGGGCCGGCGTCTCCGGCGTCACGCAACTGGCGCAGCGATACCAACCGCGCTGCGTCGCGTTCCTTGGACTCTCGGCGTACCGCGTGGCCTTCGGGCGTCCCCGGGCCAGGGTCGGGATGCAGGCCGAGCTGCTCGGGCCGGCCACGGTGTGGCTGCTGCCGAACCCGAGCGGGCTGAACGCCTCCTACCAGCAGCCGGCACTGACCGCGGCGTACCGGGCGTTGCGGGAGGCGGCGTACGGACCGGCCACCTGACGCAGCCAGCCACAGCCGGTCACAGTCGGTGGGCGGCCAGCCACGCGGCGGCGACCTGCGCCGGGTCGGCCCCGGCGATCGCCACCTGCAGATTCAGACCGATCACGGCCGGGGTCGTCAGCTCCGCCGAGACTTCGTCGAGGACCGCGACCAGCGGCCGGCCGTACGCGTCGAGAACCTGGCGCCGGAGCACCGGGACGACGTTCTCCGCCGGCTGAAGGCGCCGGTCGTCGGTGAGGAGTACCAACCAGCCGGCCGTCCGCGAGGTGGCTGTCGGTGGTTTCCAGCATGCCCACGCCGATCTCGCCGGAGAGCAGGGCTTCGGCCGTACCCGCTCGGGTCGGAATTACCGCAAAGGACCGGAACGACAGGCCGTACCGGCTGGTCAAGCCGGGCAGGCAGTACGGGCGCTGCGGGCACTCCGGCGGACCGCCGAGAATCAGCCCACGGGCCAGCGGACGCAGGTCACTGATCCGGCTGAGGCCGTGCCGCCGGGCCGTTTCGGTGGTCACCGCGAACCCGTTGCGGTCCTGCGCCGGAGCGGGGTGGGCTGCGACCAGGCCGCGCGGTGCCAACGCCGCCGGCAACCCGGCTGCCGCCGGCGAAGTCCGGGCCAGAAATCGCAGCACGCTGCCCTGGTACTCGGGAACCAGGTCGACGAGATGCTGTTCCAGTGCGGGTTCGACCACCTCTCGGGGGCCGAGGTCGAGGATCCGGACGACGGGATATCCGCGCCGCTGCAAGGCAGCCGCGTACACCTCGGCGAGTACCCGGCTCTCCGGAAAGTCGAAGGAGGTGACCCGGATCGGCGGCCGGGAACCGATGGTCTTCGGGACGGTCGTCGTGCCGCGGGACGTGCAGCCGGAAATCAGGGCCAGCGGTACGGCCAGCAGCACGGCCAGCAGCGCAGTGCGGCCGCTGCCAGGCGCCCGTCGCCGAAGGCTCACTGTTTCCCCGCGGCCGGAACACCGCGGTCAGCCAGATCGTCTCGGCGAGACAGCACCTGAAGCAGCGCGGGCCAGCCGATCGCCAGCCCGGCACCGAGCAACCCGCCGGCGACCACATCGGAGAGCCAGTGTGCCCGCAGGTACACGCGGGACAGCGCCATCACGAAGGCAAACAGCGCCGCCCAGATCTCGAAGGCCCAGCGACGGGCGCCCGGCGGGATCAGCACGACGACGAGCGCGACCGCGGTGACCGCACTGGCGATGGCGTGGCCCGAGGGGAAGGAGAAGCCACTGGTCGAGATCAACGCGTCAGGTGGGCGCGGCCGGGCGTACGCGGCTTTGAGGGTGCCGATGAGTATTTCCGAGGTCAGCACCGCCAGTGCCAGCGCGGCCAGGTGCAGCCACCGCCGGCGCACGGCCAGCACTGCGAGCGCGACGGCGCGTACCGACCAGTTCACCCAGGTGCTGCCCAGCACGTCGAAGGCCTTCGCGAGCTTCACCAGCGGAGCCGACTCGACGTTCTGGGCCCAGCGGAACACCGAGTCGTCCACCCGCTGGATCGCGCCGCTGGTGGCCGACCAGCTGACCAGCACGCCGAGCAGGACCGCCGCCGCCAGCAGGCTCGCTGCCACAATCAGCGCCCGACGGGCGTTGAGCAGCACTAGGTCGGCCGACCGAGCAGCAGCCGGATCGCGGCGCCGACGGCCACCCCCAACGCGGCACCACCGGCGACGTCCAGCGGGAGGTGCGCGCCGACGTACATCCGGGCCAGGCAGACCGCCACGGCGATCGCGCAGACCGCCCAGCGCCACCAGCGCCGCAGATAGGGCAGGGCAACGGTGGCGATCAGGCCGACCACGGCCGCGTGTCCGGAAACGTACCCCAGACCTTGCGCTGCAGTGCCGTGGATATGGACCCCGGAGAGCAGGGTCGGGGGCCGGCCGCGGGTCACGACGTGCTTGACCACCTTGGCCAGGTAGTAGACCCCGCCACCGCCGAGGAGGATGCCGCCGGCCAGCCGGAAGTGGCGGGCTACGGCAGCCACCGCGGCGGTCACCGGCACCGCGACGATGTTCCCGATCTGCATGACGGGCCACACGACGGCGAACGGAACCCAGGTCGGGTCGTTGAACAGCCGGAAGATGCCGCGCTCCCAGCCGGCAATCGAGTACTGGTGAACGCCGAGCGCGGTCAGCAGCAGGGCGGCGGTCGCCAGGACGAGCCAGCCGGCGTCCTGCCGGCGACGTACCGTCGGCGCGCGCCGCTGGCGCATCGGCGCCGCTGCGGCCGGGGCGGCGGCGGACTGCGGGGGGTCGACCGAGTCCGCATCCGCCGCGCCGGTGGGGACCGACTCAGGCACCAGTTCGGTCCGCGGCGCCATCCCCGGCGCTCGCCGCCAGGAGGTGTTGCCCCGCCAGAACAGGTACGTTCCCAGGCCGAGCGGAATCGGGAGTACGTAGGTCAACGCCCGGAAGACCAGGACCGCCGCAGTGACCTTCACTCGATCCCCGCCGGCGGCGACCAGGCCACCGATCAGCGCGAGCTCGACGATGCCCACCCCGCCGGGCGTGATCGGGATGGCGGTGACCAGCCGGGCGAAGCAGAACACCGCGAGTACCTCGGCCCAGCCGACCTGGGACTGTGAGACCCCGACGTGCCGCAGCGCGAGCAGGAGCACCAGGTACAGGGACAGGTGGCTGATCAGGGTGGCTGCGGTCAGCCAGTGCCAGCGCGCCCGGAGCAGCAGGATGGTGCGCGCACGGAACTTGGTGGTAGCCAGCTCCCACCCTCGCACCGGTGGGCGGTTTCCCAGCCGCAACAGCGCAGACACCCCACGGCCGGCGAGCATCCCGAATGCCCGGGCGCTCTCCGCGCTGCGCAGCATCAGCGCGAAAACCGTGATGGCGCCCGCGAGGGCGACCAGTCCGGCCACCCCGGCGATCAACCGACCGCCGCTGGGACTGCCCTGCAGCGCGACCAGCGCCAGGGCCAACACCGGCAAGCCCAGTTTCGCGAAGTTGTTCCAGATCCCGGACAGCAGCAGCGACACGGTGGCGCGCGAGCGGGAGAACCCCCACGAGGTGTACATCGCGAAGTTCATGCCGATGCCGATCGCGCCACCCGCAGGCACCGTGTTCGACACGGCGGTGGAGGACTCCGTCACGACCATCGCCTGGGCATAGGTGAGCCCCGGCATCGTGGCGACCATGACGAATCCGTATGTCAGCAGGTTCCATACCGCGGCCAGCACCAAGCTGCCCAACTCGAGTTTGGTCATCGCCCGGATCGAGGCCCAGACCGAGGAGACGTCGGCGAACTGCTTCAGCAGGTAATAGAAGATCCCGACCGTGATCACCAGCGAGAGCAGCGCGGAGAGCACTCGGCGGATCCGACTGCGCCATTTTCGCTCCACCGGGTCCGGGTCGGCGACGGCCGGGGTGACAGTTGCCGATCCGGTGGGGTGCGTCATGCCGGGAGCGCCCTTCCTGAGGTCTCACCGGCGGTACTCGGGTCCAGGTGCAGCCGCCCGTCGCTGGCCCGCCGGACAATGTCCGCGACCGTGCTCCGCTGCACGAAGCCGACGGCACTGGCCGCCTCGCTGATCGCCAACGCCCGGGTCGATCCGTTGAGCTGGAAGTGGTACGTGGTGCAACCGCCGGGATAGACGTAGTAGCGCTCGCCGACATAGCCGGACAGCACCCGCCTCGGACGCTCGTACCGGCGGGAGCCCGGTTGGTCACTCGGTACCGCGGTGGCGCCGCTGAGCTGGCAGCGTTCGGTGAACAGCACACTGAGCGCCGTGTCTCCCTGGGCGTCCGAGCCGAGGGTGAAGGAGGCCCGACCGTTGCGGACATGCAGCCGCCCGGTCTGCCGCCACCCGGCCGGAACGGCCCGGATGCAGGGAACCAGCGCCGCGGTCGGCACCGCCTGCGCCATTAGCACGAGTACCGGATTGTCGGCGTCGCCACCCCCGCGGCAGCCGGCTGCGATAGGCGCGCTGCCCACGTTGACGTTGCAGCCGGCGAGCAGCAAGACTGCTGTGCCCATCATCGGCGCGAGCGCGCGGCGCCTTCGCAAGCCGCTCATGACAGCGGGCTGGTCAGCACGTTCGCGATCGCCACCGCTGCGATCAGCCCGGCGATCAGCGAGCCGAGCAGCATCGCCACCCGCCGGGAACTCCACCGCTGGATCGCGATGGGCCGCACCGGGTGCGGCAGCAGCGCCTTGAACTCGGCGTGCAGGTCCCGGCCCTGCTCGCGCATCAGCCGGCGCAGCTGGGAAGGCATGGTCAAACCGCGGGTGGCCGCCAGAGCCTCGCCGATCTCCTCGATACTGAACACTCGCTGGGCGCGGGCGTACACGGTGGGCACGTCGGAACTCAGGGCCAACGTGAGCATCATGTTCGCCAGATCCACCGCTTGCCGCCAAGGGCTCGGGCGTACCTCGGCGAACGCGGAGTCGATCACCAACAATCGGCCGTCCCGTACCAGCAGGTTCGCCGGTTTGATGTCCCGGTGGGCGAGCCCGGCCTCCCACAGCCGGCGCACGATGGCCAGCCCCTGGTCGATGATGGCCTCGTCCGCCGGCACATCGCCGAGTTCCCGGGCGCCGGCGAAGAACTGCATCACCAGCAGGTACTCCCGCTCCGGAGTGATCTCCACGATGCCGCCGGGCGCCGGCACCGGCAGCTCGGCCGCCGTGAGCAACCGCAGCGCGTAGTCCTCGTACTGCACCAGCCGGCGCACGCTGTTGAAGGCCTTTTCGTCTTCCAGGCCGCCGTAGAGCAGGGTCCGGCCCATCTTGTACCAGCGGTCGGAGCGCACATGGTTGGCCGCGTACAGCTTGCAGAACAGGTACGTCTCCGGCTCGCCGGCGACCTTCACCCGCAGCGGCGTCGAGCCCCCGGAGCCCTCCAGGCCGAACGGGGTGATCTCTTCCGCGTGCACACCGAGTTGGTCCTCAAGGGCGCGACAGATCGCGGTGTGCCGGCGTCCGGTGATCTCCAGGTGCGCGGTCCGCCGCCGCGAGTAGGAGATCGGGAAAACCTCGTTGGGCACCATCAGCCGAAAGGCCACCAGCGGGATGGTGACCCCCAGGATCACTCCGACCACGACGTCGCTCGGGTAGTCCTGCGCCAGGTACATCCGGGCGAGAGCCAGTACGGCGACCAGCCCGGTGGCCACCCACTTGCCGACCTGGCGCCAGCGGCCCTGCGGAATCAGGGCGTACAGGTAGGTCAGCGCCAGCGCGGCCAGAATGGCGATCGGGAGCGAGGGCATGGAGAAGTCGGTCCAAGGTCCGAGGATCTCCACGCCCAGGGGCCGGGGGCGGCGCACGGCGCCGGCGACGTTGGTGACGACGGTGTTGGTAAGCCCCAGCGCGAGGATCGAGACGAACAGGTGCCGCCACCGCCGGGTGCCGACGAGCACGGCCAGCGCGATCAGCCAGGCGATCTGCACGGGCACCGGACTTGACCGTTGCGCTGATGCCACGCATCAGACTGGTCAGGGCCGGAGTACGCAGATTGCCGAGCCAGACCAGCACTTGGCGGTCTGCCACCGTGATGCCGATCCCAGCCTTCGACGACGTGGCGAGATGGATCAGTGCGAAGGCCAGCAGTGAGACCGCCGCGGCCAGCCAGTACTTGCCTGAGGTGTTGAGCTGCCGCGGCAGCGGCGGCGGCTCGCCGGCGCGACGACGCCGACGGCCGCCGGCCGCGACCCCCGGCGCGACCGCGAGCTTCCCGCGAGGTGCGACCGTCTGCGGCGGAGATGTCACGGGGCGTACCCCTTCCTCCAGGCCGATCTCCCCACCCCGCCGTACCGGGAGAACACCGGCCCGAGGCCGCTGCGGAGCGGTCAGACGACGAAGGCAGCCCGGATACCAGCCGATATTTGCTTCTTCGCAGATCGAGCGTTAACCGCCGGCCGCGGTGCCCACCGCGCAACCGCTGACCCGATGCCCGGCGGGACGGAGCAGGGCCGACGCCCCCGTGCGGGAACGCCGGCCCTGGATGCCGACCTGTCGTGCCTGGCGACGGTGAGCTGGAGGCTAGCGGCCGCCGTAGTTGCCGTAGTCGAAGTCCTCCAGCGGTACGGCCTGACCTGAGCCCGCACCGAAGGCGTAGTCCGCCTCCTCGTACCCGGACAGGGAGTACATTGCCGCCTTGGCCTCCTCGGTGGGCTCCACCCGGATGTTGCGGTACCGCGGAATGCCGGTACCGGCCGGGATCAGCTTGCCGATGATGACGTTCTCTTTCAGGCCCAGCAGCGAGTCGCTGCGGGCGTGGATCGCCGCGTCGGTGAGCACCCGGGTGGTCTCCTGGAACGAGGCCGCGGACAGCCACGACTCGGTTGCCAGCGAGGCCTTGGTGATGCCCATCAACACCGGGCGGGCCGAGGCCGGCGTACCCCCCTCGGAGACCACCCGACGGTTCTCCGCTTCGAAGCGCGGCCGCTCGACCAGCTCACCGGGCAGCAGCTCGGCGTCACCGGACTCCAGGACGTTCACCCGGCGGAGCATCTGCCGGATGATCGTCTCGATGTGCTTGTCGTGAATCGAGACACCCTGGCTGCGGTAGACCTCCTGCACTTCCTGGACCAGCCGCTCCTGCACGGCACGCGGACCTTGGATGCGCAGCACGTCGTGCGGGTCGACGGCGCCCTCGAGGAGCTTGTCACCGACCTCCACGTGCGCACCCTCGGTGACCCGCATCCGGGCCCGGCGGCTGATCTTCTCGTGTACCTCTTCATCGCTGCCGTCGTCCGGCACGATGATGATCTTGCGGGTCTTCTCGGTCTCCTCCAGCCGGATCTTGCCGGCGGACTCGGCAATCGGCGCCTTGCCCTTGGGCTGGCGGGCTTCGAAGAGTTCCACGACCCGGGGAAGGCCGTGGGTGATGTCCTCACCCGCGACACCGCCGGTGTGGAAGGTACGCATGGTCAGCTGCGTACCGGGCTCGCCGATGGACTGGGCGGCGATGATGCCGACCGCCTCGCCGACGTCGACGAGCTTGCCGGTGGCCAGCGATCGGCCGTAGCACAGCGCGCAGACCCCGAGCTTGGACTCACACGTCAGCACGCTTCGAACCTTGGCGGTCTTCACGTCGGCCGCGTGCAACCGGGAGATCGCAACGTCGCCGAGGTCGGTCCCCGCCGGTACGACGTCCCCGTCGCCAAGGGCCCCGTCATTAAGGACGACGTCCTCGGCGAGGGTGCGGGCGTACACGCTGGTCTCCAGCCGCTGCCGATCGGAGAGCGGAAGGGTGATTCCCCGCTCGGTCCCGCAGTCCTCCTCGCGGATGATGACGTCTTGGCTGACGTCCACCAGCCGGCGGGTGAGGTAGCCGGAGTCGGCGGTCCGCAGCGCGGTGTCCGCCAACCCCTTGCGGGCGCCGTGGGTGGAGATGAAGTACTCCAGCACGGACAGGCCCTCGCGGAAGTTCGCCTTGATCGGGCGCGGGATGATCTCGCCCTTCGGGTTCGCAACCAGGCCACGCATACCGGCGATCTGCCGGACCTGCATCATGTTTCCGCGGGCGCCGGAGTTGACCATCATGTACACCGGGTTGGTCTTGTCGAAGGCGTCTTCCATGGCCTTGGCGACGTCGGCGGTGGCCTTGGTCCAGATCTCGATGAGCTCCTGACGACGCTCGTCGTCGGTGATCACACCGCGCTCGTACTGCTTCTGGACCTTGTCGGCCTGACCCTCGTACGTCTCCAGGATGCCGGCCTTCGCCTTGGGCGTGACCACGTCCTCGATCGCGATCGTGACCCCGGACCGGGTTGCCCAGTGGAAGCCGGCCTCCTTTAGCGCGTCCAGGGTCGCGGCGACCGCGACCTTCGGATAGCGCTCAGCGAGGTCGTTGACGATGCTGCCGAGCTGGCTCTTCTTTACCTCGTAGTTGATGAAGGGGTAGTCCTTCGGCAGCGTGTCGTTGAACAGCGCCCGGCCAAGCGTGGTCTCCAGCAGGAAGTCGGCACCCGGCTCCCAGCCCTCCGGTGCGTCCCAGTCCCGCGGCGGAACGTCGTCGCGCAACCGGACCCGGATCGTCGCCTGCAGGTCGAGCGAGCCGGCGTCGTAGGCCATCATCGCCTCGGCCGGCGAGCCGAAGACCCGCCCTTCACCGGTGACGCCGTCCTTCTGCGTGGTGAGGAAGAAGATCCCGAGCACCATGTCCTGGGTCGGCGAAGTGATCGGCCGGCCGTGCGCCGGGGACAGGATGTTGTTGGAGGACAGCATCAGGATCCGCGCCTCGGCCTGCGCCTCGGCGGACAGCGGCAGGTGCACCGCCATCTGGTCACCGTCGAAGTCGGCGTTGAACGCGGTGCAGACCAGCGGGTGGATCTGGATCGCCTTGCCCTCGACCAGTTGCGGCTCGAAGGCCTGGATGCCCAGGCGGTGCAGCGTCGGTGCGCGGTTCAGCAGCACCGGGTGCTCGGTGATGACCTCCTCGAGCACGTCCCACA
>JBDUDX010000131.1:0-3426 GCA_040002735.1 Frankiaceae bacterium | reverse complement strand
TCGGCCGGGTTCTCGGCTCACTGGACACCGCCGCCGGGCGGCTGCTCGCCGACCACACCCTCCAGCAACGCGGCGCCGCGCTGCGCCAGCGCGGCGCTGGCCTCACCGCCGCCGCCGCGGCCCTGGAAGACGACGCGACGGGCCGCAGCAGCCGGGCAGGGACGCAGCTGGCCGCGGCGCCCCAGGACCCCCCCGCCCGGCGTGACCAGGGCCGGCGCGACCACCGCGCCGCTATCGCCGAAGACCAGCGGGACGAGCGGGCTGACCAGCGCCGGGTCACCGCGCAGGCGCAAGCCCGAGCAGACACCGCCAGGGACTTCGCCCGGGCGGCGGCCGACGACCGGCTACGCGGGGTGGAAACACGACGCAGCGCGGAACGAACCCGCATCCCCCGCATCTGGCCGTGAGCAAACTCACTGGCAATCGCCCAAGCCGGCCCGCGCGCCGCGACCGGGGTGCTGCTCCGGGCCCGTCCCAGGGTGGCAGCCCCTCGAGTAGGCGGCTGGCGACGCCGATCGTCACGTCCGCCGCCTCAGCTCGGCGTTGGAGTTCCCGGAGCGCCGCAGCCGGGGGAACCCCCGGTCGAGCGGGTCAGGTGGTGCGGGCGGGGCGGTCGAGGACCACGCGGGCCAGCAGTACCCCGAGAGCGATCATCCCGACGCCGAGGCCGAGGTGCAGCCAGTTGTCGGCGGTGTTCAACGGCACGAAGTTGGCGCTGCTGTTCTTGTCGACCACCAGCCCGAACAGCCACAGCACCAGATAGATCACCCCGCCGCCGACCAGATAGTTGCGGGCCGTGTCGTTCCGGCGGGCCAGCGCGATCCCGGCGGCCCCGAACAGCAGGTGCACGATGTTGTGCAGCACCGACACCTGGAAGACGCCGAGCAACTTAGCCATCGATCCATGCCCGGCGAAGCCCATCTCGTCGTAGTCGCTGGTGATGCCGGGAATGAACCCGAGCACCCCAACCAGTAGCAACGTCGCTCCGACCGCCAGCGCTGCGGTGCGCAGCAAGCTGCGGTCCGCTCCGACCGACGTCTCGCGACCCGCGGTGGAAGACATGTGACTCCTCGCTCAAGAAACGTGACGCGTCGCCAACACCCGCGAGGCCTGCCGACGACACCAACACCCCGCCGACGGCTGTCACCGCGGCCACCGCACCCCGGCGGCCCGGCCACGCGAGCCGATCAATCGTCAGCCGCAGCGTTCCAGCGGCTCGTCCGCGATAGCCCAGCACCCCGCGGCTTAGTGGTCTCGCCCGTAAGTTCTGCTGGGGTCAGGTCCAGGCGGTGGGGTCGCCGAGGTAGAGGCCGCAGGCGGTGTCGAGGGCGTCTTCGCAGGTGCCGATCGTCAGTCCGGTAGGGAAGATCGATTCTTCGTAGTCGTCGCGGCTGGCGCGGTAGATCGCGAAGCGCCAGTTGTGGGCGGAGCCGATGTAGCGCAGCCGGCACAGCTTGAGGATGGTGCCGTCGGTTAGGACGGCGTCGAGGTAGCTGAAGGTGCCGCGGTGGCGCACCATGACGCGGGACAGTTCGGGCCAGCGTCGACGTGCTCGGGCACTGAGTCGCTGCTGCAATGACGTCTTGGTCGAGTCCGGGTACTTCACCACGGCGTTCATCCTGACCCAGGCATGCCGTTCACGGCGTGTCGTGCCACCGATCGGGTCACGGATGCGGCACAAAGATCCACATGTCGATGTCCAGTCCGTACACGATTGTCCTGACCGATACCGAGGACCGGGTGCTGGCCGCCCGGGTTGCCTCTGGACGCACCGAGTACCGCGACCGGCTGCGCGCGCAGATCGTCTTGGCGGCAGCGCAGGGCGGGTCCAACGCCGGGATCGCGGAGGCGTTGAACATCGGCGTGGACACGGTGCGGCGGTGGCGGCGCCGCTTCGCCGCCGCGACGGACCAGCGGCTGGAGGCGTTGACGGACCGCCCCCGCAGCGGTCGTCCACCGGTGCATGGCCCGGGCGTGCGGGCCGAGGCGGTCGCGCTGGCGTGCGCCCTGCCGGCCGAGAACGACGTGCCGCTGTCGCGATGGAGCTGCCCGGAGATCGCCCGTGAGCTGGCCGCCCGCTGTGACGTGGCCGTCTCGGCCTCCTCGGTGCGCCGGTGGCTGGCCGACGACGCGCTCAAGCCGTGGCAGCACCGGTCCTGGATCTCGGTCCGCGACCCGGACTTCGCCGTCAAGGCCGCCCGTGTCCTGGACCTATACGCCGGGATCTGGGACGGCCAATCCTTGGGCCCGAACGACTTCCTCATCTGCGCTGACGAGAAGACCTCCATCCAGGCCCGCTGCCGCTGCCACCCCACCCTGCCCCCGGGCAGAGCCCGCATGATGCGGATCGAGCACGACTATGGACGCAAGGGTGCGCTGGCCTACCTGGCGGCCTGGGACGTGCACCGTGGCCGGGTGATCGGCCGCTGTGAGGACAGCACCGGGATCGAGCCGTTCTCCCGGCTGGTCGCCCAGGTGATGACCGCCGAGCCGTACGCCAGCGCGGACCGGGTGTTCTGGGTCGTGGACAACGGGTCCTCCCACCGCGGGCAGACCTCGATCGACCGAATGCGGAAGGCGTGGCCGAACGCGCACCTGATCCACCTACCCGTGCACGCCTCCTGGCTGGACCAGTGCGAGATCTACTTCTCTGTCGTGCAGCGTAAGGTCGTCGCCCCGAACGACTTCTTCGATCTTGAGCAGATCCGCGCCCGCCTGGCCGCGTTCGAGGTCCGCTACAACGCCGTCGCCAAACCCTTCAACTGGAAATTCACCCGCCACGACCTCAACGACCTGCTCAGCAGGATCGACGCACACCAGAACCAACCCGAAGATCACAGACTGGCCGCCTAACGACCCCAGCAGAACTTACGGGCGAGACCACTTAGGGTTACCGGACTCGCCGACGGTTCGCCGCGGCGGCTCAGGCGGGCGCACCCCCGGCACACCGGGCACGTCGCCACGGTCTCATCGACGGTGACCAAACTGTGCACCATGCGGATCGCGTCGGCCGGCCCGCTCCACACCCGGCCGGCACATCAGACAAGCCGAACACAATCGCCCTATCGTCCGCCCGACGCCGTCCCGGCGGTACCGCCCGGCCAGGGCGGCTGTTTCTCACGGCTTTCGGCCGGCGATGACCCGGCTCAAGGCGTACGACGCCGGCCCGCAACGGGCACCGCTGGTATCCGACCGGTTTGCATGCCAAGGTTCATTCAGCTGAGGGGTGGGCGACGTGATGATCGATGACCTGGACTTGGCCGTCCTCGACGCATGGGTCCGAGCCGAAGTCCTCCCCACCTTTACCCGCCAATCCGGCTCGACCCGGCCCTGGTGCGCGCGGTGGTGGGACCATCCCGAAGCTGTGTTGCGGCTGGAAGGGATGCGCCGGGCGTGGCTCGCCCTCGCCGACACCCCGACCGGCAT
>JBDUDX010000130.1:0-2717 GCA_040002735.1 Frankiaceae bacterium | reverse complement strand
CACTTGGCCGCTCTCGGCGATGACTGGCCCGCCAGCCAATCCCTTTCCAACGGCCTGATCGACCGCCGGCAGTTCCGCGTCCTGAGCAAGTTGCGTGGCGCCCTTCGTTACCAGGTGCGCTTGCAGCTGCTGAAGTGGATTCGCATCGGACGGCCGGCCGGTGAAGCCCAGAAGCGAGAGCGCCTGCGCGCCCGCTGCCGACTTGGCCAGGTTCACCGTAGGTAACGTGCTGGCTGTAACCTTGAGCACAGCAACCGAACCGGTCGGTGTTGTTGCGAGCTTTACCAGCGTGGCTGGCAAGTTACCGTACTTCGGTTGGGACGTGACGTACGGGTAAACGGTGATCTCGCGGGTCGTGGCAATGACGCAGCCGCCGGCCTCATTGGCCCGGTTTTTCGTGTAGCACTGCTGCAGCCGGGAGAAGAGATAACCGTCTCGTACGTCTCCTGGCCGATGCCGGGCGAACGGATTGCTCGGCATTGGGATGCCGTACTCAGCCTGAAAGGCGCGATTGACCGCATAGATCTCGCCGAGCTGCAATTGCACGTCGGCCGTGTCGCCGCTGGTGACGATATCGCCGGTGGGATCAACGGCGAAACCGCTTCCCTTCTTGAGAACGACGGTATAGGCATGAGGCAAGATCTTGACGTGCGGTACCACTTTGCTCTTGTTGTGTTCAACGACAGTGACTTCGACCCTGGCTGCTGTCTCGACGAAGACGACGCCGGGGGAATCGAGCTCAACCGGGGTGGGGTGCTTGTGCGCGGACGCGGGCGCGAGAAAGGCCAGTTGGGCAGCGACGACGACGGCAGCGACGAAGGCCCCCCGGAGCCACCGAAGACGGTTCATCGCATGTCCCTTCTGACGCTCGCCAGGCACGATCAAGATACTGAACTGCCGACCCCACACGGATGGCGAACGACGCGGCCTGCCTATCACGGGCAAATACCGCTGTCAACGACAATAGGGGGTGTCCGCCACGGGCACCCGGCAGGGTCGCGAGCAGCGGCCCGGGGCCCGGGCGCGCCGTGGGCGCAAAGTTATTATCTGCCGGATTCTGGGCTGATACTCCGGCGTCAGATGTGGTCAAATCGTTCGGCGACCTGCTGCCCGAAGTGCGACGGCGAGTTGCTCCAGTCGTGAGTTTGTCAAAACAGAAGGCCAGGGCCGGACCGGACTGCTCCCGCGGCGCCGTAGCTCTGCCACCAAGGGGGACGCGATGAACTCAGGTGCACGCACAGAGATGTTGGCGGGCCGGGCCGGAGTCGACGGTGTCCGGGGCCTGCTGTACGGCCGCTCGACACGCACCCGACTGCGCCCGGGCCTGGCGTCCCTGCTGACCGAGGGGGCGACCCTCGCCCGGCTGCGGCTGGAACGGGCCAAACTGAAGCCGGGGCGCAAGCTCACTGGCTACTACCTGGTGGACGTCCGACTGTTGGACGGAGTACCCGTCTCGCGGGCGGTTGAGGTGACCTGGTCAGCGGACGGCGCGCCGGACCAGGTACAACCCGCCGAGACGGCGATGGAGGAGGAGGCCCGCATCAGAGGAGTGGCCGTCCCCTTCGAGGCCTTGCGGTGGGAGGCGCCTGATCTCGGGGCGAGGGTACGCATTGCGCCGCTGGACGTTGCTTACCCGCAGCTCGTCCGACTCTGCGACCCAGAGCATGTCCGAGTCCTGCTCGCGGCAGCGTACGGCGAGGCTGGCCACGACGAGGTCGTCGCCCCGACGTACGACGTGACCGCCGTTCGTTATCGGCCACGACAGCGGCACGTCCTCCGTTACGATCCGGTGGGCACGCGGGGGGCGGGGCCGGTTTTCGCCAAGGTATACACCGCCGGATCAGCCGCACCGGCTTTGCGGATTGCGACCGCGATCGCGGACCGGGTCGAGGGGCAGCCGGTACCGGTCGCGGCCGCCCGACCCCTCGGCGGTTCAGCCGCGGACGACGTGGTGCTGTTCTCCCGTTTGGCCGGCGTCCCGCTGACCCGACGCCTCTGGACCGATTCGGCCGCGACCGGGCGACACCTCAGAACCGCCGGCGCGCTGCTCAGACGCCTACAGGCTGACCCTGGAGCGCTCCGGTCGGATCTGTCGACGCGCGATTTCCCGCGCGAGACCCGAGCCGTCGCCCGCGCGGCGGAACATCTGGCACCGCTGGATACCTCGCTCGGGAGCCAAGTCGAGCGGCTCCTGGACGGGGCACTCGCCCTCAACGCGACGATCGCGGCTGAAGAGCCATGCTTCGCGCACGGCGACTACAAGTCCGATCACCTATGGATAGCCCGCGACCGGTTGACGCTGCTGGACTTCGACACCTGCTGTCTGGCCGAACCGGCGCTCGACGTAGGGAAGTTCCTCGCCGATCTCAGTTGGTGGCACATGATCGGCGGTCGGTCAGATGTGGCCGAGGCTCAGCAATGTTTCCTGGCCGGGTACGGGGCCATGTCACGCGAGCGGTTGGCGCGCGCGCGACTCTACGAGGTGCTCATCCTGACTAAGATCATCATTCGCCGGCTGCGCCGCTTCGAACTCGATTGGGCGCCACGCACCGCCGGTTGTCTCGAGCAGGCGGAGCATCTTCTCGCGGTCGCTGCCGGTCACGACAAGAGCCCGAGGGGTGCCTTTGCGAGGTGATCCTCGAGCGCCCACATCGCGTCATCCAGCTTCTTGACCTTGACCTTGGTCCAGGCATGCTGCACGACGGTCAACAGGTCGA
>JBDUDX010000129.1:0-5993 GCA_040002735.1 Frankiaceae bacterium | reverse complement strand
GAGGCCGGCGGCGCGACCACCCGAACGGCCCTCGGCGTTCTCGGACTCAGCTAAGCGGCCACCGGGGTGCTCTTCGCCGACTTGGCCGCCGCCTCCAAGGCGGTCGCCAGCACCCCGGCTCGATCCGCCAAGATCGCCCTGCTCGCCGAGTGCCTCGGCCGGGCGGAACCGGCAGAGGGTGCGGTGGCGGTGTCCCACCTGTCCGGTGAACTGAGCCAACGCCGCACCGGTGTCGGGTGGGCCTCCCTGCGGAACAGCCCCCCGCCCGCCGAGGAAGCCTCCCTGACCGTGCTCGAGGTCGACCACCGGCTCGAGCAGATAGCTGCCGTGAGCGGCTCCGGATCCGCGGCGGCGCGGCGCGTCTTGGTAGATGATCTTCTGTGCCGGGCGACCGCGGACGAGCAGCGAATGCTCCGCGGCCTGCTCTCCGGCGAGTTGCGACAGGGCGCGCAGGAGGGTGTCATGGTCGAGGCGGTGGCTCGGGCAGCCGGCGTAGCGTCCGCCGAGGTCCGGCGGGCCGCCATGCTGCGCGGCTCGCTGCCGGCGGTCGCCAGGGTCGCCCACGCCGAGGGCAGCGCCGGGCTGAGAGCCTTCGGTCTGGACGTCGGCCGGCCGGTCCAGCCGATGCTGGCCTCGACCGCGGCCTCGGTGGATGACGCTCTGGCGCGACTCGGCCGCGGTACGCCCGCCGCGGTGGACTGGAAGCTGGACGGCGTACGGGTGCAGATCCACCGCCACGGCGAGTTGGTGGCGATCTTCACTCGTACCCTGGAGGAGATCACCGACCGGTTGCCCGAGGTGGTGGCGGCGGTACGGGGACTGCCGGTTCGCTCGGTCGTGCTCGACGGCGAGGTGCTCGCGCTCGACGCCGACGGCCGGCCGCGGCGCTTCCAGGAGACGGCGAGCCGGGTGGCCAGCCGCCGGCCCACGGGCGACGGGCAGGAAACGCCGCTGTCCACCTACGTCTTCGACCTGCTGCACCTCGACGGCCAGGACCTGCTGGACCTGCCGGCGGCGGACCGCTTCGCTGCGGGTGACCACGTCCTGCCCGGTGAGTTGCGTGTGCCACGCCTGATCACCGCGGATACCACCGAAGCGGGGGGCCACTACGACGCGGCGCTGCGAGCAGGGCACGAAGGTGTGGTGGTCAAGTCGCTGACCGCGCCGTACGAAGCCGGGCGGCGTGGAGCAGGCTGGCTGAAGGTCAAGCCGCGGCACACCCTGGACCTGGTGGTGCTCGCGGTGGAATGGGGATCGGGGCGCCGGCACGGTTGGCTCTCCAACCTGCACCTCGGCGCCCGAGATGCGGTCAACGGTGGTTTCGTCATGCTGGGCAAGACCTTCAAGGGGCTCACCGATGAACTGCTGCGCTGGCAGACCGACCGGCTGCTGGCGTTGGAGGTGAGCCGCAACGACTGGCAGGTCTTCGTCCGCCCCGAGTTGGTGGTCGAGATCGCGTTCGACGGGGTGCAGACGTCCTCGCGTTATCCCGGCGGAATGGCGCTGCGGTTCGCCCGAGTCCTGCGTTACCGACCTGACAAGAGGGCCGCAGACGCCGACACGCTGGATACCGTGCGGGCGATCCACCAGCGCTGAGCCGACGGGCCTTTACCGCCGTCGGCCACGCCAGTACGGTGCAAGCGAACGCCCCGTTCCCGCCAGGAGGACCTCATGCCGCAGATCACGTCGTACGAGCCGGGCACTCCCTCCTGGGTGGATCTCGGGACCACCGACACCGAGGCGGCGCGGAGTTTCTACCGCCGCCTGTTCGGGTGGGACTACGAGATCGGGGGCCCAGGAACCATGGGCTACGCCCTGTGCCGCCTGCGCGGACTCACCGTCGCCGGTGTCTGGGAACTAATGCCGGACATGCTCGCTGCGGGCGTGCCGCCGAACTGGATGACCTACTTCTCCACCGATGCCCTGGACGGCTCGATCAAGCGGATCACCGACTCCGCCGGATCGGTGCTCAGCGGACCGATGGACATCATGGAGCAGGGCCGGATGGCGATTGCTTCGGATCCGACCGGCGCCGCCTTCGGCCTCTGGGAGCCCGCAGCCCACATCGGCGCGGAACTGGTGAACGAGCCGGGCGCGGTGATCTGGAACGAGCTACTGAGCCGCGACGAGGCAACCGCCGTTCCCTTCTACACCGACGTTTTCGGGTTCACCACCGAATCCGTCGACCTGGGCGGCGTCACGCGGTATGTGATTCTCAAGATCCACGATCGGCCGGTCGGCGGCCTGACCACCATGCCACCGCAGGTACCCGAGGGCGTTCCCTCGTACTGGGCGACGTGCTTCGCGGTCACCGACGCGGACGTCTCCGTGCGGCTGGCGACCGATGCGGGCGGGTCGGTGATCTACGGGCCGGTGGACTCCCCGCAAGGCCGGGTTGCCGTGTTGGCCGACCCGCAGGGTGCGGCCTTCAGCGTGCTGGGGGTCGGCGAGCCGGCTCTGTGACTCTCCCCGTTCACCCATCGGCCGCCTCGCCGCTGTCCAGGTCCGGATCCTCGCGGTAGTCCGTGGCGACGCCGAGAACCTCCAGATCGGGTTCGTACTCGGGATAAAGACGGACCAGGTCCCATTCGTTGATCCAGGCCCGTACGTACTGCCGCATCCGGGTAGCGCCGAGCCGTTCGAGTCCGCCGACGTCCGGCGGGCCCCATCCGAAGGCCTCACCGTGGAGTGCCTTGAGTCGGGCGTACGCGGCGTCCAGCTCGGCGTCGTCCGGTGGCTCGAGCAGGTGCATCTGCCGCTCGATCAGCCGCACGCCGGCCTCAGCGGCACCGGCGAGCTCGTCCCATTCCGGCCGCTGCTTGGCCCGCATCTTCACCGGGACCAGTTCACGGTCGTTCTTCATCGTCAGCACGGCGGCCGCGAAGTCCGACGTCATGGCCAGCACCGGCACGAGCGGCGAGCCAGGATCGTCCGGATCCGGGCGCAACCATTGGGCGATCTCGGCGTAGGCCCGGCCTCGCTGGAGCAGGGAGTACCGCCCGATCAGCTCCACCTCGTCGAAGAGCAGCACCCAGCCGGCGTAGCCGGCAGCCGCGAAGACCCGGCCGAGGAAGCGGAAGCGCTGTCGGGCGAGTTCGCGGGCCGGCGCGGTACGCAGCGTCCGGCGGGCCTCCCCGGCCGCCCGCAGCCGCCGGCGTACTTCCACCACGGACAGCGGATCGCCGGCCCAGAACCGCACGATGGCCTCGGCGAACTCACCGTCGGCGTCGATCATCTGTGGCAGCAACGCCACGGTGGCCGCGAACCGCTCGTCGAGATCCGCGCCGGTGGTCCAGCGGAGAAGTTCCAGGTAACCGGCGCCGCCTGGGTCCATGCCCATCGCCGCCTCGTTGACGACGTCGGCAAACTCCTCGGCCACCGCGGCGGTGTCGACCGCCGCGCGGAACACCTTGCCGGGGTCGTGCAAGGGCGTCTCCTTGCTGATTACCACCCGACTGACGACCATCCGCTCACCCTCCGCCAAGGCGGCGAGGTGCTCGAGCAGATGGCTCTTGCCGGCGCCGAAGTCAGCGCCGAGCAGCAGCCCGCGGCTCGCGTCGGCGCTGGCCCGGTTGACCGGGGGCAGTCCGACTCGGCCCAGCAATCCGAGAAAGGTGTCCTCGATCACACCCTGACCGGTACCGAGGGCTGCGACCGCCTCGCGGCTGGGGACCCCGGAACGCAACGCCTCCAGCGCTCGCCGGGCCGAAACGCGGTTCACCCCACCGCCTCCATCCGGGTCTCCAGCCGCATCAGCGCCGCGAACGGGTTGCTCCGGCGGCGGTCGCGTACCTCGTCCATCACGCGCAGGTGCAGCGCACTGTAGGCCGGGAGGCCACGCGCGTCGTCGGTGAGCAGTTCCGGCGGCCCGGCCACCGCGATCAGCGCATGGCGCAAGCGGTCGGTGGCGTCGATGAGTTGTCGCAGCACCTCGTACGCGTCCAGCGCAGCCGCCTTGCTGTAGTAGAAACCGTGGCGCTGCTCGGCCGGCGGCCGGCGGACCACGGACAGCCGGGGGTGCGCGACAGATTTGTAGGTAGCTGGCCTGAAGCTTCATGATCGTGGTTAGGCGGCGCCGGTCTGAGAGCCGGTTGTTGTGCAGATCTGATTCCAGTGGCCGCTGGCGTGGGCGCAGCGCAGGGTGGTGATGGCGGTGGCGCCGTGTGCGGTCCAGTGCATGCCGGATCGTTTGAGGCGGGCGCCGATGACGGTTTTGCAGCCGGCTTCGACGGCGCCGGAGCCGACGAACATGCCCAGGTCGCGGTAGTAGGCGTAGCGCATGCGGTGGGCGTTGGTTTGGAAGTAGCCCAGGGCGGTGTCGAGCTCGCTGGCTTTCGGGCCGGACAGGTCATAGACGCGGGCAGCGTGAACGATGGCTTCGATGTCGCCGTTGTCGAGTTCGCTCAACCGGTCGGTGAGCCAGCTGTTGCGGTCGGTGAGGATGAACGCGAGTAGGTCGGCCAGGGCGTGCAGGTGTTCGCGGGCGTGGAAGAGGTCCACGATCTGGGTCGCGGCGGGCAGGCGGGTGGTGGCCAGGTTCCAGATCCAGTGGGCGCCGTCGCCCAGGACGACGAGTTGGCGGATGTGTTCGGCGCCGCGGCTACACGCTTCGGCCTGGACGAGGTCGGCGAACGTCTCGACCGGGTCCAGGGTGGCCACATAGCTGGTGGAGTCTGGGTCGCGGATCGGGTACCCGTCGGCGTCGGTGCGGGTTTGGGTGAACAGGGCGGCGAGTTTGACTTCGCGGGTGCGGGCGCGTCCGTCCGGGCCCTTGCCGGCCCGCCCAGCGGTTTCGGCGCCAGTCATGGGTACGCCGGTGCCGTCGAGGGCCAGGTAGAGGATGTCCGCCGCTGGTGGCGGGGGTGGTAACGGGACGAGGTGACCGGTCAGGATCGCCTGGGTCTGCGCGGTGAGCGCGATGGCAGCGGCCGTGCCGTCGGCTTCGGCGGCGCGTTCGACGCGTTTGGTCGTGAGGGTGATGCCGGCCAGGTCGGCGAGCAGGGCGGCGGCTTGGGCGAAGGGCACGGTGGCGGCGGCTCGGTCGGTCATCGCGGCCAATCCGGGTGACAGCGACGCCCCAGCCACCTCGAGCTGGGCGTCGCGGGGTACGACGCCCCGGTGGCAGTCGGGACAGTGGTAGTAGGCGCGGCGCAGCCGGATCGCACCGAGCACAGTGTCAATCGTCTTGGCCCGGTAGGCCACGAACCCGGCGACGTGTCCGGCACCGCAATCGATCCGCGGGCCGCGGTGCCCGGTGTCGGCGGTGAGCAGTTGCTCGAGCAGTGATGCTCCCAGGGTGGTCATTCCGCTACGGATCGCCAGTTCCAGGCCAGCCAGCCCGGCACCGTCGCCGACGGGCCGCCCGCTGTTCAGGGTGTCGGCGGCCAGCGCGGCCAGCCGGGTCGCCTCGGCCGCGAACGCCTCGGCGAACCCTGCATAGAGCCCCCTTTTTGGCCGTCTGTCCCGGCCGGTGCGTCCTGCCTACCGCCGGCGTCCAGCGGCGAGAGCGGTCTGGCCCGACAGATCGCCTCATTGACGTCGATCAACTCGTCCACCATCTGCTTGAACCGCTTGTAGTTGTCGACCTCGACGCGGGCCTTCGCCAGTTCCGGGCCGGGTCGAAGGTGGACGGTCACGGTCTTGCCGTCGACCTTCTTGGTCAGCAGGTGTTGCGGGCCGTGGCCAGGGTGCGCCGGGTCGGCGCAGGCACAGTTGGCCTTGCCGCAGCGGCGCATTACCGCGGACAGGCTGCCCGGGCGGAAATCGCCCACGGCGCTCAGGTCCTCGCGGAGCCTGGCGCGGCGGGTCTGGAGTTCGGTCAGGTCGGGGTCAGACGTCACGGGACAACCTCCTCTGAGTGTATTACTACGCTCAGAGTCTCAGCTCAAGTCCCCAAATCAGTGAAGGCCGATCACCGACCTACATTCGTGTCGCACACCCCCGAGCACCAGGCAGGCAGCGCTGAGCCGCGCAGGACGGCGCCGAGCAGCGTC
>JBDUDX010000128.1:0-9335 GCA_040002735.1 Frankiaceae bacterium | reverse complement strand
CGCCGACAGCCAGTCATGCCGGTTCGCCAGCATGAGGATCTGCCGGTAGTCGCGGGCCTCGAAGAGCTTCTCCGCGCCCCGGTGCATGTAGCCGATGATCGGCTCGGCGTGCATGATCCGCTCCCCGTCGAGGGTGAGCGCAATCCGCAGCACGCCGTGGGTCGCCGGGTGCTGCGGGCCGATGTTCAAGATCATGTCGGAGGTGGCGAGGCCGCCTCCGGTGGAGACGATGGAGGTCGCCAGGTGGCTGGAGCCTTCCGGCACCCGCGATAAGCCGGTCACGACGGCGATGCTCGCAGAGCCTTGAACGTTTGAACACACAGTGCCCTCTGCGCACCACGCTGACTGAGCGTGCGGATCTTGTTTGCGGCTTGGGAACGGGGGGCACTGTGTGTTCAAACGTTCAGTCGGTCCCGCCTTCCTCGGCACCTACCCTGATCCGGTGTCGAGGCGACGGTGAACGTCACCGGCAACGGCTGGTGGTCACTGTTGCGCAACCCCGCCGCGCTCGCCGCGCTGCGGGCCGGCGAAGTCACCGTGGCGAGTGCCGTCGAGGAGCTGATGCGCTACGACTCGCCGCAGCACCTATTCGAGCGGTAGGTGCTGGCGGACATCGAGGTCGCCGGAGTATCGGTCCCGCGCGGTGCGGAACTCGGTCTGCTGTTCGGTTCGGCGAACAGGGATCCAGCCGTCTTCCACGCACCAGACGTGTTGGAGCTGGCCCGCAGCCCCAACCCGCACGTGTCCTTCGGCGCCGGCATCCACTTCTGCCTGGGCGCGCCGCTTGCCCGGTTGGAACTGGAGATCTCCTTCGCCACGGTGCTGCGCCGGCTGCCGCGCCGAGAACTGGCCGCCGAGCCGAGCTGGAAACCGACGTACATCATCCGTGGGCTCACGGAGCTGCGCGTCCATGCCTCGCGATAGTGAGGCTAGCCGCGACGCGGTTCCCAACGGAAACGCCGGATTGCGACGGCTGACGCGCCGAGCGCCCACAACCCAAGAATCAGTAGGTCGTGGCCCGCGAAGCCATTGCCGGTAGCGAGCGGGTTGAAGGGTGCGAATACCGCGTTCGTGAAGTGCACCAGCGGAAAGTAGCCGGCCAGATGAGAGATGAACGAGCCTTTCGGCGCGGGGAAGAAGGTGCCGCTGATGAACACCAGCGCGAAGAACGGGAACTGCACGATGGCGGGCGCCGCCTCGGCGTTGGGTGCAAGCGTGGAGACCGCCACGCCCAGCGCGCAGAACGTCGCGGCGCCCAGGATGAGCGCAAGCAGCAGCGGGGCCAGGTGATAGGGGAGGTGGACGGAGTAGAACGCGACACCGACCCCGACCGTAAGGACACCGAGCAGCACGCTGACAATCACCGAGTTGACCACCAGGCCGGCGAAGTACGTCCAGACCGGCAACGGGGTGCCGCGCAGCCGCTTGAGGATGCCGCTCTCGCGCCGGTTGGCCAGGCCGATCGCCAGGCTGGTGTAGCAGGCGGACATCACGCCGAACGCGATGATCGCCGGGATGTAGTACTGGTTGAACGAGATGTTGCCCAAGTCCTTGAGGCGTTCGCCCTTGTTGAGGCTCGCGAAGATCACGAGGAACATGATCGGGAAGGCGAAGGTGAAGAAGGCGCTCTGCGGATTGCGCCAGTAGCTCTTCTGCTCATACCGGATCTGGTGTCCCAGCAGCGTGACGTCGTTCATGCCGCTACTCCCGTCTCGGTCGGAGCAGCGCCGCCGGTCAACTCGAGGTACACGTCCTCCAGCGACGGACGTTCCACGACCAGTCCGAGCAGCGGTACGCCGTGATCCAGCGACCAGCCGGTCAGCGTGTGCAATGCCCGCACCTCGTCATCCGTGCGGAGAACGAGGTCCGGCCCGATTGCCTCAACCGGCAGCTGCAACTCCGTGGGTGCCACGCCGTTCGGCAGTGAGAATCGGATCCGGGCGGCCGCGGTGTCCCGGCCGCCAAGGCTCTCCGGAGTGCCGGCCGCCACGATCTTGCCACCGGAGATCACCGCGACCTGGTCGGCGAGTTCCTGTGCCTCGTCCATGTAGTGGGTGGTGAGCACGATCGTGGTACCGCCGCCGATCAGTCCGCGTACCAGTTCCCAGGCACTGCGCCGGGCGGACGGGTCGAAACCGGTGGTGGGCTCGTCGAGGAAGACCAGTTCGGGGTTGCCGATGATGCCCAGAGCCACGTCCAACCGGCGCTGCTGGCCGCCGGAGAGCTTCTGCACCCGGGTCCCCGCCTTCTCCTGGAGGCCCACGAGCCGGATCACCTCGGCGACGGACCGTGGGCGCGGGTAGTACCCCGCGTTGCGCGTGAGCGCCTCGCGCACGGTGAGGAATGGGTCCACCGCGGTGTCCTGCAACACGATGCCCACTCGTTCCCGCAGCGCGCGGGTACCGGCTGCCGGATCCGTTCCGAGGACCTGAACCTCACCGGAGGTCCGCTTCCGGAACCCCTCCATGATCTCCAGGGTGGTGGTCTTGCCGGCGCCGTTGGGTCCGAGCAGCGCGAAAACCGCACCGGTCGCGACCTCGAAGTCGATGCCGCGGACCGCCTCGACGTCTCCGTAGGACTTGCGCAGATTGCGTACAACGATGGCAGGCACGCGGGCAGCCTAGGCGAGATGGCGTGCCGGGCCGGGCCCGGCCGATGTCGTCGCGGTGAAGACTGCGGGCAGCGCCGTCCCGACGCTCTGTACCAACCACCCGAAGCCGCCGAGACCGGCGGGGTCGCACAGCTCAGCCGCTTCGCCCGCAGCGGACAGCGCAGCCAGATATCCGAGCGGGTCACCTCCGTACGCCGGTCGATCGGCCCGCACGCCCAGCGCACGCAGCGCGCGCCGCTGGGTGGTCAGCAGCGTCCCGGCCACGTCCGCCGCCGCGGCACACGCGTCCAGCGCCACGTGCGCGGTGAGATCGCAGCTCCCGTCGGCGACCGGCGGTACCTGCCGACCGGCGCGATAGCCGGTGAGCGTCCCATGCGACGGACGTGCCGCGCGTTCGTGGGCGTAGTCGATCGCTACCGCCACGCCTCGATCCAGCTGCCGGACAGCCGCCGCCCACGCTTCGTCGCGGCTGCGACCCACTTCCGCTCGGGCGCCGACAGCGGTCAGCGGCCACCAACGGGTCAGCCACTCGACGTCGGCGGCCGCCGGTGGCGGCCCCAGCGAACCGTCGGTGCGGACCAGGCGTAACCCGTCTGCGGCCCGTTCGACCACGTCGCACGGCACGTTGTCCAGCCATTCGTTCGCCACCAGCAGCCCGGCGCACCGTGGGATATCGAGGCGCCAGCGCATCCGGGAGTTGATTCGAGGTGCCATCTCCACCGCAGTGAGGCGCCAACGACGTGGAGCGGCTGCCGCGAGCGCGTGCAGCAGGTCGCCGTCTCCGGCGCCCACGTCCACGATGTCGAACGGATCCGGCTGGCCGAGCGCCGCATCCACCTCGTCCGCCAGCCGCCGCAGCGCCGCGGCGAACAGTGTCGAGGCGTGCGGCGAGGTTCGGAAATGCCGACTGGCCGAGCTGTGCCGATAGAACCCGTCCTCGCCGTAGAGGGCGTCCGCCATCGTCACCTTCCATGGCCGTGGCGGAAAAGGGTTCAACCGCGGCGGAATCTCACGGTTCCGGCCGCCGGGCCACCGACACGGCCCATGCGATCAGCGGTATCTGCACCGGCAGCCGAAGCCAGACCAGGGCGGTGTACGTCGGCGAGCGGCCGTCGGCGGCGAGGGCCATCGTGAGGTTGGCCGGCCAGACGGCGACGAACAGCGCCCCGGTCGCCCAGCCGGCGCGACGACGGGGACGGGGCAGCACCAGACCGACGGCGCAGGCCAGCTCCGCGACCCCACTCAGGTACACCAGCGCGGTCCGAGCCGGCAACACCCGCGGAATGATCGAGGCGTACGGCGCTGGGGCGACGAAGTGCGCGATACCCGAAACACCGAGCAACCCGGCCAGCAGGTACGGCGAGGCGAGGCTCAGCCGTCGCCGGGGTTCGCGCGAGCGGCTGGACGATTCGCGAGGCCTGAGCACCCCTCCACCATTGCGTGCCGTTCGCCTACAGCGCAACGCATCGGCCGCCGGATCGGCAATGCCGTACAGTTTGCGTAGATCGTCCGGTACCCCTCGCAGGACTGGAACGACACGTGACTTCCTCTTTTCGGCAGCGCCCGCGCCTTGCGGTCGGTGTGATCGGCGTCGGTCGCGTGGGCAGTGTGCTGGGGGCCGCCCTGGCCCGGGCCGGGCATGCCGTGGTGGCAGCTTCTGCAGTGTCCGACGCCAGCCGTCGGCGGGCCGAGCGGCTCTTGCCCGGCGTACCGCTGTGCCCGCCGGATGAGGTAGCCAAGCGGAGCACGCTGGTACTGCTGGCGGTGCCCGATGACGCTCTTCCCGCGCTGGTCAGTGGGTTGGCGGTCACCGGCGCATTCCGCCCCGGGCAGATCGCCGTGCACACCTCCGGACGGTACGGATTGGCCGTCCTCGCCCCCGCCGCCGCGCTGGGCGTGCTGCCCTTGGCGCTGCATCCGGTGATGACGTTCGCCGGATCTTCGACAGATCTCTCCCGGCTGGCCGGGGCCACCTTCGGGGTCACCGCACCGCCCGAGCTCGGTCCGGTCGCGGCCGCGCTGGTGCTGGAGATGGGTGCCGAGCCGTCGGAGGTTGCCGAGGGGTCTCGGGAGCTGTACCACGCAGCGCTGGCCCACGGTGCGAACCACCTGGTCACCCTGGTCAACTCTGCGACCGACGTGCTGCGGGCGGCGGGCATCACCGACCCGGCGGGGATGGTGGGGCCGCTGCTGTCCGCTGCCCTGGACAATGCGTTGCACTCCGGGGACTCTGCGCTGACCGGCCCGGTGTCCCGTGGCGACGCCGAGACGGTGGCCGCGCACCTCGATGCCCTGGCTCGGGAGGCGCCGGCCCAGTTGCCGCTGTACCGCGCATTGGCCCGGGCGACTGCGGACCGCGCCCTGGCCGCCCGTATTGTCAGCCCCTCGCAAGTCGATGCAATTCACCACGTACTCGCCGATCACGACCGAGCCGACCCCTACGGACCCGACCCCGACGGAGCCCGCGCATGACTACGACCCGAACTCGCCCGGTTGTCGCCCGTACCCGCGGCGAGTTGGCTCGGGCGCTGGCCCGGCTGCGCGCCGTGGACGCCGACGGCAGTAAGGGCAGTGTCGCCTTTGTCCCGACCATGGGCGCCTTGCACGGCGGCCACCGGGGGCTGATCCGGACAGCGCATACCTTGGCCGAGCACGTTGTCGTGAGCATCTTCGTCAACCCGCTGCAGTTCGCGCCCGGTGAGGATCTCGCCCAGTACCCCCGAACCTTCAGTGCCGATCTCGCCGCCTGCCGCGAGGAGGGGGTTGCGTTGATCTTCGCCCCGAGTCCGGAGGTGGTGTACCCCCGCCCGCCGGTGGTCACGGTCTCCGCCGGGCCGCTCGGAAACCTCCTGGAAGGGGCCTCGCGCCCGGGCCACTTCGACGGGGTGCTGACCGTGGTGACCAAGCTGTTCTCCCTGGTCCAGCCCGACGTGGCCGTGTTCGGGGAGAAGGATGCCCAGCAGCTGGTACTGATCCGCCGAATGGTGAGCGATCTTGACCTGCCGGTGCACGTGGTGGGCGTGCCGACGGTACGGGAACCGGACGGCCTGGCGCTGTCCAGCCGTAATGCCTATCTGAAGCCGGCCGAGCGGGCGGTGGCCGCCACCCTGTCCCGCGCCCTGCACGAAGGCGCCGAGCAGGCACCAGCCGGTCCGGATGCGGTCCGGCATACCGCCGCCGCCCGGCTCGCCGCGGAGACTCTCCTGCAGGTGGACTGCCTGGCGCTGGTGAGCCCGAGCAACCTGCAGGAGGTGCCCGAGGGAGCTGAAGGCCCGGCGTTGCTGGCGGTGGTCGCCCGCATCGGCACCACCCGCCTGATCGACAACATCACCCTCACCCTGCCACCGGCACCCGGTATTGCGCAGCGTTGAGCGTGCTGCTCACCATTGACGTCGGCAACACCCAGACCGTCCTCGGCGTGTTCGACGGCGAGGAGCTCATGGACTCGTGGCGGATCCGGACCGACGCCCGGATGACCGCCGACGAGCTGGCGCTGATGTTCCGTGGCCTGCTGGCCGACTCGCCGCCCCTGACCGGTATCGCCGCCTGCTCCACGGTGCCCGCGGTGCTGCGTGAGTTGCGGGCGATGCTCGCCCGGTCCTTCGCCGGCGTGCCCAGCGTGGTGGTGGAGCCCGGGGTGCGTACCGGCGTACCCATTCTCACCGACAACCCCAAAGAGGTCGGCAGCGATCGGATCATGAACACCCTCGCGGTGTACCGGCTCTACGGCGGTCCGGCGGTGGTGGTGGATTTCGGTACGTCCACGAACTTCGACGTGGTCTCCGCCCGCGGCGAGTTCCTCGGCGGGGCGCTCGCTCCCGGCATCGGCATCTCGGTGGATGCGCTTGCCGCCCGCGGCGCGCAGCTGGTGAAGGTGGAACTGATCAAGCCCCGTTCCGTGATCGGCAAGAACACCGTCGAGGCGCTCCAGTCCGGCATCCTGTACGGCTTCGCCGGCCAGGTCGACGGCATCGTGACCAGGATCTGCGCCGAGTTGGGTGAGCCGGCCACGGTGGTCGCGACCGGCGGCCTCGCGCCGCTGGTCGTCGCCGAATCGCACACCATTGGCGTCCACGAGCCGGACCTCACGCTGATCGGGCTACGGCTGGTGTTCGAGCGCAACACCAGCCGAAACTGACGCCGGTTCCCACGGCTACGCTTCGGCGGTGACCGATTCCCCGCAGCCCGAGGCGCCGGAGCAGATGCGGGTACGGCGGGACAAGCTGGAGCGGATGCGGGCTGCCGGGGTACAGCCGTACCCGCTGGGCTTCGCCCGGACCGCCACCCTAGGCGAGGTGCGGCAGCAGTACGTCGATCTGGGCGTCGACGAGCGCAGCGGGCAGACGGTGTCGGTGGCCGGTCGGGTGATGCTCAACCGGGTCGGCGGCAAGCTGTGCTTCGCCTCGCTGCGAGACGCCACCGATGATCTGCAGGTCATGCTCTCCGCCGATGTCCTCGGCGAGCCGGGGTTGGCGCGGTGGAAGAGCGACGTCGACCTCGGTGACCACGTCGGAATCACCGGTGAGGTGATCACCTCCCGGCGCGGCGAGTTGTCGGTATTGGCCGCGAGCTGGACCATGACCGGGAAGGCGCTGCGGCCCTTACCGGAGAAGCATCGCGGCCTGGCCGACCCCGAATTTCGCATCCGTCAACGCTATGTCGATCTCATCGTTAATGCCGACGCGCGTCGGCTGGTGAGCTCTCGGGCTATGATTCTGCGCTCGTTGCGCGACACTTTGCATACCCGGGGATTCGTTGAAGCCGAGACTCCGATCCTGCAGCCGATCCACGGCGGCGCGGCGGCCCGGCCCTTTGCCACCCACTTGAATGCCTATGATATGCCTGTCTATCTCCGCATCGCTCTGGAGTTGTATCTCAAGCGGATGGTGGTCGGCGGCATCGAGCGGGTTTTCGAGATCGGCCGGAACTTCCGTAACGAAGGCATCGACCGCACACACAGTCCCGAGTTCACCATGCTGGAGGCGTACGAGGCCTACGGCGACTACGACACGATGGCCGAACTGACCACGTGCCTCATTCGGAATGCAGCCGCGGCACTCGGCGGCCCGGTCATTCCCGACGGCCTCGGTGGTGAGATTGATCTGACGGGGGAGTGGCGAACCGTCACCCTGCACGGGGTGGTCTCCGCTGCGGTGGGGGAGGAGGTCACTCCCGGTACCGACGCCGTGGACCTCCGGCGGTTGGCCGACGCTTTCGACGTGCCGCTGGAACCCGGCCGGTCAGCTGGGCAGATCGTGCTGGAGTTGTACGAGAAGCTGGTCGAGCACACTCTCCTGCAACCGACCTTTGTCCGGGACTATCCGGTGGAGGTCCGGCCGCTGGCCCGGCCGCATCGCCATGACCCCCGGCTGAGCGAGGCCTGGGACCTGATCATCGGTGGTCTGGAGATTGCGCCGGCGTATAGCGAACTGGTCGACCCCATTGAGCAACGGCGGCGCCTAACCGATCAATCGCTTCGGGCCGCCGGTGGGGATCCCGAAGCGATGGCTCTTGACGAGGATTTTCTGCGGGCGCTGGAATACGGCATGCCGCCGACCGGCGGAATGGGTCTCGGCGTGGACCGCTTAGTAATGTTACTCACCGGCACCGCGTCGTTGCGCGACACCATCACGTTCCCGCCGGTACGCCCCGAGTAAGTCGGCTATTTGCCAACGGCGCGGAAGTAGGCTTTCCTAGGGAGCGTCCCATAATTCTTCTGAAAGGGTTCGGCTCACAATGGCTCAGCGCGTGTTATTGGTCTGTGACCTGCACGATGACGACTCCCCGGGTGCGGAGACCGTGTCCTTCGCAATTGACGGCAGTTCGTATGAGGTCGATGTGTGCACGCAGCATGCTGCCGCGCTCCGCGATGCCGTGGCGCCGTTTGTCGGAGCCGGTCGCCGGGCCGGCACCGGTGGTGGCAGTGCGAGCGGCGGCGGGAGCAGCCGACGTGGCCGCGGCACCCGGCCGAGCAGCACTCCGGACCGGCAGCGCACGCAGGAGATCCGAGAGTGGGCCCGGGCGCATGGCCATCAGGTCTCGGATCGTGGTCGGATCCCAGTTCGGCTGGTAGAGCAGTTCGAGGCGTCGCGCTGAGCGTGCCCCGGCACCGCACACCTCGGAATCTCGGACCGGGTAGCTGGGTTGTCCCCAGTACGTCCGCCGCCACGCGCATGTCGAACGCTCCGGACCGACGTAAGTTGGCCGGAGACGCTGAGGAAACGTGACGGGACCTTCGGCGGGGATACCATGCGGGGAGATCGGCACCAGCGGTCCCCCCGCTCTTCGAGGAGCGTAAACATGTTCGAGAGATTCACTGACCGCGCGAGACGAGTCGTCGTCCTGGCCCAAGAAGAGGCCCGGATGCTCAACCACAACTACATCGGTACCGAGCACATCCTCCTCGGCCTCATCCACGAGGGCGAGGGGGTGGCCGCCAAGGCGCTGGAATCTCTCGGCATCTCGCTGGAGGGGGTCCGCCAGCAGGTCGAGGAGATCATCGGCCAGGGCCAGCAGGCCCCGTCCGGCCACATCCCCTTCACCCCTCGGGCCAAGAAGGTACTGGAGCTCTCGCTCCGCGAGGCGCTGCAGCTCGGCCACAACTACATCGGCACCGAGCACATCCTGCTCGGGCTGATCCGCGAGGGCGAGGGCGTCGCCGCGCAGGTGCTGGTCAAGCTCGGCGCGGACCTCAACCGGGTCCGCCAGCAGGTCATCCAGCTGC
>JBDUDX010000127.1:0-4387 GCA_040002735.1 Frankiaceae bacterium | reverse complement strand
GCCTCGAGGGACAACCCGTCAACGTTCCCTTCAAGTAGCACCACCGAACGGCGAGAGCCTCGTCACGACGACCGCCGCGCCGAACCGCGGCCGCCGCGGAGTGGGCCGTAGCCTACGAGTCGTACCTCACCGCGCTACGCGACCCCGCGGGGCGCGAGGTGACCGAGACCTGGATACGCTCCAGCCGCGGGGTGCTGGAGCGCTTCGTCGACGCGTACACCGCTCGTTGCCTGGACCCGCTCATCGAGGGCTTGATCATGCATCGCATGCTGTCCACCGCATCGGCCCCCCACCCCTTCACCCGGGAGGCGGTCGCCCGCGTGGTGGAAGCTGCCACCACGACCTTCCGGTCGGCAGCGAACGCACCAACAAGCGGCCGGCGGTGACCTCGACCGACGCCACCGTGCGGATACCCGAGACGAGTGTGCGGGCGGCCGTCGCCGCCACGTACATCGCGTTCATCGGGGCCGGCTTCGCCTTCGCCAGCTGGGCCTCCCGCATCCCGCAGGTACGCGACCGGCTGCACCTACGCCCCTCCGCGCTCGGCCTGGTGCTCCTCGCCATCGCCGCGGGCTCCGTCCTCGCCCTACCCCTGTCCGGACCGGTGATCGCGCGGGTCGGTTCCCGCCGCACGGTAACAGCGATGGCGCTGCTGCTCGGGGTGGGACTCGCCACCGCAGCCGTCGGGTACCCCTTCGGTTTGGTGCCGCTGATCGTCGGGCTCTTCCTGCTGGGATTCGCGAACGGGGCCTGGGACGTGGCCATGAACGTCCAGGGTGCGGTCGTCGAGCGTCACCTGGGCCGCTCGATCATGTCCCGATTCCACGCCGGCTTCAGCCTCGGAACCGTCGCCGGAGCCGGGATCGGTGCTGCTGCGGTGGCCCTGCGCGTTCCGGTCACCGTGCACTTGACCGCCGTGGCTGCCGGAGTCGCCGTCGCGGTGCCGCTCGGTGCCCGGCGTTTCGTTCCCGACCACGAGGAAGCAGGTGCGGACCCGACCGGTGACTCCGCGGCCGGGGCGGGACCTGGCCGGACGGATCGGCGAGGGACCCTGGCGTCGTGGCGGGAGCCACGGACGTTGCTGATCGGCGTTTTCGTGCTCGCCTTCGCCTTCGCCGAGGGAGCGGGCAACGACTGGATCAGCGTTGCGGTGATCGATGGCTACGGCTTGTCCGCCGCACTGGGCACCCTCGCCTTCGCCGGCTTCCTCGCAGCCATGACGGCCGGCCGCTGGTTCGGTCCGGGACTGCTGGATCGTTACGGGCGGGTTCCGGTGATCCGTGCCCTGTCGCTTCTCGGCATCGCCGGGCTGGTCCTCTTCGTCTACGCGCCGGTTGCCCCCTGGCCTTCGTCGGCACCCTGCTGTGGGGGCTCGGGATCTCCCTCGGTTTCCCGGTCGGCATGAGCGCCGGGGCCGACGACCCCAAGCTCGCCGCCGGACGGGTCAGCGTGATCGCCTCCATCGGGTACTGCGCCTTCCTCGTCGGACCGCCGCTGATCGGCTTCCTCGGCGACCACGTCACGGTGCTACGCGCGCTGACCGCCGTCGCCGTGTTGCTCGTCCTGGCGGCATCCATCACGGCGGCCGTCGCCGAACCGGGCTCCACCGAGGACGGCCCTGCTCTTGCCTCGCACATCGGCTGACTCGTCAACCGGGTCGGCGAGCCACCTCCGGCGGCCGACGCGAAGAAATGCGCTCCACTACCGAAGGTACGGGACCTGCCGCCGGACTTCAGGCCGTGACGAGCCGTTACGCGGCCGGGACCCTGTGCAAAGTCCGTGTCGATCATGCGCGACACTGGCTGTATTCGGCGGCGATTGATGTCCGTCTGTTGTGGGCCTCCTGTTGTGGGCCTCGTTGTCCGCGGCTCGTTGCCCGCGGCGCTGCCGATTGATGGCGATCGAGGGAGCAGCCATGTCCGAGACAATGCAAGACTCTTCAGTTCAGTTCCATGAGCGGACCTCGGCGGTCCCGGTCACCCAGGAGGGCATCGGCCGGGTGGTCGGAGGTGAGCATCACGATCCGCATGCCGTTCTCGGTGCGCACCCGCTGCCCGCAGGGCCGGTGGGCGAGGAAACCGTGGTCGTGCGCGCCTGGCGTCCGGACGCGCTAGAGGTCACGCTGGCCGCCGGCGAGGACCGGTGGGAGATGCGGCGTGTCCATCCGGCCGGCGTCTTCGAGGGCACGTTGCCGAGGGAGTTCTCGGCCAGCTACCGGCTGGCGGTCCGCTACGCCGACGACCTCGAAGTGCTGATCGAGGATCCGTACCGCTTCTGGCAAACGATCGGCGAGCTGGATCTGCACCTGCTCGGGGAGGGCCGCCACGAAGGGCTCTGGCGACACCTTGGCTCGCACTTTCGGGAGCACCAGGGAGTTCCCGGTACGTCCTTCGCGGTCTGGGCGCCCAACGCCCGGTCCGTTCGGGTAGTCGGCGACTTCAACCGGTGGGACGGGCGGCTGCACCCGATGCGGGTGCTGGGCAGTTCCGGGGTCTGGGAACTGTTTATCCCCGACGTCCGCCCCGGCACGCGGTACAAGTACGAGCTCCTCAGCCAGCAGGGGCATCTGACGCTTCGGACCGATCCCTTTGCGTTCGCCACCGAGGTGCCGCCGGCGACTGCGAGCGTGGTCACCGTTAGCGAGTACCAGTGGCAGGACGGGACCTGGCTCGCCGACCGGGCCGCATCGGATGCGCTGACTGCACCGATGAGCGTGTATGAATGCCATTTGGCCTCCTGGCGGCAGAAGCAGGATCCGGACGGAAGCTGGCGCTCGCTGACGTACCGGGAACTTGCCGAGGAGCTGCCGGCGTACCTGGCCGACATGGGATTCACCCACGTCCAGCTGCTGCCGGTCGCGGAACACCCCTTCGGCGGCTCCTGGGGATACCAGGTCACCGGCTATTACGCACCGACCGCGCGTTTCGGCTCCCCGGACGACTTCCGCCACCTGGTGGACACCCTGCACCGCGCGGGCATCGGCGTCCTCGTCGACTGGGTCATCGCGCACTTCCCGAAAGACGACTGGGCCCTGGCCCGATTCGACGGCACCGCGCTCTACGAGCATGCCGACCCCCGCCAAGGCGAGCATCCAGACTGGGGGACGCTGGTCTTCAACTTCGCGCGGCAGGAGGTTCGGAACTTCCTGCTGGCCAACGCGCTGTACTGGATCGAGGAGTTCCACATCGACGGCCTCCGGGTCGACGCGGTCGCTTCGATGCTGTACCTGGACTACTCCCGCCGCGAGGGCGAGTGGGTCACCAACCGGTTCGGCGGCCGAGAGAACCTCGATGCGGTCAGCCTCATCAAAGAGGTCAACGAGGTCGTCTACCGGCACCATCCCAGCGTGCTTCTGATCGCCGAGGAATCCACGTCCTGGCCGGCGGTGTCCCGGCCGACCTACCTGGGCGGGCTCGGCTTCGGCTTCAAATGGAACATGGGCTGGATGAACGACACCCTCACCTACTTCTCCAAGGACCCGGTCCACCGACGTTTCCACCACCACGAGCTCACTTTCGCCCTGCTCTACGCGTTCCAGGAGAACTTCCTCCTGCCACTCAGCCACGACGAGGTCAGCCACGGCAAGGGATCGCTGGTGGCGAAGATGCCCGGGGATCGTTGGCAGCAGTTCGCCAACCTCCGGGCGTTGCTGGCCTGGATGTGGGCCCACCCCGGTCGGCAGCTGCTGTTCATGGGCGGTGAGTTCGGGCAATCCGCAGAGTGGGACCACGACCGCAGCTTGGACTGGCACCTGCTGCAGTACCCCGAACACGCCGGCGTGCAGCGGCTGGTCCGGACGCTCAACGGTGTCTACCGTCGGCAGCCGGCATTGTGGGAGCGGGACTTCGACTGGACCGGCTTCCGCTGGCTCGACCCGAACGACGCCGACCACAGCGTGCTCTCATTTCTGCGCTACAACACCGACGGCAGCCAGCAACTCGCCTGCGTGGCCAACCTCACGCCGGTGGTGCGGCACGACTACCAGATCGGGCTGCCCGCCGGCGGGCGCTGGGTGGAGGTGCTGAACACCGATGCGCCGGACTTCGCCGGCGGCGGGATCGCCAACCCGACGGTGCGGGCCGACGGCGGCCCCTGGCAAGACCAGGACCACTCGGCGACGCTCACCCTCCCGCCGCTGGCCGTGCTGTGGCTGGTGCCGGAACGCCTCAGCTGACTCTTCGCCACGCGACGGCGCCGTCGTCTGCTCAAGCACCCACTCTTGAGTGCCTCCGCGGCCAGGCCCGGCCCGGCCTGGCCTGGCGACGGTGCGGGACAGCAGGTCGGCATGGTGAACTGGTTCTCCTGTGACGAGAGGGGCGAGTGGTGCGCGCAGTTCAGGTAGCGGGAGTCGGAAGCAATTTTGAGCTGATCGAGCGGCAAGTCCCGC
>JBDUDX010000126.1:0-5538 GCA_040002735.1 Frankiaceae bacterium | reverse complement strand
ACGGAAGGCGGAGCACTCCCCCGACCGATATGGCCCGAGCAGAAGAGGTAGCTGCATCCGTGACGCTCCCCGCCGGATCGCTGTCCGACTTCGCGGTTGATAGCGCGGCCGACACGCTCGAGGTACGGGTCGATCAAGACCTGTGCACCGGCGACGGGATCTGCGTTCAGTTGGCCCCGGAGGTCTTCGAGTTCGACATCGACGGCCTGGCCTACGTCAAGGACCGCGACGGCGAGTTGTGCTTGCAGGCTGGCGCGCGGGTCCCGGTGCCGTCCGGCTGGGTGCTGGAAGTGCTGGATTCCGCCAAGGAGTGCCCCGGCGAGTGCATCTTCGTCACCGACCGGAACGGCGTGGCGGTCGGCGGTCCGGACGCCGACTGAGGGGTCCGGCTACGGCAGGGAAGGCCGAAACGGTACGGGCTCCGAAGCCGGTTCATGGGTTTCTCCATCTCCGGTGGTGGGCTGATCGTGGGCCCCTTTGGCCGGCCGGCGGCGGCGTGGCGGCGGCGGAACCCCGTCGGCGAGTCGCCGGCTGGTGATCAAGAACCCGGTGTGCCCGATCATCCGATGATCGGGACGCACGGCAAGCCCCTCCACATGCCAGCCGCGGACAAAGGACTCCCACGCTGCCGGCTCAGTGAACGTGCCGCAATCCCGTAGCGCCTCGACCGTACGAGCCAGTTGGGTCGTCGTAGCCACGTAGCTGCACAGCACCCCGCCCGGGCGCAGTGCGGCGGAGACCGCGTCCAAGACGTCCCAGGGGGCGAGCATGTCCAGGACGACCCGGTCGACGTCGGTCTCCTGCAGCGAACCGACCAGGTCACCGGTGGTCAACCGCCAGGCTGGGTGCGGGCCTCCGAAGAAGCGCTCCACATTCCGCCGTGCGACCTCAGCGAAGTCCGCCCGCCGTTCGTAGGAGGCAAGCAGGCCGGACTCACCGACCGCTCGGAGCAGCGCGCAACTGAGCGCACCGGAACCGGCACCGGCCTCCACCACCCGCGCGCCGGGGAAGATGTCAGCCTGGTGGACGATCTGCGCCGCGTCCTTCGGATAAACCACCGCGGCACCCCGCGGCATGGACAGCGTGTAGTCGGCCAGCAGCGGCCGCAGCGCCAGGTACGGGGCGCCGCTGCTGGTCTTGACGACCACGCCCTCCGGGCCGCCGATCAACTCGTCGTGGGCGAAGCCGCCGCGATGACTGTGGAAGGTCTTGCCGGCCTGCAGTGTGATGGTGTGCTGCCGGCCCTTGACGTCGGTGAGCTGTACGTCATCGCCGTCAGCCAAGGGCCCGCGGGGCCTCACCGGGGCGCCGCGCCGCTGATCGCGGCCGCCACATCGCTGGTGCTGAGGACGCCGTAGACCCGGCCGTTGGCCTCGGTGACCAGATGGTCCTCCGCCGGGGCGGCCTGCAGCGCGGACAGCAGCTCCGCCCCAGCGAGATCCGCATCCACCGTGGTATCCGGTGACACCGAGCGAGCGAGTGTGCCGACGTCCACCCAGGGCCGGCGATTCTCCGGTACGGCCGCCACCGCGGCTTCCGACACGATGGCAGTCGGCCGGCCTTGGCCGTCCACCACCACCAGCGCCCGAGCGCTGGCCAGTGCCAACCGGCGCAACGCTTCAGCCAGCGGCACGTCGGCGGCGACCGGGATGGCCCGCCGGGTGAGGGTGCGGGCCTGCAGTTGCGGAAGTACGGTCTGCACCTTCGCCGAACGCAGCGCGCTGGACGCCCCGGCGTAGATGAACCACCCGACCATGACCGACACCACCGTGTTGTACAGCGCGGACGCACCCCCGACCCGGTTGCCCCAGGCGGTGCCCGCCAGGCCCACCGTGATGCCGACCATCCGACCCGCCCAGGCGGCTGTGGTGGTGGCCCGCAGTGGGTTGTGGCTCACCCGCCACACCGCGGCGCGAAAGACCCGGCCGCCGTCGAGCGGGAGCCCGGGCAGCATATTCAGCACCGCAACGATGGCATTGGAGATCATCAGGCCGACCGCCAGAACGCGCAGCACCGTGCCACGCTCCAGGTGCGGCACCAGGGCTGCGGCGCCGACGGCGAGTACCACAGACATCGCCGGACCGGCGGCGGCGACCATCGCCTCCTTCGCCGGCGTCGGCGGTTCTTTCTCGATCTCGGACAGTCCGACAAAGGCGTGCAGGGTGATCCGCCGCACCGGCAGACCCAACCAACGGGCGACCACCGAGTGCCCCAGTTCGTGGATCAGCACGGAACCGTAGAGCAGCAGCGCGAAGCTGAAGGAGACCAGATAGCTGCGCCCGCCGATCCCGCTGACGGCGCGTTCCACGTCCGGGGCGTACAGCACGGTGAGCAACACCGCGACGAAGAACCACGAAGGTCCCAGATAGATCGGGATGCCCAGGATCCGGCCCACGAACAGGTCGGGGCTCTTGACGGAGCCGGGCGCGGGCACCGTTCGAGCGTACGGCGTGCTGCGCAGCCATGGTTGCAACGAGATCCCGGGAACCAGGTTGGATGGGGCCGGTACGGCAACCAGAGGGCGCACCGGATCCGGGATTGCTCTTCGAATGATCTCATCGGAGGATATTGAGGTGCATCGTTCGCCCCAGGGCCGTAAGGATCGAGCCCGACACCGACCCGTTCGCGTTGCCCACCAGGAGGCCTGATGTCCACCGCGTTGCCCATGGCGCCCGCTGACACCGAGATTGTGGCGGCCGCACGAGCGGAGCGCCTGAGCAAGGTCTACGGCAAGGAGGAGACCAGCGTCACCGCGCTGGAGGACGTCACGGTTGCCTTTGCCCGCGGGCGGTTCACCGCGATCATGGGCCCGTCCGGTTCGGGCAAGTCCACGCTGCTGCACTGTCTCGCCGGCCTGGACAGCGTCAGCTCCGGTTCGGTGTTCATCGGTGACACCGACCTGACCACGTTGGACGACAAGCGGCTGACGGTGTTGCGCCGAGACCGGGTGGGATTCATCTTCCAGTCGTACAATCTGGTACCTACCTTGAACGCGCTGGAGAACATCACGCTGCCGATGGACCTCGCCGGGCGTAAGCCCGATCAGCAGTGGCTGGATAGGATCATCGACGTGGTGGGCCTCAAGGATCGCCTGAAGCACCGGCCGACCGAACTCTCCGGCGGACAACAGCAACGGGTTGCCTGCGCCCGAGCGTTGGCCAGCCGACCCGACGTGGTCTTCGCGGACGAGCCGACCGGAAATCTCGACTCTCGCGCCGGCGCCGAGGTGCTCGGCTTCCTCCGCCAGTCGGTACTGGACATGCAGCAGACGGTAATCATGGTGACCCACGATCCGGTGGCTGCCTCCTACTCCGACCGTGCGCTGTTCCTCGCTGACGGCCGGCTCGTGGATGACATGGCCCAGCCCACCGCCGAGCGCGTCCTGGACAACATCAAGCGCATCGAAGTACCGGTGGAAGCCTGATGTTCCGCGCCACCCTGAAGAGTGCCCTGGGGCACAAGTTGCGGCTCGCCTTGACCACCGCATCGGTGGTCCTCGGCGTGGCATTCATCGTGGGCACCCTGGTCCTCACCGACACGATCAACGCCACCTTCGACCGGCTCTTCGCCGATGCGAACCGCAATACCGCGGTCAACGTACGCGCGCACAGCGACTTCACCAGCAACCAGAACGCGGGCACTCAGCGCGCCCCGGTCCCCGCGTCCTTGCTGCCCACCGTCCGGGCGGTGCCGGGTGTTCGAGACGCACTCGGCAACGTTGAGGGGTACGCGCAAATCGTTTCCCCGAAGACGAACAAGGTCCTCGGCGGCCAGGGGGCACCCGGTCTCGGTGAGGTATGGACCGACTCGACGCTGTCTCCACTGCGGTTGACCGCGGGCCGGGGGCCCAAGGCAGCCGGTGAAGTGGCGATCGACACGAAGACCGCTGCCGACGGTGGCATCAAGGTCGGCGACACGGTCACCGTGCTGCTCAAAGGGCCACCGCTGCGCCAGCGCGTCGTCGGCATCTTCCGGTTCGGCTCCTCCGGTGAACTCGCCGGCGCGACCATCACCGCCTTCGATCCGGTCAGTGCCCAGCGGCTGCTGGGCTCACCGGGCGTTTACACCTCCATCGATGTGGCGGCGGCTAGCGGGGTGTCGCAAGCGGAGCTTCGGGACCGGGTGCGGCGCGTCCTGCCCGCCGGGTACGAGGCCATCACCGGCAAGGAGCTGTCCGCGGAAAGTTCGAACTCGATCAAGTCGGCGCTGAAGTTCCTCAATATCTTCCTGCTGGTCTTCGCCGGCATCTCGCTCTTCGTCGGTTCGTTCATCATCTTCAACACGTTCACCATGTTGGTGGCCCAGCGCTCCAAGGAGATGGCGTTGCTGCGGGCGCTGGGCGCCAGTCGACGGCAGGTCACCCGATCGGTGTTGGGTGAGTCGTTGCTGGTGGGCGTGGTCGCGTCCACGATCGGTCTGGGCGCCGGTCTCGGCGTGGCGAAGCTGCTGCAACTGCTGTTCAAGGCTTTCGGCGCGGACATCCCGGCAAGCGGGCTCACGGTGCTGCCACACACGCCGATGTGGGCGTACCTGGTCGGGGTCGTGGTCACCACCGCGGCGGCCTATCAGCCGGCGCGGCTCGCGGCTCGGATCCCTCCGATGGCCGCGTTGCGCGACGATGTCGCGCTGCCCAGCGCCTCACTGCGTCGCCGCGCCATCATCGGCGCGCTGCTGGTGGTCGCCGGGATTGCCCTGTTGATCGCCGGGTTGGCCGGCGCCGGCAGTCAACCTGCTGCGCTCGTCGGCCTGGGGGCGATCGCGGTTTTCCTGGGCGTCGCCGCGCTCTCGCCGTACATCTCCCAGCCGGTGGTCCGGCTGCTCGGGGCACCGATCGCGCGCGCGAGCTACGCCGGTCGCCTCGCCCGGGACAACGCGATGCGCAATCCACGGCGTACCGCCGCCACGGCGTCCGCGCTGATGGTCGGATTGGCGCTGGTCAGTGCGATGACGGTGATGTCATCCTCGATCAAGGAGAGTTCGAACCAGGTGATCGACAGCAGCTTGGGAGCGGACTACGTGCTGACCACGTCCACGTTCACGCCGTTCACCCGTACGGTCGCCGAGCGTCTCGCCGGCGCACCGGGGGTCGCGGCGGTGTCCTCCTTCCGGATCGGGACCGCCAAGATCGGCGGCTCCTCCACCCAGATCACCGGAACGCAGCCGGCGACGGTCCGGCGTACTGTCCAACTCGACCTCCTGTCGGGCAACTCGGACGCGATGGCCAGCGGCGCCCTGTTGGTGGACGCGAAAACGGCCAAGGCCAAGAAGTGGGCGGTGGGCGACCGCGTGCCGGCCGTCTTCGGCAAGACCGGAGCTACCACCCTGCCGATCGGTGGCATCTTCAAAGAGAACCAGTTGATCGGCAGCTACCTGATCTCCACCGACACCTTTGACAAGAACTTCGCCGACGCCCTGGACTCAGTGGTCGCGGTGACCACCGAGCCGAACGCGCCGGTAGCCCAGGTCCGCAAGACCGTGGAGGCGGCCGCTGCGCTGTCCCCGAACATCTCGGTGAAGGACCAAGCGGAATTCAAGGCA